>NZ_LT630003.1:3748333-4074166 GCF_900105615.1 Lacrimispora sphenoides JCM 1415 | reverse complement strand
GGAATTGGCTGAGATGACAGACAAGTTTTATGTTTATAAAGGAGAGAAAGACGGTAAAACGCCTCTGCGTATTGTAGACAGCAAGGGATTCATTAAAGTGCAGTGTTCCGACGGTGTTGTAGAGAAATGCAAGGCAAAGGATTACGAAGAGGTTGTAGAAAAGCTTTGGAAGGAAAATGCCGTATTTAAGACGGATACCGTGCTGCGTCCGGATTTCTTTGTATGTTTCGGACCCAGGGTATGCGACTACAGTGCAGTAGACTTGGAGCAGGTTATGCTTCTTATGAATCTGGACTTAGGTGACCGGGAGCCAGAGGAAGATGTTCTGATCATAGCTTCCGTACAGGAGATTTAATCGATTATGAAGAAAGAAGAGTTTCGAAATGCCCTAAAGCCCATTACAGATGGACTTTTCGGAAAGCAGAGGACAAGCGTGTATGAGCGCCCCCACTTTGACGTTCGTCCAATCGAGGATATGGTAAATGACTTAGCGGAAATTGAGCCGGCGGAATGGTATTCCTATGCATTTTCCAGAGAGCCTTTAAATGGAAGGTTTAATGAGGAGCAGCGAAAGGAATGGATGGAGAAAAGCCTGGCCTGCGGCAGAGAATATGCACAGAAGGTTCGTGAAAAGTACCAGACCAGGGATCCTAAGAAGCTGGCACAAGCCATGGGAATGGATATCTCCTTTCCGGAATTCCCGGAGAAAACCGACCGGGTGCTTTTCGCTGAATACAGGGTTCCTAATAAAATCTGCATCTATTTGGATGCGGTGAAAAAAGGAGAGAAGCTCTTTGAAAGACCGGGGATCTCGGAGGTGTTAGCAGAGGGGCTTGATATCAGCCGCCTTCTGCTGGCCCATGAGCTTTTTCATTTCGTGGAAGAGCAGTACAAACATGAAATTTTCACGAAGACAGAAAAAGTCAGACTATGGTCCCTTGGTTTTCTTCATAACGATTCCAACGTGATCGCCTTCAGTGAAATTGCGGCAATGGGGTTTGCCCAGGAAATCATGGGAATCACCTATTCCCCCTATATAATGGATGTATTTTTGGTCTATGGCTATTCACCGGAAGAAGCCAGCGGACTTTACGAGGAGATGATGGTCTGTGCGGGGAGAACGCCGCGGACCGCTTAAGAGAAAGCAGGAGAAGATATGAGTTTAAAAATTCCATTTGAAACAGTAAAAGAAACAATAAAAAAGGCGTTGTTACATGCAGGGCTTACCATGGAACAAGCTGAGGCCTGCGCAACTATCCATGCCCAGTCCAGTGCCGATGGAGTAGAGAGCCATGGACTAAACCGTGTTCCGCGTTTTGTAGAATATGTGCAGAAGGGCTGGGTGGATCCAAAGGGTCAGCCGGAGCTTATAGGGGCCAGAGGAGCCGTTGAAAATTACGACGGACATTTAGGAATCGGTATTACCAATGCAATGTTTTGTGCAGACCGGGCCATGGAGCTTGCCAAGGAACATGGGATCGGATGTGTTGCTCTTAGAAATACGACTCACTGGATGCGTGGCGGCACCTATGCCTGGAGAATGGCGGAAGCAGGTTTCATGGGCATGAGCTGGATCAATACGGAGAGCTGTATGCCTCTGTGGGGCAGCGATGAGCCGGGTGTCGGAAATAACCCATTCTGCATTGCCATTCCAAGAGAGGATGGCCCGATTGTTCTTGATATGGCGATGAGCCAGTATGCTTATGGAAAGCTTGGAGTTTACCGTCTGGCAGACAAAAAGCTTCCATTCCCCGGAGGCTTTGATAAAGACGGAAACTTGACGGATGATCCGGGAGCCATCGAGGAGAGCAGACGGATCCTTCCCACCGGATACTGGAAGGGAAGCGGCATGGCAATTGCGTTAGATTTGGCAGCTGCTCTTATGGCAAATGGAAACAGCGGATTTGATATGGATGAGGAAGGAAGAGGAAGCTGCACTGGCTGCTGTCAGATTTTCATTGCTTATGATCCATATCTTTTCGGAACAAAGGAAGAAATCCAGGAAATGCTTAACCGGCGTGTTGCTGCAGCGGATGCAAGCCATCCTGAGCGGGAAGGCGGCCAGGTTACCTGTCCGGGAGAACGTACCATTACTACCAGGGAACGCAGCATGAAGGATGGCGTATCCGTGGATGAGACTGTATGGGCCCAGGTGGTTGCCATTTCAGAAGGCAATCTGGATACAAAGGATATTGCAAGCAAATAAAAAGGAACTGCTCCTCATGGGGAGCAGAAGGGAGAAAACTTATGCTTTTTTCTAATATTTCAGTTGCAGAAACATACGATTATCTGGAAGAAAAATTCCGGGCAGCCTATGAGTGGCTGAGAGAAACGGATATCCGTTCTTTACCGGCAGGAAGCTATCAGGTCATGGGAGACATCGTGGTGGCTAATGTACAGGAATACACCACATTTCCTGCGGAGCAGGGATCCTTTGAGACCCATGAGAAATATTTTGATATTCAGTACATGGTTTCCGGAAGGGAACAGTTCGGCGTCTGCAAAAGAGACGGCTTAAAGGTGAAGGAACGGATCGAGGAAAACGATGTGATCTTCTATGAAGAACCCGAGTTTAGCGGAAGCGTTCTGCTGGAAGAAGGAGATTTAATCATTGTGGCCCCTGAAGATGCCCATAAGCCCCGCTGCGCGGCAGGAAAGCCCTGTGATGTAAAGAAGGTCGTAGTAAAGATCGCTCTTTAAAAAACAAATCTGTCCGGCCTATTGTAATTCCAGGTCGGACAGAAAACGTTAAATGATATTCATGGTCAAAGGCATCATAAGGTGATTGATCAGGACCTGATAGGCCTGGAGGCTATCCCCTTTTTTCAGATGCTGGTAAAAGGTTAAATGCTCTTCATAGGTTGCCTGTGCACGGCCGGCAACGGTCAGGGCATTGGCAGTGGTCAGATGAATGGTATAAAGAAGACGCTGGAACAGATGATCAAATTCGCCGTTCTCAGCGAAATGGACTAAAAGCATATGAAACTGATGGTCCTCTTCGGTAAAGGACTCCGGGAAGTTCTTTGCGGAGAGAGCGGTTTTCTGCCTGGCAAGGGATTCTTCCATATCCTTTAAAAGCTTGTGAAGCCGTTTCTTATCCTCGCAGCCTGCGGCCAGATGGACACAAAAGCCTTCAATGGCACAGCGGACCTGGATGGATTCCCGCATGGTCTCCTTGTCCAGACGCCGGATCATGAATCCTCGGCTGGGTATGATGGTGATATAACCTTCCTGAGAGAGATACTGAAGTGCCTCACGCAGAGGGGTCCGGGAGATCCCCAGTTCCTTTGCCAGTCTGGTTTCCGAGTACAAAACCTCTGAGTCCAGGGATTTGGAAAGAATCTGTTCTTTAATTGTATGATAAGCCTGATATTGCAGGGAACCGGTATCGTTCATGAAAGACTCCTGTCGTTTTTGGAAATACCAGACAACCTTGTCTGGCTATAAGTGTTACGGAAATTATCATACCTGAAAAGAACCATGAAGTCAATAAAAAAAGATTGACCGGTATACCGGTATACTGGTATAATAAATAGAGAAAGAAAAAACTATTTTTTAACACAGGAGGTACAAACAATGAGCGCATATGAACTGGGAAATGGGTTAAGAGTCATTGATTTAACAAAGCAGCTGGATCCGGAAACTGAGACAAGAAGGTGTCATTTATTCCGTTTTAACACAGGTGGTCCAATCCCGGATTTCCACACCATTATGGACTTAACCAGCCACTTAGGCACTCATGTGGAATGTCCATATCACCACAATGATAACTGGACAGACGTACAGGGTCTGCCGATCAGCACCTTCATGGGCCGTGCGATCCTTGTAAACATCGATCATATGGAGCCTAATGGCAAGATTAAGGGAGAAGATTTAGAAAAAGCCTGCGGCGGCCGCATCAAAGAAGGTGATATTGTTATCCTGGATTCCCCGCGTAAGCTTCCTCCATTCACTCCTGCTTCTAACACGAAAGAGGATGAGCGCCTTTTCATCTGCCGTGAGACTGCAGAGTGGTTAAAGGAGAAGAAAGTAAAATGCGTTGGCTTTGGCGACGGCGTTTCCATTGAGAGCAACAATGAAGATGTGTGCGCATTCCATGACGTTCTGATGGAGGTTGATGTGGTATTCTTAGAGGTATTAAAGAATTTAGAAGAGCTGACCACTGACACATTCTTCATGTCCTACGCTCCAATGCCGATCAAAGGTCTGGATTCCTGCCCGATCCGTGCATATGCCATCGAAGGAATTGCGGAATTTTCGAAATAATAGAGGGTGAAATTAATGAAGATTGCTGTTATAGGGGCAGGGGCCATGGGTTCCATCTATGGTTCCCATTTGTCCCTGAACAATGAAGTATATATGGTAGATACGGCGCCTGCAGTTGTGGAGCACATTCAAAAGGAAGGGATCATGCTTCTGGAAGATAACGAGGAGCATGTTTACCGTCCCAATGCTGTTACTTCCACAGAGGGTATGGAGCCTGTGGACCTTGTCATTCTGTTCGTTAAATCCTTATATTCCAGAGCAGCACTGGATACAAACAGAAGCCTGATCGGTCCTGGGACCTACGTGATGACCCTGCAGAATGGTTCCGGCCACGAGGATATCCTGGAGGAGTTTGTTTCCAGGGATCATATGGTCATCGGTACCACAGAAGACAACGGCGCAGTTTTGGGCCTTGGCTATGTGAAACGAGGCGGTACAGGCAATACCAACGTAGGCATGCTGGCAGAAGATAAAGAGCAGTTCCTTCCAAGGCTGAAAGAAGCTTTCGAAAGCTGCGGCTTTCGGGTAAATGTCCATTCCAATATCCAGCAGCTTATCTGGAACAAGCTTTTCACTAATGTATCATTAAGTGCGGTCACAGGCATCCTTCAGGTGGATATTGGGTATATCGCATCCAATGAACATGCCTGGAATATGACGGTCCGCCTGATTAAAGAGGCGGCTTCCGTGGCCCGCGGTCTGGGCCTCCATGCGGATGACGATGAGATCATAGAAAAGGTGAAGAAGACATCGGAGATGTCTCCTAACGGCTGCACTTCCATCCGTGCAGATCTTCAAAATGGACGGAAAACAGAAGTAGATACGATCAGCGGCTCCGTAATAAGGGCTGCAAAGAAATGCGGCATTCCGGTACCGATCCATGAGTTCCTGGTGGAAATGGTACACGCTATGGAAGACAAAAGCCGGTAACAGGATATAGAAAGAGGCTGGTTTTCCGCCGCAGGGTGTATGCGCTGCCGGATACCAGCCTCTTTATCTTTTGTTCTTGTGAAGGCAGCCGGACCCAGAGAAGGGGGTCTTATACATGTACAGGGGAAAAGTCAAATGATAAGGGGGATTACAAACCATGAAGAAATTATACGTTGCTTCCATCACTCCGTTTCAAGAGAATGGAGAAATCAATGAATCCGCTGCAAGGCAGCTGTGGGAGAGAAACATTTCAGAGGGAGCGGATGGATTCTTTATCGGAGGAAGCTCGGGAGAGTGTTTTCTGCTGACCAGAGAGGAGAGGGTCCGTTCCTTTGAACTTGCTTCAGAATATGCAGACCGTGCGGATATATTCGCTCATGTAGGATCCATCAGTACGGAGGAGGCTGTATTCTATGCAAAAAAGGCAAAGGATATGGGCATTCGGAATATTGCAGCGACTCCTCCGCTTTACTTTGGATTCTCGGAGAAGGAGATCGCAGGATATTACTACGATATTGCTGAGGCAATCGGCCAGCCGGTTCTCTATTATAACATCCCATCCAGCACCCACAGAGAGCTGGAAGTTTCCCATCCGGATATTCAGGCGCTCTTAAAATCCGGTGCAATAGGATCTGTAAAGCATACCAATCTTAATCTGCTTCAGATGGAGCGGATGAGGAATATAAATCCGGATATTAAGTGCTTCGGAGGCTTTGAAAGCTGTATGGTGGCTTTCCTTGCCTTTGGCTGTGACGGCTTTATCGGAAGCAGCTTCAATTTTATGCTGCCCCAGTTTCAGCGTGTGATGGAGCAGTATCTGGAAGGAAAGGAGGAGGAAGCCAGAATCCTCCAGACCAAATGCAACAACATCCTGGATGTACTTTTAAAGAACGGATTGTGCGCGAGCTTAAAGTATATCGTTTCCAGCCAGGGAATTCCGGCCGGAGAAGTGAGAAAGCCCATGCTGCCTTTGACTCAAGAGAAGAAAGCTGAGATGGATCAGGTGCTTAAGCAGTATCTGGAAATCCGTTAGTGTTTTTTGGATACAAGCTACAGGATCAGGCTTAAAATTATAAAGGAGATTTAAAGACTTATGAAAGCGGTACAGATTGTAAAACCATATGAGTTAAAAGTCATCGATGTAGAAATGCCGGTAATGGACGAAAAAAATAACGTGCTGATTAAAATGACCGCTGCGGGAATTTGCGGCTCTGATGTAGGTATTTATCATGGAACCAATGCTGCGGCTACTTATCCCAGGGTCATTGGACATGAGATGGTGGGAAAAGTGGCGGAAACCGGACCCTCAATCAAGAACTTAAAGGTGGGTGACCGTGTGATCATCAACCAGGTGACAAGCTGCGGCCATTGTTATCCCTGCCGGATCGGAAGAGGGAATGTATGCGACCATCTGGCTGTACGCGGCGTTCACATTGACGGAGGCTACCGTGAATACATAGCCGTACCGGAATCAGATTGTTATGTACTTCCGGATTCCCTTTCTGATGAAGACGCTGTTATGATCGAGCCTGCTACCATTGGCATCCAATCCTGCACCCGTGCAGAGTTAGACAAGGATGACATGCTTTTAATTTACGGTTCCGGCGCTCTTGGAAGCTCCATATTAAAGACCGCCCGTTTGATCTGTGACCATATCATTGTTGCGGACATCCAGGATGATAAGCTGGAAACAGCTAAAAAGAACGGGGCTGCTTATACGATCAATACCTTGAAGGAGGACCTTCAGGAAAAGGTTAAGGAGTATACTCACATGAGAGGAGCCACGGTTTCCATAGATGCCGTTTGCAGCAAGGATTCCCTGACCCAGCTTCTCCAGGCTACCGGAAATGCCGGCCGGGTCATGACCATGGGATTTTCTACGTCCCCTACGGAGATCACTCAGTTTGCCGTTACCTCTAAGGAGCTTGATGTAAGAGGTTCCCGTCTGCAGAATAAGATGTTTGGAAAGGCCATTGAACTGATCAATGAGGGAAAACTGGATCTTAGCGGTTCTGTTTCTCATACCTTCCCCCTGATTCGTGCCCAGGAGGCGTTTGACCTTGTGGACAGCCATGATCCGTCCATTCGTAAGATCGTTCTGACCTTTGATTTTTAATTATTTATCTTGAAATAAAGTAAGCGGTTCCTTCTGCTTTTAAAACAGAAGGAACCGCTTTTTCTTATCTGCCGGCGCGTGCAGCGCATCCATAAGATAATCATATATACGCGTCATGGCTTCCGGCTCAACCCATTCAGGAGAGTCCCGGTAGCCGCCGTGCATGGTGCTTGAGACATCCATCTGACTGAGGATCATATCAAACTCCGGGGGATGGCCTAAAAATCCACTGCCCAGATTGGATAGGGCATTTAGATATTGGATATCCCAACGGGGAATTGAGGCTATGCTGATTGCAGGAATTCGAAGGCCGGTGAAAGAGGCTTCGTCGCTCTTTGGTAAAAATTTCACCAGGAGGCCGTTGTGGGCCGCCAGGATTTCCTTGCTGCAGAAAGTGCGTACAGACTCTTTTTTTGCATTCCCCCGGTCATAGACTGCAATGGTATCGCCGTAACCGCATACATCCAGATTAATCACACCGGTAATGGCCTGGCGGTCCATTTGGCTGACATAATGACGGCTTCCCGTATTGCCTGTTTCTTCTCCGTCAAAAAATGCGAAACGTACAGGAAAGTTTTCGGCGCGCAGGGCTTTGGCAAGAGCGATCAGGATGCAAAGGGCAGCAGCGTTGTCATTGGCTCCAAAGCTTCCGTAAACCGCATCGTAATGGGCGCAGAACAAGAGGCTGGGCCTGCTGTCTTCCGGAGAAATCAGATAATTGATGATTCCTCTGGGAGCATTGGGGGAGGGCGCTTCTTCCTGGCGCTCAAAAGGCAGGTGTTCCTGCTCCAGAACCCTTTCAAGAGCCATACGGCGCAGGTCAGGATCCTTCATGGAAAGTTCATTCAGATATTTGTTCAGGCTCATGATCATTCCCCCTGCCGGACGTCACCGGGCAGGCAGCTTTCAAGAGGTACTTTTATAACGATCTTACGGATCGCCGCAGGGCTGTCTCCGGCCTGGATAGCGGGGATATGGACATCCCAAGGGAAATAAATGGCATAGGAGCCTGGAACCAGGCGGATGCGTCCCTCCGGAGCTTCAGGATCATTGCAAAAGAAAAGAATGTCCCTGGGAGTGTCAAGAAGATCCTCGTCCACCTGCCCTGTTTCTTCCTTGCTGTAAAAACCGGCCTCTTCCGGACCGCCCTTGGCAAGAAACTGTACGTCAATATTTTTTCTATGAATTTCCGGACGAAGGTCCTCCCGGCCTTTTGTTTCTAAATCAAGGACCTGCAGAATAATGGGCAGGCCGTCCAGTTCTATATTAAATACCCCTGGTTCATGAGCTGCCATATCGTTGTCCTTTAAAAAGCGGATGGCATTGCGCAGGGGAGCCGGAAGCACGGCAAACTGTTCCTCCAGCATGGGTTTATATATGTTTCCGAAAATCATGGGTAGTTCCTCCTGTTTTATGGATTAATGGATTCTTTCATCTACAGGCGCCTGTTACTGCATGGCCGTTAAGCCTCCGTCCACACCAAGGATCTGGCCGGTCACAAAGGAGGCGGCATCGCTGCATAAATACAGTGCGGCGGCAGCAATATCCTCTTCACGGCCGATGCGCCCAAGAGGGATGCGGTCCGTCAGCTTTTCTAAAAATGCAGGATCATCCAGCTGGAATGAGTTAATAGGCGTCCGCACAAAGGTGGGTGCGATGGCATTGCAGGTAATGCCGTATTTTCCCCATTCACAGGCTAATTGCTTTGTGTACATATTGGCTGCGCCTTTGCTGGTGCAATAAGCGATATAATCCTGTTTTGCGCCGATAAAGCCCTTTACGGAAGAGAGATTGACGATACGCCCATACCGGTTGGGAATCATGAAACGCTTTCCTACCGCACGGGTTACTGTGTGAATGCCTTTTACATTTAAGTCCATTACCTGATCAAAGGTATCTTCGTCGTAATCCTCCGCCGGAAGCAGCCGGTTCATCCCGGCGCTGTTAACCAGGATATCGATTCGGCCAAATGCCTTGTCCACCTGATCAAGCATATCTGATACATCATCCCGGTCACGAATGTCGCAGCGCAGGGAAAAAAAACTGCGGCTGGCCTGTTTTGCCTCTTCCTCAAGATGGGCAGCCTTTTCCGGATGCCCGCCGCATACAGCCACATCAGCTCCGTTTTGCAGGAAGGCTCTGGCAATGGCGCTTCCCAGACCTCCGGTTCCTCCCGGGATCAGGGCCTTCTTTCCAGCCAGTGTGAACATATTTTGATAGATCTCATTTTTCATAAAGAAGCCCTTTCTGTTCCTGTAAACTGGTATCTGTCTGTTCTTTATTACTTTCAATAAAATAGTCCGGATAGCGTTCCTTCAAAGGGGATATTAACAAAAGGATCCGGGCCAGATGATGATGGTAAATGGTGCATGCCCGGTCTGTATCCCGTTCTGCAAGCGCATCAGTAAGTGCAGTTAAATCCCTGAGAAAGTCTTCCATTACGGAAGCGTCGGAGGCAGATAAGTAAAGAAGTCTTTGCAAGTCCATTCCGGCTTTCTGGACGGGTTCCCAGATGAAGTCCATCTTGCCCGCCAGATCATAAAGCAGATGATAATATTCGGTGATCAGCCGGACGGACTGGGATAAGTCCTTTTGGGCCAGATAGTCCTCCTGCTGCATCAGGTTATGATAAAGAATATCAAACTGAGGCCGTTTCACTTTTCGGATGAAGATGTTTTGAAGCATGGCTGTCCCAAGCTGCTTGTTAATCCATAAGGTTTGCTCAATCCGGTTAATGTCAATTCTGGATACAAAGGCTCCCTTTTGTGGGATGACGTCCACCAGATTTTTACGGGAAAGCTTGTAGAGCGTATCATGGACCGGCGTCCGGCTTATGCTCAGAGCATCTGCAAGTTCTACCTCGTTCATCTTACGGCCCGGGGGCAGATGAAGGTTCAAAATGAAATGCCGGATAATCCGGTATGCATATTGGCGTGCATCTTCCGTATGTCTCCGGGGCGGCAATTTTTGAAACGGTATGAGTGACATGTAAAACTCCGTTCTGCCGCCTTGACTGGCGGCACAAATCAAATAAATAACGCCTGGGGCGTTGGTGGCTGTCCTGTTTGCCATCAAAGATTAACATAAGGCTTTTCTGGTACATGGTTTTATATGATACCAGGTATGGACAGGACAGGAATTGAAACTTGTATGCAATATCTTTCTATATTTTATCATTCTTTGCTGAAAAAAGCTACTCAATTTGATGCTGCAGGTGCCGGGAGCGAACCGGCGATTATGCCCGTAATCTGCGGGCTACCTGCTCCATATGTCTGCCATCTGTACCGCAGCAGCCTCCATATATATTCATGCTGCTTATGCGGCGCAGCTTCATCATTTCTTCCGCAAATGGTTCTGGGTCTGAACATTTTAAATCCAAAGAGCCATCCAGTTCTGCGTAGGACAATGGCGAAGTATTAGCCTGAATTCCCCGAAAACGGTGCACAAGGGCATTCTGGTTAAAGGGCTGTAACAGCGCCTGATATACAATTCCCGGGTGGACGCAATTGGACATATAGCAGACCGGTTTCGGCTGGACCAGACCGTCAATATAGGCGATGGCATCAGCATTTGCCGTTCCGTCAATTTATGCATCCCCTTTAGCGCCCATCAACCCGCCGACATACATCTCTATGCCGCTTTTTTGCTGCATACTGCGGAGGAATTTCACATTATCGGTGATAATGGAGGAGGAATAGCCAGCTAAGGCCACCCGTTCTTTGTTTGCACGGCGGGTAGGCGTAGTAGCCAAAAAAGGCAGGCCATGGCATCCTGCTATATGGATGTATTCCTGCCATAGACTGGCGAGAGCAGATTGTCCTTTGGCATCGTATATAAGATCTGCCATAGCCACTTGGTCATTGAACTGCAAATGGTATTCTCTCTTAAGCCGCTCACCCAGAGCGCCTTCCATTAAAATACTATGCTCTTTATCAATACAAGACTTAAAATCCATGATCCCTCCGAAACAGGCGTGAACGATTTATGTTGTGGATTATGAGTAATAGTATATAACAAAAAATGGTAGAAGTCGACCTTTGATATATCCCTGGGTATAAAGAAATAGAAGGGGAAGAACAAATTCATCGGCTATGTCCGGACTGAGAAGTGTATGTCCAAAAGAGTTGAAATTAGAAGGGATTTATGGAAATATATAGTACAAAACAACAAAAAAATGATATTAACCTCTTGCATTTATTAAAAACGTATGATATAATTCCAGTGTTGTAGCAAATGAATATAATTTATAATTTATATGCGCGAGTGGCTCAGTTGGTGGAGTACGACCTTGCCAAGGTCGGGGTCGCGGGTTCGAGTCCCGTCTCGCGCTCTTTTTATTGGTAGCGGAAACCTAGGTTTTATCAGGGTTTCCGCTATTTTTTGATTTGTAATTAAACCGCTAAAGCCTTTTCTATATTAATTTTCAACACGGGTTTTTCGGTTGAAGCAGTAGTTTTTCAGATTGGTGCGCTCCGTCATCATGGCTGACCTGTTACGTATTTCATTGATATTAATGCCCCCAATGAGTTCTTGTAATAGTATGGATATTTACTAATTAGTGTGATAATATTATAGCATTAGCAAAGTCAATCGATTTCTTTAATAAATTTAATGATTTTGATGCCATAAGAAATGATATTTATAATAATTGGGGTAAGACAACTATTGATGATATACGCAATATGAGGGAACATGACAATGAATTCATAGTTGGAAAAGGAAGAACCCGCCCGATGCTAAAGCGAGGATAAAAATGAACGGACAAAATAAAATTGATATTAAAATAGGTGCAACAGTAAAAATTGTATTGAAATCTGACCAAAGAACCGGAAAACTAACAGAGGGAATTGTTGGAAAAATACTAACAAACAGCAGCTTTCACCCTCATGGTATCAAAGTGATGTTAACGAATGGACAAGTGGGGAGAGTCCAGGAAATATTATGATTTAAGTCACTTTATTTTTTAAAAAAAGTATATTAATAAGAGGAAAGTATCTTGGACAAGCATTTTTTACGGATAAATAATAAGAGCCTGAGAAATAATTTTCAAATTCCAGACTCTTATTATTTATTGCCACAATAAGCCAGGTCGTTATAAATGTGCTAATATTTTTAATCGGAAAACTCAGTATTCGTAAAAAGCACTTTTAACTTTCACTTTAGCTGTTATAAAGTCTAGCATAAAAGGAGTCTCGGGCAATCAATTCATCGTGAGAACCAGTTTCAATGATATCACCGTCCTTCATCACCAAAATCAGATTGGCATTGCGGATAGTGGATAACCGGTGAGCAATCATAAAGCTGGTTCTGTTTTGCATCAATTTTGCCAATGCAGTTTGAATGCGTATCTCCGTAATCGTATCGATACTGGAAGTAGCCTCGTCTAAAATCAGGACATGGGGATTCGCCAGTGCAGTACGGGCAATCGTAAGCAATTGCTGCTGCCCTTGGGACAAAACACTCTGCTCACTGGAGATGACCGTATCATAGCCGTCCGGAAGCGTTCGGATAAAGCTGTCACATTGAGCAAGCTTTGCAGCCGCAACGATTTCCTCCCGCGTTGCATCCTTTCTTCCATATGCAATATTATCAGCAACGGTTCCTTTAAACAGCCATGTATCCTGTAAGACCATGCCAAACAGACTTCTTAGGTGCTGGCGGGTCATCTGCGATGTATCTTTTCCATCAAAGAGAATTTTACCGTTATCAATCTCATAAAACCGCATTAGGAGATTGACTAAAGTGGTTTTACCCGCACCTGTAGGGCCGACAATGGCGATTGTCTGGTTTGCTTTGGCAATAAAATTCACCTTTTTCATCAATAGGTTGTTCGGCTCATAACCAAAGCTGACTCCCTGAAACGCTATCTCGCCCTTAGGCTTTTTAATCTCAATAGAATTTGCACTGTCCGGAATTTCTTCCTCGGCATCCAGAATTTCATAAACCCTGCTTATGGATGCTAACGCTGCTTGGAAGGAATTCGTTACAAACGCAAATTGCGTCATAGGCTCAGACACCTGGCTTACATACTGCAAGTACGCTTGAACAACCCCAAGGGTAATCATTCCTCGGATAACCAATATCGCTCCTAGAATAGCACTTAGAATGAATGCCAATTGGTTGATAAAACGCACCGCTGGATAAATGACATAGTTCATAAATTGCGCTTTCAAATGCGCATGGTATTGCTTTTCGTTGACCTCTTTCATTTTTTCAATGGAGGCATCCTGTGTATTAAAGGCTTTGATAAGAAGGCTGCCGCTGTACAGTTCTTCCACAGTCGCATTAAAGTTACCTAGTGTAGCAAGGTTTTTCCTGAAGGCAGCCTGACTTTTCCTTGAGATGAATAAGGTAGTAAACATACTGAAGGCAACCACTACTAAAACAATACCCGTTAGCTTGGGGCTGATCCAGAGCATAATAGCAATACCGAAAATCAAGTCAAAAAAGGCCAACATAAACTGGTTAAACCCTATGACCAGGATTTCGGAGATTTTGTCAATATCCGTACTGCAAATACTAAGGAGCGAACCGATTTTTGTTCTATCATAGAATCTCAAGGGAAGATTGGTAAGCTTCTTACTTATCTCCTTGCGAAGATATAGAGATGTTTCTTCGCTAACATCTGCCATGAACCTTTCTGCGATATAGGAAAAGAGAAAGGAGAGTGCAGATGCAGCAATGATGATTAAGACCGGTGTGCCTATGGCAGCGATCACCATGTCTTTATTAATATTAGGCAGAGCAAACTCTTTTAAGATTGCCACCATATTATCAATGGCAATACCCATAAACCATGGTATAGCTGTATACAGCATACTGCCAAAGATACAAGCAAAAATGGTAAGAAAGACTTTCCCTTTTTGCAACATTAGCAAATCCCAGAACAACCGTAATGGCTGTTTTGCATTTTTATGGTTCATTTTGTTGTTAGACATTTATTCATCCCTCCCTTTGAGCTGCTGCGATCGTGCAAATTCCTGATAAACAGCATTTTGGGCCAACAGCTCTTTGTGAGTGCCTTTCCCCACGATCTCGCCCTTATCCAAAACGATAATCTCGTCAGCATCCACAATACTGCTCAACTTTTGTGCTACGATTATAATTGCCGCATCCTGCAAATTCTGCTTAATCGCTTTTCTAAGATTAGCATCTGTTTGATTGTCCAGTGCAGAAAAACTGTCATCAAACATATACACATCTGCCGGTTTTGCCAAAGCACGGGCGATGCAGAGCCTTTGTTTTTGTCCGCCGGAGAAGTTGCCTCCCCCTCGCGCGACAAAGGACTCGTAGCCGTCCTGCAACTGACTTATAAACTCATCGGCCTGCGCAATTTTAGCTGCCCTGTACATCTGCTCATCACTAATCGCAGCATCGGCATACTTTAAATTGTCCCGTATCGTACCGCTAAAGAGGAATGCGGTTTGCGGCACATAGCTCATACGGCTTCGCAGAAAGTTTTGCGAAAGATTTCGGATATCTACATCACCCAAACGGATGGAACCCGCCTGAATATCATCAAAACGCATCAGGATTTTAGCAATCGTGCTTTTACCGGAAGCGGTGGCCCCGATAATTGCCAAGGTTTGTCCGCGTTTACAACTAAAGTTGATATCGTTTAAAACAGCGTTTTCCGCACCGGGATATTGAAAGCAAACGTGATCAAACCGAACAACCTCATGGGCACCGGCATTGTATTTGCTGTCCTCCACAGCCTGCGCATCCGAAATAGCCGGATCATGATTTAGCACAGCTTCAATTCGGGCCAGCGATGCTACGGAGCGGGGAATCATAACCGTAACCAGTGCACCTGCCAATAGCTGCAGAAGCGCTAGGGTTACATATTCGATCACCGCTGTGATGGTTCCGATTTGCACGGTTCCATCTGCCACATCAAAAATACCTAGCCACAATACAGCGGACAGCACAAGACCTAAGGCCAGAAAAGCAATAGGGCTGATAAAAGCGAAACGACGATTGATCTGGATCATATTATCGGCGTGTGCTTCAAAGGTGTCATCCGTCCGGTTCTGTTCGTAGACAGCGTTGTCAAAAGCACGGATAATTTTTACACCGACAAAGACTTCGCGCAATTTCGCTACCATTGCATCTATTCGCACTTGTATTGCTTTCATATTACCCATACATTTATAGAAGATGTAAACGACAGCGCCGAAAAAGAGGATAATAGTCAAAGCTACGGTTACAGCCAGTTCTATCGAAACACGGGCAGTCATAATCACTGCGATGATTCCAATAAACGGCCCAGGAAGAATCATCTGAATAATCATAACCAAGACCTGCTGAATATTGGCAACGTCACCGCTGCTTCGCGTAGCCAAAGAAGCTGGCCCATATTTCTTTTGGTCCTCCAGAGAAAGCGCTTGAATATGTGAAAACAAATCCTCCCGGATAGTTTTACCCAAAAGAGAAGACAGTCGAGCGGAAAAGTATGTACACGATGTTGAGAAAAGAACGCCAACTCCGGCTGCGATTAACATCTTTATTGCAATGGATAAAACAACGTTGATATCGTTCTGTGCAATACCGATATCAACGATTTCCTCCGTGAAATATGGAATTAAAAGAATACACAATGTCTGTAACAGCAGGAACAGCAGCGTAAAAAGAGTAAGTGCTTTATTCCTTTTTATAAAATTTGATAAAATACGCATAAAAGAAACTCCTTTCAAGTAGTCCAAAATTAATCATAAGAGAACAGTTAATCCCGCTGGAAAGTATGCAGATTATGCATAAAACCCTCTCTTTCAAGGAAATCATAAAAACTGATATCCCTATGATGAAAACATATAACGGATTAATCTGATATGGAATAGAAGATATCAATTAACACCATAGGTACTGATTTATTTAACTGGTTTACATTATTCACATTCATTATCCCTCCTTTTTCAGAGCAAAATAATAAAGCCTGGGAGTATATATACTCCCAGGCTTTTATCCCACCGTGTTACATGACTTAATATACCGTCATGCGTTTTCCCTTGGACCAGACTAATATTTTTATTACGGAACCCTAGAAAACTTTAGCTTTATTCAATTTTGCTTTCACAGTAATATAGCACACGAAAAAAGATATGTCAAGTCTATGGTCATTTATATATTGTGTCTCTTGGCATATTATATTCTCCAAACCTTTCTGCAAACCGTGTGTAAAATTATTTGCAGAAATATCCTACCTTCAGCGCAAGACTTTCCGCAATAGCCACAGATAATAACTGCAGATGCTGTTAATTCAAAATTTATAAGCTTTACTGCCTAAAAGGCTCTGATAATTATCCGGGCCTTTTATTTTGGCTGCAAGTCATCCTCAATTTCTACCAATATTAACGTAACATAGTCGTCTCTGTTTTTAGTGCCTATCTCAAATATAAGATACTCCTCATAAGCATTTTTTCCGAGGTTTATCTGATGTTCCTTTGCGTACTGCATAATCTCTGTATACATTTCACTGATCCTTGGATAACTTCCCTTATAATAAACCTGGAGATACCAACCCTCTTTTCGCACCAGAGTGTTGTTTTTTTTATCAGCATTATTCGTTTTTGTATACAAATAGGAGAAGCTGTCGAATCTTTTATCACGGATATTATCAATGGTAAGCGATGCTCCCAGAAAATCTATCATACTTGCATTGCTGTTATTACGGAATGCGATCAGCTCTGTTAAAAAGTTCGGATAAGAGTTGTCATTGTCATTATCCATTAAGGTACTGCATAGCGCTTTCATGCTTTTATGATAAGCCGTTCCTATGGTATTATATTCCACGGATAGGGCCTTTTCTGTTAATTCCTTAAGGGAGTCGATTTCACGTTTCGTGTTTTTTAACTTTTTAATTTCCTTAGACACTTCATTTGATTTTTGTTCCAGTAAATCAACAAGCTTTACAGGATTTCTTTCATCCATATACTTTTTAATTTCTTTTAATGGCATTCCCAGTCTTTTTAATGCGGAGATAATAGAAAACGTATCGAATTGGCGGAAAGAGTAATAACGGTAACCATTTTCTTTTATGATCTCAGGCTGAAAAAGCTTTATCTGATCGTAATGAAATAAAATATGCTTTGGAATTCCGCAGATTTTTGCAAACTCTCCTGTTGTTAAGTATTCATTTTTATCTTTAGACATAAAATTACCTCAGTTCTATGCTGCATATTACGAATTTCATGTTTGCAGCCGCAGCATTGACACAAACTTTTTCATAACATATATGTTTTATATTAACAAAGCAGGTATTAAAAAAACAGGAAATATCAAACAATAATGATAAGAAATATTTTAGAGTTTTTTTTTCTTGACTATAAGACAACCTTATAGTTTATAATAGTCAAACAGCCTTTTTCTGTCAAGGATTGCGGCTGAATTTATATATGTATTTATACAGTAAAGCGAAAGGAGTCATGTTATGAAATTAATGTTAAAATATCTGAAAAGATATCCGAAGCTAATTCTGTTAAACATCATAGGAATCTTTAGTTTCGTTGCAGTACAGCTGGGAATTCCCACGGTTATGGCGTGGATGATTGATAACGGAATAGGCAATGGTGATATAGCTTATATTAAGAAAATGGGAGGAATCATGCTGATTGTCTGCATTCTTGGAGGTGCAGGAACCATTTTATTAACTTTCGCTTCATCAAGAATTTCAACCTATATGATTCGGGATATCAGAAATGATGTTTTTGCACAATCGCAGAAATTTTCCCACACAGAATATAATAAATTTGGTGTGTCATCCATGATTACACGAACAACGAATGATGCATTTCAGTTAATGTTGTTTTCCAATTTGTTGTTTCGAACTGCACTTTTGGCACCAGTCATGATTATTATCAGTGTTTTTATGACGATCAAGACCAGTATTAATCTCTCTATGGTTATCGGAGGAAGCTTTCCATTTATAGTGGCGGGAGTCATTATCATTGCGAAATTAACCAATCCGCTTTCTGAGAAACAGCAAAAAGGGATGGACCGGCTGAATCGGATTTCAAGAGAAAACTTAACTGGGGTACGTGTAATCAGAGCTTTTCGAAAAAGTGAATATGAATCAGAACGTTTCGCAGAGACCAATAACGATTATGCCACTACTTCGAAGAAATTATTTAAAATCATGTCATTTACGCAGCCGGCCTTTTTCTTCTTATTACACCTTGCAATGATGGCCGTATTTTGGATATCCAGTTTAATGATTGATAAAGGAACTTTACAGGTTGGACAGTTAGTTGCTTTCTTAGAGTATCAGTTTCATGCAATGTTCTCTATCATGCTATTTTCCATGGTATTTGTCATGTATCCAAGGGCGCAGGTATCTGCAAACCGCATTCAGGAATTATTAGATGAGGAACCATTAGTAAATAATCCTTCTGAGGGCATTACAGCGGATAATAAAGGTGTGGTTGAATTTGACCATGTTACGTTCCAGTATCCGGATGGTGAGCTTCCGGTCATAAAGGATGTATCTTTTACTGCGAACAAAGGGGAGACCGTAGCATTTATCGGCAGTACGGGCAGCGGAAAGAGCACATTGATTAATTTAATTCCAAGATTTTATGATGTGACAGGCGGTTCTATCAAAATTGATGGTGTGGATACACGTGACTATGACTTAAAGGCACTCCGTCAAAAAATTGGTTTTATCCCTCAAAAAGCTTTTTTATTTAAAGGAACCATAGAAGACAATCTTAAATTCGGCAATCCCAATGCGACGCCGGAAGAAATAGATCATGCAATTGAAATAGCGCAGGCGAAAGAGTTTATTCAGAATAAGCCGGACAAATTACAGGAATTTATAAGTGAAGGTGCAAAAAATGTATCAGGAGGCCAAAAACAAAGGATCTCGATTGCGAGAGCATTGGTTAGAAAGCCTGAAATCTACATTTTTGATGACAGCTTTTCTGCGCTTGACTATAAAACAGATGCTACCTTGCGGGCTGCCCTTAAGGAAGAAACAAAAGAATCCATTGTATTCATTGTGGCACAAAGAATTAGTACCATCATGAATTCGGATAAAATAATCGTTCTGAATGAGGGTGAAGTGGTAGGTATGGGGACCCATAAAGAATTATTAAAGTCGTGCAATATATATTATGAAATTGCAGATTCACAATTAACAAAGGAGGAATTGGAGCGATGAGAAAATTATATCCATATATAAAACCATACTTGAAATTTTTTATCGTGGCGATTCTTCTTACGATCGCATACTCCGGTTTCTTATCAGCAGCACCAATGGTGGAAGGTTTAATTACAACCAGACTAAAAGATGATGTTGTAGATATCGTGAACAAAGTTCCTGGGGCAGCCATCAGTTTTCCCTACGTGATTAAAATCTTAAAGCTGTTGCTTGCTATTTATATCGGAAACGTACTTAGCAGCTTTGGTTCACAGTATTTTTTGACCAATGGTATACAAAATACAATGCGTGATTTAAGAAACGATGTCCAAAGAAAGATTGCAAAGCTGCCAATCAGTTATTTTGATAAACGTTCCGTCGGTGATATTCTCAGTATCATCTCAAATGATATCGATACCATGTCAAATGCGCTGCAGCAGAGTTTATCAAGGATATTGAGTGCTGTCTTATCCATTATTTTAGCTATAGTACTAATGTTTTATATTAATCCCACGATGGGTACTGTTGCTGTCTTGCTGATACCGGGAAGTGCCCTGATCATGAAATTTATTATGAAGCGTTCTTCCGTTATGTTTAGCAGACAGCAGGCTGCACTTGGTGACTTAAATGGTTACATTCAGGAACGATATACCGGGCTAACCGAAATCAAACTTTATGGAAAGCAGGAAGATTCCATAGAACAGTTTAAGAAGATTAACAACAATCTTTGTGAAAATGGATTTATGGCACAATTTATATCCGGATTGATGTCGCCGTTAATCTCCTTCATTACGTATCTTGCAATTGTAGCTGTTTGTATCTTAGGTGCGACATTTGCAATAACAGGCGCCATTACGGTTGGACAGCTTCAGGCATTTATCCGATATATGTGGCAGTTAAATGAGCCGCTGGAGCAGGTGTCACAATTGTCTGCTTCCATTCAGTCTGCGATTGCTGCTTCGGAAAGAGTATTTGAGTTCCTTACTGAGACAGAAGAGGTCCCGGAGGCTTCTGCTCCGGTAAAAATTGAGAACTTAAAGGGAAATGTTACCTTTGAAGATGTGTCTTTTGGTTATAACAAAGATAGAATGCTCATTGAACATCTGGATATTAACGTAAAGAGCGGTCAGATGGTAGCAATCGTAGGCCCGACTGGCGCCGGAAAAACCACGCTTATTAACCTCTTAATGCGTTTTTATGACGTAAATAAAGGTGCAATTAAGGTTGACGGTGTGAAAATTAAGGATATGAAACGGGATGATCTTCGTTCTATCTTTGGTATGGTGTTACAGGACACCTGGCTATTTAACGGAACGATCGCCGATAATATAAAATACGGAAAAGAGGATGCAACGCAGCAGGAGATTGAAAATGCTGCAAAAACAGCAAATGTAAATCATTTTATCAAAACACAGCCAGATGGCTACCATATGATATTAAATGAAGAATCCTCAAACGTATCAGTCGGTGAGAAACAGCTTTTAACAATAGCGAGAGCGTTCCTGGCAGATCCGGCTATTTTAATCCTTGATGAGGCGACAAGTTCCGTTGATACAAGACTTGAATTAATGCTTCAGACAGCTATGAAAAATATCATGAAGGGCAGAACAAGCTTTGTTATTGCACACCGCCTTTCTACGATTAGAAATGCGGATTTAATCCTTGTTATGAATAACGGATCAATTATTGAACAGGGAACCCATGATGAATTAATAGCAAGGAAAGGTTTTTATGAAAAACTGTATATGAGTCAGTTCCAAAATCAAGCTTAAATATATTTTAAAAGCAGGCTCCCGTAACTGGGGGCCTGCTTTTGGTTTATCTGTTATTCAACTCATCCAATAAGTCCAATACCTCAAAAAGCCCGTTTATGGAATAATCCGCAAGACTGCGGTCAAAACCAAACCTGTCATCAATGATGGAGGCAACGGTCATTCCTGCACCATGTCCTGCCATGATCCCATAGGTTGAATCTTCCACCACCAGGCATTCCTTTGGCTCGCGCTTTAAGGTATCTGCCGTATGGAGATATATTTCCGGATTAGGCTTACTTTCCTTAAATTCCTCGCCGCTTACAATGTAGTCAAAGTCACCTTTCAGTCCGCAGGATGTGAGCACATCTTCAATCCCTGCCCTGCTGGTAGAAGATGCCAGTGCCACCTGATAACCTCTGCGGTGAAGCTCCTTTAAAATCTCCGGGACTTCCTTTCTTAAAATAGAAGGATAATCCGGGCGGCAATCAGCCCAAAGTCCTGCATATAGCTCTTGGAACGTGTGGGAATTCACATCCTCTCCGATCGCGTCGCTTATAATCTCCATCGTCCTTTTTGTGGTGGATCCCACCACGGCAAACAGCGCCTCTCTGCTGATCTGGGGGTACTTAAGCTTCAGCTTTTCATACATATGGTCCAAATATATGATTTCACTGTCGATCAGAACCCCATCCATGTCAAATATAACTGCTTTTATCATTGGTCAAATTCCTTCCTCAAAGTCTTCAGACGCTTCTACCGGCTCATATTTGTATTTTCCGATCTGCGTTTTTCCTATTTCAATAATTTCATCTGCCAGAGTATCTGCTTCCGGTATCTGGCCCATCATGCAGCGCATTGCCAGTTCTACGGTCATGCCCAGGTTCGTTCCGTAAAGGACCTTTATCCGTTCATCTCCAATGCTTAACATCACTGCATTTTTAAAAGGGGAGCCTCCCAGAATATCACATAGAACAAGAACTTGTTCGCAGTCCTGAAAGCGGTCGAAGGCTGCCTTTAGATTCTCCTTTAGCTGTTCCTCGCTATGCTCCTCCCTAAAATCCACCGGTACGATAAAATCCTGATGACCAGTGAGAAGTTCCACTGCGCTTGAGATTCCGGTTGCAAATGTTCCATGGCCTGAAATAATGATTCCAATCATATTTTCCTCTTTCCTGCCCTGGTTTTACGGGCATATAGGTATGAGCTCCGGGCATTTCATGATTTATTTCTAATCCCTGTATACGACAAAGTCAAATCGGTGTGTGTTGCCCGGATAAGTTTCAATGCTGTAGTCGATAGGACGTTCATATTGGTCGTAGGCGATGCTTTCCAGCATGTGCACCGGAGAGCCTTTCTCTATATGAAACAGGTGAGCCTGTGCCGGGTTGATGATTTCCGCCCGTATGGATCTGACCGCCTTGGCCGGATAGATGCCATACACATCTCTCATGATGCGGTAAAGAGAGTCTGTTCCGTAATCATAGGCTTCAATTCCCGGGAATAGATCCATGGGAACAAAGTTTTCAATAAAAGTAAAAGGACGTTTGTCCGCATAGCGCATGCGCTCCAGATGAAGGCAGTGCTGTTTGGGATCCAAACGCAGTTTTTCGTAAACCGGGACATGGTAAGAGATGATTTCCTTCTTTTTTAAATCGGTTCCAGGTACCATGCCGATCATGGCCAGTTCTTCGCGGTAGCTGACAAGCTGCATCAAATAGATTCCCCGGTCTGTATTTGATCTTACAAAGCTACCGGAGCCACGCTTCCTCACCAGCATTCCAAGCTTGTTTAAATCTCCGTAGGCTTGCCGGACAACAGGACGGGAGATGCCGAATTTGCGGCATAGTTCATCCTCAGTGGGCAGTTTTTGTCCCGGAATCAGGTTTCCACTCCGGATTGCCGTAATCAGGCAGCCCTTTAACTGCTCATACAATGGAACCGGACTATATTTATCAATTTGTATAAATTCAAACTTCATGCATACACCTCCATAGCAGAGAAATCCCATTAGTACAGTATATCATTGAGGAATTTTACCTGCAATGTTATTTTAACGGATATCCATATTGATGTCCACTTGGTGCTTTAAACGGTATCAGAAGCCGACTCTAACCATGTAGTTTTTAACCGCATAACGGAAGGGGCCATACAGGAGACGGTAAATTCTTCCAGCTCTTCCTGTACGGCCCCCGGCAGAATTCTATCTGATTCCTTCCGTTGGTTACATGATTTTAAAGAAAGACAATACGATTGATACAAGGATGATAAGTATAATCAGCATCAGCGTATTAACATGTTTTTTCTTAAACAGCCAGTAAAGGGTAAATACAAACCCTAAAGGCAGTATGTTCGGCATAATGGAATCGAAGATTGCCTGTATGGATACGCCGCCGGGAGCTACCAGCGTTTCGGCAAAATGAAGGGATACGTAGCTTGGAATCAGCCCGCCAACCACCATCATGCCCAGGATGCCTGCGGCCTTTGTAATGGCGCTGGCATTGGAACTGATTAAATCAACGGCTCCCACACCCATGTTATATCCCATACGGCCAAACCACAATCTTGATATGGCGCCTAAAAACCAGATAGCGATATAAAGGATAGGACCCAGTACAGACCCGCCGCTTGCAAGGGAACAGCAGATGGCTGCTGATATTGGAAGCAGGGTGAACCAGAATATTGCGTCTCCCAGTCCGGCCAGAGGGCCGAACAGACCGGTTTTTATGCTCTTGATCAGAGCCCTGTCCTGACCATTTTCTTCCAGGGAAAGGACAAGACCCTGAAGAAAGGTTGCCATGTGGGGTTCGGTATTGATAAAGTCCATGTTATTTTTCATGGCATCTGAGATTTCTTCCTTCTGGTCACCGTAAATCTTCTTTAATCCGGGAAGCAATCCGAGACAGAAACCGGGAGCCTGCATACGTTCAAAGCTGAAGCAGGACTGTTCTAATATAGAAAGCATGCTCATCTTATTGATATCTTTTTTGTCCAATTTATTTCTAGATACCGTCATCGTCAGCACCTCCTTCTACAGTTATGGCATTCTTTTTGATCGTTTCATCATTGAGATAACCAATGAATGCAACAGCGATTCCTGCGATAGCAACCGGAAGGATATTGTCCAGCTTTAAGAATGTCATAATCAAGAAGCCAATAAAAAGATATGCCACGTTCTGTTTCTTAAGCATGACAACCAAGAGCAGGGTAAGACCGACTGCAGGAAGCAGGCCGCCGGATATTTCGAATCCATGGATCAACCATTCCGGGAACATGTTTACAAATCCGGCGATCTGGTTCTGTAATGCATAGGCAGACAGGAACGTGATCAAAGCGTAGATTCCCGCTTTAATTACAAGTCCAAGAAGAACGATCTGTGTAAATTTCTTTGTGTCTGCGTTCTCGCATGCGTGATCCAGGGGACGTAAGAAACCTGCAAAAGTGGTATTGCAGACAATTCCGACCCACTGTGCCAGCAAAGCGAAGGGCAATGAGAGTCCCAGAGCTGTTTCTGCGCTCTGGCCAGTCGTGAATGCGATGACTGTTGTCATCATGCCTGCCATCAGAGGATCAGGCGGAACGGTACCGCCTACGGTCAGCAGTCCCAGATACGAAAGCTCTGCAACGGCGCCCGCAGCCAGGCCTACCTGAACATCACCCAGGATTATTCCGGCGAAGAAGGCGACAACGATGGGACGGAACCAGAAAAAGGCTTCCCAGCAGGCGTCACAGGCACAAATAAAGGCCAGTAAAGCCAGCAAAATCCCCTGGATTAAAGTAATTTGCATAAAAAACCCTCCTTTTATTGAACCGCAGGTTTCTTCCTGCGGTTTTCATCATTATTGCTTATTCGGTTCCAGGCATAAAGGTATGCCCGCAGGGTATTTCATCTCATTCTTCCTAAACCTGTCTAGATTTTTACTTCACCTCAAAATCATGCTTCTTATCTCCGGGAGCGATCTGGATATACACATCAATGCCTTTTCCCCGAATCATTCTCAAGTCTTCTAAATCCTGTTCATCCAGATATACATGAGGCTCATTGGATACTTTCTTTCCCGGAGCTACATGCATGTTGCCGATGCAGAGCTTATCGATGGGAACTCCTCCCTCAATCAGGGCTCTTGCAGACTGCGGATTTCTTACTACTATAAATATCTTCTGGCTTGGCGCTGCTTTATGGATGACTTCAATTGTTTTTTGAAGTGTAAAGAACCGGATACCCACGCCGGTGGAATCAGCGGTCATCTTCATCAGTGATTGCTGGACCGGATCACCTGCAGCCTCATCGTCTGCGACCACGATCAGATTACATCCAATGGCTCCCACCCAGGAGCATCCAACCTGACCATGTACCAGCCGGTTATCGATCCTTGTTAATAGAATGTTGGGCATATGTTTGTCACTCCTTTTGAAATTTTGTATCCCTATGATATTTTGTACTATTTTTCATATTTTCACTCTTTTTTATTAAAAAAGTATAAATAATGTATAAATAAATAATAGTATCATGGGGAAAGTTTGTCAATATGTAATTACAATTATTTGTATGTTTTCGATACATTATTGACTATGATTAGGGATATGATATAATTATTGCACAAAATACTTTCTGACTCATTTTACCAAAATGAAAAAAGGAGCGGTAACAAAATGAATGAAAAAATAAAAGAAACAATGATGACGTATGTGGAAGAGTCTCCTGAGGTAATGCTTAATAATATTAAAAACCGGAAGGAGCTGACAGCTCCGCTGATCGCTGAATATGAAAAGGGAGATTACAAAACCGTCTGGATCGTGGCTTCCGGATCCTCCTATAACGGTTCGTACTGCGCCCGCCAGTTTATGAGGTATTATTTAAAGTCTGAAGTAAAGATCGTATCTCCCTTCACTTTTCTTAGCAGTGAACATGATTTTACGGACGGTGATTTTGTTTTTGTTGTTTCCCAGAGCGGTTACAGCACCAATTCCATTGATGCGCTGAAGATGATCCGTGAGCATGGGCGCACCTCAATCGGAATTACAGGAAGTATCTCCAGTGATATGAAAGATTATGCGGATGTGCTGATCGATTATGGGGTTGGAGTGGAAACCGTAGGTTATGTGACAAAGGGTGTGACCTCGTTTGCCTTGTTTCTGATGCTGTTTACCCTTGAAGCTGCCGTAAGAAAAGGACTGATGACGGAGGAAGATGCAGAATCGGTATGCCGGGATATGGAGAAGGCGGCCCGGATTCATGAGACGGTGCAAAAGGAAACCATGAAATTCTATGAAGATCATTATAAGGAATTTACCTCCATGGCAAATGCTTATGTGTGCGGATTAGGCGCTAATTACGGCACGGCACTGGAAGGTGCTTTAAAGCTGGGTGAGACGGTAAAGATCCCTTCTGTAGCTTATGAGTCTGAGGAATTCCTTCATGGACCCAATCTTCAGATGACTCCCGGCTATACGGTATTCCTCATTGACGGAGGAAACAGCAGCAGCCGGAGCCAGACCATTTTTAAAGCCTGCAGGGAGGTAACTGACAGGGCGTTTTTAATAACCAATCAGCCGGGATTCACCGGAGAAGGAATTTTAAACCTTCCGGTGGAGCTGCCGGAGCTTTTAACCCCCTTATGCTTCCTGCCGTTTTTCCAGATCCTTGCATATCAGGCAACGACAGCACTAAACCGCTGGAAGCAGCACCCTCTGTTAAAGAAGATGAAAGATACTGCTGCATGCAAGACGGAAAATTATGAGAATCAGGATGATGATGATTGATTCTAAAGGAGACTAATTATGGGGAATATTAAGATCAGCCAGAAAGAACTGGCCGCTTATTTTGACCACACTCAGTTAAGAGCCTGGGCATCCCATGAGGATTTTGTAACGCTTTGTAAGGAGAGCATGGAATATGGCTTTAAGATGGTAGCCATCAACCCGGCGCAGGTAGTCCGCTGCCGGAAGCTTTTAGAAGGCAGCCCTGTCCATGTGGGTGCTGCGGTGGGATTTCCGTTAGGGCAGACAACTATAGAAGATAAGCTGAATGAAACAAAGACCGCCATTTTAAACGGATCTGATGAGATCGATTACGTGATCAATATTACTGAGCTAAAAGAGAAAAATTACAGCTTTATAGAAAAGGAAATGGCAGAGATAACGGAAATCTGCAGAAAAAACAAGGTGATTTCAAAGGTGATTTTTGAAAACTGCTATCTTACAGACCAGGAGAAAGAGGAATTGTGCCGGATCGCACTGAACGTACATCCGGATTATATTAAGACCTCCACCGGTTTTGGAACTGGAGGGGCGACCTTTGAAGATGTGGCACTGATGAAGCGCATGGTAGGAGATGAAATTAAGATCAAGGCGGCAGGAGGTGTAAGGACCCTGGATACTGCTCTTCAGATGATAGAGCTTGGAGTCAGCAGAATCGGTTCTACGGCAAGTGTTTTTATCGTGGAAGAGCTTAAGAAACGAATTTAGGCTGGAATACCCCTTTCGAAGTATTTTTTATTTCCTGAAGTGAAAAGCTGTTAAATGACCGATTGAGTTCTGCTCATCAGGTTATTTAACAGCTTTTTAACACTTTTCTTAACACCTTTTATTAAGATAATGGGAAACAGGCATTGCTTTTGTTGCAGGAAAATATTATAATACGGAAATGCTAAATTTCTTAACTGATATACCAAGGAGGCACACATGGTTCATGTTAAAAACATATTTAAAATTTTCGCCGGTGATATAAAACGCATTGCGCTTAATCCGGTAGCAGTCATTATTGCGCTGGGACTTACACTTATTCCAGCCTTATACGCATGGTTTAACATCGCTGCAAGCTGGGACCCTTATGCGAATACAAAGGGACTTAAGGTTGCGGTTGTCAACCTGGATAAGGGGGCTTCTATTGACGATATATTTGACACGGATATTGATGATTCTTCCATTAATATTGGTGAAATGATTCTTGATGAACTTAGAAAGAATGAACAGATAGGATGGCAGTTCGTCAACGAGGAAGAAGCAATCGATGGAGTGGAGTCCGGGAAATATTATGCGGCAGTTATCGTTCCTGAAGATTTCAGCCAGAAAATATCAAGCGTCCTTACCTCTAACATTGAGCGCCCGGTGCTTGAATACTATGTAAATGAAAAGAAAAACGCCATTGCCACAAAGATCACCGGCAAAGGGGTGGAGAGCGTACAGCAGCAAATTAATGAAACCTTTATTAATTCTACCTCAAAGGTGGCTGGGAAGGCCTTAAACAAATATTCAGACAACTGGGAAACTGATAAGGAAACGGACAGAGACGATGCCGTCAGTACTCTTACGGATGTAAAAACAGATTTGAATCAGCTGGTGGATACTATTACCATGCTTCAGTCCACTCTCCGCTCCGTCAACAGCTTAAATGGCGGTATGAAGGGAACTCTCCCGGATGTGAGCAAAATGATCGATTCCGGCGGACAAACGGCTGAAAGCGCAAAAACCCTGATCGATTCCTCCAGAGGATTCTCTGACACAATGACAGAAGGTATTAGAGATACCCTGGATAATATCAGCAAGGTAGAGGAATCCGTGTATGAATCCTTTCAGGTAATCGGCAAGCTGACGGACACATCCGCTGACGGAGCTATTGATGCATTAAAAGCCACGGAAAATCTGGTCACAGGAAGCATCAACCAGTGCAATAGCGTAAACAAGGTTTTAGGGACAATTAACCAGAAGCTGCCCATTCCCTTAAAAGATATAACAACTCTTCAGCAAAAGCTTACAGATACCGTTAAGCAGCAGCAGGAACTGGTTAGGAAGCTGCAGGCTGCACAGCAGACCGTAAAACAGACAAAACGGCTGCCGGATACCATGGAGAAGGATATCGGAGACTCTCTTGACGGGGTCACCAACTCCATATCAGACGTTCTGAATTTTTATACCGGCAAGGTGGAGATTCCTTTAAAAGACAGCCTGGATAAGACCTATGATGCCCTGGGCACTACTGCGGGAGCTTTAGACAGCATTGGAAACATGATAGGGCAGATCGATACCACCCTTGACAGTGTAACAGACTCATCCCAGAGCCTGATCGAAGCGTTAGACAGCGCCGTCGGCCTGATGAACAGGAGCCAGGAGCGTGTGGATGATATGATCGACAGCGTGAACAAGCTGGCGGATAATGAGAAGTTAAATAAGATCATGGACATCATGAAGAATGACCCGGATCAGCTCAGTGATTTTATGAAAATGCCTACGGATATGGTTACCAACAAAATCTACCCGGTAGAAACTTATGGTTCCGCCATGGCTCCGTTTTATACCATTCTGGCCATCTGGGTGGGAGGACTCATTTTGGCGGCTTTGGTAAAGACTAAGGTGGAAGAGAACAGATCGGTAGGGCTTAAGCTGTATGAAACCTATTTTGGAAGGTATCTCACCTTCATGCTGTTTGGAATCGCCCAGGCACTTGTGGTGGCTTTGGGAGATTTGTATATGTTAAAGATCCAGTGCCTTTATCCGGGGAAATTTGTGCTGGCAGCTGTGGCAGCCAGTATTATATTCACCAATATCATTTATTCCATGACGGTTTCCTTTGGGGACGTGGGCAAAGCGATTGTAGTAGTCTTTATGGTCATTCAGGTGGCAGGCTCCGGCGGTACGTTTCCCATACAGGTAACTCCCCGGTTTTTCCAGATGGTGAACCCATTGCTTCCATTTACTCATCTCATCAATGCAATGAGAGAGTGTGTGGGAGGTACTTATGGGAATGATTATTGGAAAGATATACGAAATGTGCTGGTCTATATTCCTATATCACTGTTGGTTGGAATCGTATTGCGGAAGAAGGTGTTAAAACTGAATGAATTTTTTGAAGAAAAACTCAGCCAAACAGGGATCATGTAAGATGGGAAAGGAAAAAAAGCCGCCGGGAATCAGACGGCGGCTGGCCTGGACCGGCGGGGTGGTACTGCTTTTAATAGTTCTTGGTGTCTGGGTATGGAACTATCTTCCGATCCATTATGCAAGATTTTACCTGACCCGATCGGCATTGCAAACCAGGGGGCGGTTAATGGATCTATGGGGCAAAGACAAAGAAGGAGAAGGGGCAGAAGAAGATTCCCTGAAGCTCATAGCGGATGAAGTGGATTGGAATGGCCGCTCTGTGCTGATACTTCCGGGAGGGTTTGGCATCAACTGGAAGGAGCAAAGGGATGAAAAACATACCTTTTCCCAGGGAAGCCTTGACGTGTATTTTCTTGGGGCCATAAGGGACGGAGTCCATTATTGGGCTGACAGAGATAATGCCTTAATATCCATACCTGGGATTATAGGACCGACCATAAGAACCAGCCAGGATACATTAAAAGAGGTTATTGGTTTTTCCATTGTCCCGGAAGAGAGAGACCATTTAAGGGATCAGCTTGAAACCTTAAAAAAGGATACCATCCACATGATGAACCAGAGCCATATGGAATTTGTCAGTAGGGATAAGAGTGGCGTAACCATTAAGGCATCAGTCCCTTCCGGTCTCTTTGATACCTATTTGAGTAAGGTAGGAGAACTGCTTAAGGAGGGGCCCGGAAAGGATATGAAAGAATGGGGACAGATGTTAGAGGAACGGAAGACCCAGGGAGAGACTCAGGACATATTCTTTACCATTGACAAGGGGCTGCATATTACGGATATAAAAGTGGAGGGTCTGACTGATATGAGCCTTTTACTGGAGTCTAATGGAGGGCTGTCAGTGGCAGGAAATATCATGCTCCGCGAACGGAAGCTTGATATGAGCGCAAAGGTCTATTTTGGCAATGGGCAGGAAGGGAAAAGGGCATTCCAGATCCCTGAGTTTAATATTACATATCATAATGAAAGATTTGAGCTTGGACTGAAGCTGAGCGGAGGATATGAAGGTGGTAAGATCTCTTCTGATGCTCTGGAATATGGGAAATTGTCTGAGACAGGTGAGGAATCCTCCGGTGACGGATTGCAGAAGGTCAAGGACGAGTTTTTAAAGAGAAGCGGGCAATTAGGCCTTGACTTTTATAAGTAAATGAAAAAAATCTATTGACAAATACAACTGTAACTTTTATAATAACAGTAAAGATACTGAAACTCACAAAGTTACAGTTATCCCGGGCAATAATCCAAAAAGCGGGGATATTTAAGATAATTATGATAAAACTATAAAAAAGAGCACCGTTGGCTGGAAAACATTGCAAAGGATGTACTGTTCATTATATGATCGGCGCATTCCCGGTTTCGGAGTAATGTAGATAATTATGAATAAAAGGCGCTTTTCGTGAATACACAAAAAGCAAGTCAAGAAGGAGGAACATGATATGGCAGTTTTAACATTAACACAGGAGAATTTTCAAACAGAAGTGGCAGATAACAGCGGCATTGTGCTGGTGGACTTTTGGGCGACCTGGTGCGGACCCTGTAAGATGTTTGCACCGGTGATAGACGAAATTGCTGAAGGGAATCTTCCCGGCGTTAAGGTAGGCAAGGTGGATGTTGATCAGCAGCCGGACTTAGCCGGACAGTTTAGGGTTATGAGTATTCCTACCCTTGTAATCTTTAAGGATGGTAAGGCGGCAGTCACTTCCGTGGGAGTGAAATCCAAGAAAGAAGTCCTTGAAATGATCGAGAAATTAAGATAAATACAGCAAAGGCCACGGGTCTTCCGGTTAACCGGAACATCTGGTGGTCTTTTTTTACAGTTTTTTACTGCTTCCGGTTGACAGCTTTTTCGTATAAAATAGATAACATAAGTAGTTATTGACATTCCCCTATACAGGAAGGATTATACTAAGTTAATCAGTACAAATAAACTCGTAATTGAAGAGGGAAACTATTAATGAACACATAGACAAGGCTTATGCTTATGGGGGTTTCAATGAAAGAAAAAAAATTGTACTCAATTGGGGAAGTGAGTAAGATCTGCAACATTTCTACAAAAGCTTTGAGGTTTTATGATAAGATCGGTATCATATCTCCGGATATGATCTGCAAGGAAAACAGCTATCGGTATTATAACAAAGAGTCCCTTCTGACTGTTCCGGTGGTGAAATACTACAAGCAAATGGGATTTAAACTGGAAGAGATGCAGGGGTTGGTCGAAGGAAATACTTATTATTACCTGGAACAGAATTTCAGGAACAAGATTGACCAGTTATGCCTTCAGGAGCAGCAGATCCATAACAGCTATATTGCGGTTAAGGACTGGTATGAGCTGATACAGGAAGCCAAACTGGTGCTTCAAAATGATGTTCATGATGTTGCCGTAAAATATATACAGCCGGCGACCTATTGCGGCATGGAGCAGGACTTTGACTACAATTACATGGAATCCATTATCAATATAGAATGGACCAATCACTTAGAGCATGAAGAGAATGAGATCACAGGACCGGTAATTTTAAAATTTGATTCATTTGAGGAAAAGATGGCAGGCAAATGCAGCCGCACCAGAATCATGCAGCAGGCCATTCATCCATGCAGGAACTGTTTGAACCGGCAGGTCTTTGGAGGATTTATGGCTGCGTCGGTTTATCATATCGGAAAGCATGAAACGATTGATGAAGAATATGAGAAAATACTTAAATGGGCGGCTAAAAGGGGCTATAAGTGCGGAAAAGAAAGCTTCGAACGGTATGTTGTGGATTACTGGACCACCAGAAGCCGGGATGAGTTTGTTTCAGAGATCATTGTTCCGATATACAGGGAATAAGGGAGCATGTTTTAGCAGTTGGCTTCCCTGGATACAGTATTCAGAAAGATGCTGTACCAGGGGGGCCCTTTTTTGTTTTCCGGGCTGGTACCGATTCTCCCAATATTTGGAGCATAAAAAAGTTTAAAAACCTGTTGACATTTCCCCTAGGGGGAAGATTTATACTAAATGCATAGAAAAACACAAAGCGACTCCGTAAAATTAGTAACATTAACAGGCGTGATGTGTTTTCTAAACGTTTTCAGCTGAACGTGAAGAAAAAAGCAGAGAAACATGCTAACTTGAATTTTGTGCAGCACCAATTGGGGAAGGAAAACTTAAATGACGGAAGCACGAAAAAAATTTAAAGCAATTGGCGTTACAACAGGCTTGATATCCGGTCTTATGTATGGGTTATATACCACATTCGTTTTGATCGCCGGTTATTACAAGCCTCTTGCCGGAGCGGTTGGGTTGTTTGCTGCTCCCTATGTAACCTCGGGCCTGAATGATTTGTTTGCAGGCATCTGGCTGACCGCTTATAACGTAAAGACCGGAAGAATCCGGGAAATCGGAAGAAGCTTACGCCTGTTCCCAGGAAAAATTATTCTAATAGGCTCTCTGGTTGGCGGACCCATAGCAAGTGGAGCATACCTCATGGGACTTGCCATGGCAGGAGCTTACGCAATACCGATTTCCGCCATGTACATACTCTTTGGAGCATTGTTTGCAAGGATTTTCCTAAAGCAGAAAATCGTGCCCAGAGTAGGCATTGGAATGGTGATCTGTGTGGTTGGAGCGATTGTCATCAACTGGGTAAAGCCGGAAGGCAGCACTAATTTTACCCTTGGGATCATCTGCGCGTTTGTTGCGGCCATCGGCTGGGCTTTGGAAGGTGTATTCGCAGCTTACGGAAGTGCCATGCTGGATACCGATGTGGTAATCAACATACGCCAGCTATTATCCGGTATTGTGGATCTGATTGTTATTTTGCCGATGGTGGGAGGCATGGGACTTTTAAAAGGCACCCTGTTCTCATTACCGCCGGTTATGTGGCTGCTGGTTTCCGGACTTTGCGCTGCAATATCCTATTTGTGCTGGTATAAATCCAACAGCACAATAGGCTGCGCCATGGGAATGTCACTGAATATTACCTACGCGTTCTGGGGTGTGCTGTTTTGTATCCTGTTTTTAAAACAGCCATTGACCCCGACTATTATCATTGGTTCCATTATTATCATTTTGGGGGCGGTTTTAGTATCCGTAGACCCATTTGAATTGCTCATGAAAAAGGAGGAAGTAAGCAATGAAATTTGATGCATTAGGAATGATTGAGACAAAGGGCCTGATCGGTTCTATCGAAGCTGCAGATGCAATGGTAAAGGCAGCAAATGTTACTCTGGTTGGAAAAGAATTTGTCGGCGGCGGTCTAGTTACCATTATGGTAAGAGGTGATGTCGGTGCGGTAAAGGCAGCCACCGATGCAGGTGCGGCTGCAGCCCAGAGAGTTGGAGAACTGGTTTCCGTTCACGTAATTCCTCGTCCTCACGCTGAGGTTGAAACCATTCTTCCGAAAGAGAAAAAGGAGTGTAAATAATGAGTAACCAAGGAATGACATCTGTATCCGCGGATGCAAAAATGGCGGCAGTCAATAAAAAATTCAGGACAACCGGTATGACAACCGGTGCATTATCCGGACTGACATACGGGATCTATACCGTACTTGTACTGGTGGCCGGATATTATGAACCTCTTGTCAGTGCGGCAGGACTTTTAGCAGGACCATATGTGTGCTCCGGCTTAAACGATCTTTTCGCAGGAATCTGGCTGACTGCTTATAATGCAAAAAGCGGCCGTATCCGCGAGATGGGAAGAAGCCTTAATACATTCCCTGGTAAAATGATTGTCATCGGATCCATTCTCGGAGGCCCCATTGCCAATGGCGCTTATCTGGTAGGTCTTGCCATGGCCGGTGCCTATGCGATTCCGATTTCCGCATTATGCAGTTTATTCGGAGCAATTTTTGCATGGATCTTCTTAAAACAGAAAATCACTAAGAGAGTCATGATGGGTATGTTGGTATGTGTGGCCGGTGCCATCATCATCAACTGGACGAAGCCGGAAGGCAGCGATAACTTTACACTGGGAATTATCTTCTCCTTTGTTGCAGCAATCTGCTGGGCCCTGGAAGGTGTATTTGCCACTTACGGCGGAGCCATGATCGATACCGATGTTGCAGTAAACTTACGCCAGCTGATTTCCGGTGTTGTAGACTTATTCGTGATCCTTCCTATCGTTGGAGGCCTGGGGCTTCTTGGCGGAACACTTATGGCAGGAATACCAGCCATCTGGCTTGTAGTATCCGGCTTAAGTGCCGCAGTGTCTTTCCTTTGCTGGTATAAGAGTAATTCCACCGTTGGATGTGCTGTGGGAATGTCCTTAAATGTAACCTATGCGTTCTGGGGAGTTTTCTTCTGTATCCTGTTTTTGGGACAGGCAGTGACACCTACGATTGTAATCGGTTCTTTTGTAATCGTATTTGGTGCGATTCTGGTAACCATGAATCCACTGGATTTATTCAGGAAAGGGGAATAAGAAAATGTTATTACCTGCAAGAACAGCGGTTTTAAATTATTTATATGGAGTAGAAAATGCGGATATTGCCCAGATCATGGAGGCTTTAAAGCCGCTTTACGGCGGAGAACGCCAGTTTACCAAAGATCGTTACATGGATCATGTCATGTCTTTGGAAGCAAACGGTATGGTCAATTTATGCAGCTATGACCTGGATCAGAACGGGGAGCTGCGCATGCGCTACGAAATCAATGATGACGGAAGAAGCGCAGTTGACAAATATGTGGATAAGAAATACCGCAAATAGCATAGAGGAGGTTTACAAAGGTGAGATATTACGGCGAAGAAGCTTTAGGCCTGGTAGAGACCGTTGGACTGGTTCCTGCACTGGAAGCAGCAGACAAGATGCTTAAGGCAGCAGATGTAGAATTGATTTCTTATGAAAACGTAGGTTCCACCCTGGTGACCATTATGGTAAAGGGTGATGTGGCAGCGGTACGCTCCTCCGTAGAGGCAGGTGCAGAAGCGGCAGCAGCAATCGGCAAGCTGACAGCAAAGAACGTAATGCCAAGGCCGATTAAAGAGGTCGGAGACATTGTATCCGTACACGATATAGACGCATAGAGAAAGGAAAACAGTATATGGAAAGATATGAAGCCATAGGCTCAATAGAAACATTTGGTCTGGTATTTGTTCTCGAAGCGGCGGATGCAATGTGCAAGGCGGCAGATGTGGAACTCATCGGCTATGAAAATGTAGCTTCCGGTTATATTTCTGTTTTGGTACGGGGAGATGTGGGGGCCTGCAAGACGGCTGTAGAAGCTGGAATTAAGGCAGTGAAGGATATGGGAGCGGATGTTTACAGTTCCGTAATCATTCCAAGACCTCATCCCCATCTTGAAAAAATCATCAGACGATATGCCTTAAGTGTTGCTCCTGAACAGGAATAGCAGGCATCCCGGATGAAGGGAGAATCGAAAATGAATTTTGTAGATAAAGACCTGCTCTCCATACAGGAGGCAAGGATTTTAATGGAAAGTGCACGGGAAGCCAGAGAGACCATGCTTACCTTCCCCCAGGAAAAGCTTGATCTCATTACGGGCACCCTGGCTGCGGCAGCAAAGGAACTGGCGGAGGAACTGGCGGTCATGTCCGCGGAAGAAACCGGATATGGACGTTTCCAGGACAAGTACGTGAAGAACACCTTTGTCTGCAATTTCCTGCCGGAACGCCTAAAAGATATGAGGTGTGTCGGCATCTTAGAAGAAGACCCAAGGCTTAAAACCATGGCAGTAGGCGTTCCGGTGGGTGTAATTGCCGCCCTGACGCCGGCAGTGAGCCCGGTTTCTACCGCGATTTATAACATTTTAATCGCTGTTAAGTCCGGCAATCCCATCGTGATCGCGCCTCATGAAAGGGCAAGGAAGGTAACCGGCAGGCTGATTGACCGGCTGATGGAAGCAGGAAAATGCTGCGGGCTTCCGGAAGGAGCCATTGGGTATCTAAAGACGGTGACAAGGGCAGGAACCCTGGAGCTGATCCGCCACCCGGCAGCAGCCATGGTAGTCAACACCGGAGTGCCGGAGCTGTGCCGTGAGGCAGCAGAAAGCGGAAAACCTTATATTTACGGCGGTACCGGAAACGGACCGGTCTTTGTGGAACGGACTGCCGATGTAAGACAGGCGGTAGAGGATATCATTGCAAGCCGTACCTTTGATTACGGGATCGTGTCTGCAGCCGAGCAGTATATGGTGGTAGACAGCCTCATTGCAGCAGAAGTAAAAGCCGAAATGCTTAAGAACGGCGCCTACTTTATGAATGGGGAAGAGGAGAAAAAGTTAATTGACCTCCTTTGCCTGGAAAGCGGGAAGGCAGATACGGAAATCATGGGAAGACCTGCAATAGAACTTGCAGTCAGAGCAGGATTTACGGTGCCTGATTCCACAACAGTACTGGTATCCGAACAGAAATATATTTCTGACAGGAATCCGTTTGCAAAAGAGCTTCTGTGTCCCGTACTGGCTTATTACATCGAAAATGACTGGATGCACGCCTGCGAGAAATGCATGAGTCTTCTGGTTAACGAAAGCCATGGACACACCCTGGTAATCCACTCCAGGGATGAAGAAGTAATACGCCAGTTCGCCTTAAAGAAGCCGGTGGGCAGGATCCTTGTCAATACACCTGCCACCCTGGGCAGCATGGGAGCGACCACGAACCTGTTTCCGGCCATGACCCTTGGAAGCATTACGACAGGCGCCGGAATTACGGCTGACAATGTTTCACCCATGAATTTCATCTATATCCGGAACGTGGGATATGGAGTCCGGGATGCGAAAGAATTCCTTGGGGTTACAGGAAACGTTTCGGGCGGACATGGAATAGCTCCTGAGACAAAAGGAGGAAGCGAAGATGCAAAAGCGCTCCTGAAACAGATTTTAGAAACCTTGTCCAGGGAGCTTGATGATAAGTGTTGAAAGAAAAGCGTCTTTCAACCTTGAATTTGTGAATCAACTGGATATGCAAGCATATCCGCTTGATTCATTAGGTGGCAATTAATTGAAAGAGAGGGAAACCAGATTGGATATTCGTGAATTTTCAAATAAATTTGTAGAAGCAACGAAGAACATGACACCAGAAGAAAGAGCTTCTCTGATGAAAATGTTTGAAACTGTTTCCGATGAAATCAACAAAAAAGAGCCTGCTTCCCAGGCGGCAGTAAGCTTTGAGGGAGGAACAGAGATACCGGATGGCATTACTCCCAGACTCCAGAATTTAAAGGAAAATTATTTAAAGCATAAACCATCAATTACAACATACCGTGCACGGGCCATTACCAAGATCGCAAAAGAGAATCCTGGTATGCCAAAGATCATGCTTCGTGCAAAATGTTTCCGTTACTGCTGCGAAACAGCTCCCCTTGTTATTCAGGACAACGAGCTCATCGTAGGTGCTCCCTGCGGCGCTCCCCGTGCAGGTGCATTCTCTCCGGATATCGCATGGAGATGGATGGTAGATGAAATCGATACCATCGGAACACGTCCTCAGGATCCATTCTATATTTCCGAAGAAGACAAGAAAATCATGAAAGAAGAGCTGTTCCCATACTGGTCCGGCAAATCGGTTGATGAGTATTGTGAAGATCAGTACCGTGAAGCAGGCGTTTGGGAATTATCCGGAGAATCCTTTGTATCTGACTGCTCCTACCATGCCATCAACGGTGGCGGAGACTCAAACCCCGGCTATGATGTAATCCTTATGAAGAAGGGCATGCTGGATATTCAGCAGGAAGCCAAGGATCATTTAAAAGAACTGGATTATGAGAATCCTGATGATATTGAGAAGATTTATTTTTACAAATCCATTATCGATACCACAGAAGGCGTTATGATCTACGCAAAGAGACTTTCCGAGTATGCAGCAGAGCTTGCGGCCAAGGAAACCAATCCAAAGCGTAAGGAAGAACTGTTAAAGATCTCTGAAGTAAATGCTTACGTTCCTGCTCACAAGCCAAGAACCTTCTGGGAGGCAATCCAGGCAGTATGGACCATCGAATCCCTGCTCGTAGTGGAAGAGAACCAGACCGGTATGTCCATCGGACGTGTGGATCAGTATATGTATCCATTCTACAAAGATGATATCGAATCCGGACGTATGAATGATTACCAGGCATTTGAGCTTGCCGGCTGTATGCTGATCAAGATGTCTGAGATGATGTGGATCACCAGCGAAGGCGGTTCCAAATTCTTTGCAGGCTACCAGCCATTCGTAAACATGTGCGTAGGCGGTGTGACCCGCAGCGGACACGATGCCACCAATGATTTAACTTACTTACTTATGGATGCAGTTCGTCATGTAAAGATTTACCAGCCATCACTTGCATGCCGTATCCACAACAAGTCCCCGAAAAAGTACATGAAAAAGATCGTAGATGTGGTTCGTTCCGGTATGGGATTCCCAGCCTGCCATTTTGACGATGCCCACATCAAGATGATGCTTGCAAAAGGCGTATCCATCGAAGATGCACGTGATTACTGTCTGATGGGCTGTGTGGAGCCTCAGAAGTCAGGACGTCTCTATCAGTGGACATCCACTGCTTATACCCAGTGGCCGATCTGTATCGAGCTTGTTTTAAACCACGGAACTCCTTTATGGTATGGCAAGCAGGTTTGCCCGGATATGGGTGACTTAAGCAACTTCAAAACTTATGAAGAGTTTGAAGCAGCTGTAAAAGAAGAAATCAAATACATTACAAAGTGGACCGATGTTGCTACCGTAATTTCCCAGCGCGTTCACAGGGACTTAGCTCCAAAGCCGCTCATGTCCATCATGTACGAAGGCTGTATGGAAAAAGCCAAGGATGTATCCGCAGGCGGTGCGATGTACAACTTCGGACCTGGTGTGGTATGGTCCGGACTCGCTACCTATGCAGACTCCATGGCAGCGATCAAGAAGCTTGTATTCGAAGAGAAAAAATATACATTAGAGCAGATAAATGAAGCGTTAAAAGCTGACTTTGTGGGATATGACCAGATCCGCACCGACTGCCTTAATGCTCCAAAATACGGAAATGATGATGATTATGCAGATTTAATTGCTGCTGACCTGGTTGACTTTACAGAGCATGAACACAGAAAATATAAGACCTTATACTCTGTATTAAGCCATGGTACCTTATCCATTTCCAATAACACTCCATTCGGACAGATGACAGGCGCTTCTGCCAACGGCCGTAATGCATGGCTGCCTCTTTCCGACGGAATTAGCCCAACCCAGGGCGCAGACTTCAAGGGCCCGACTGCAATCATCAAGTCCGTATCCAAGATGTCCAATGACAGCATGAACATCGGTATGGTTCATAACTTTAAGATCATGGCCGGCCTTTTGGATACTCAGGAAGGGGAAGAAAGCCTTATCACCCTTCTCCGTACGGCCTGCATGTTAGGAAACGGCGAGATGCAGTTCAACTATCTGGATAACAATACCTTAGTTGAGGCTCAGAAGCATCCGGAGCTGTACCGTGACTTAATCGTCCGTGTAGCCGGCTATAGCGCATTCTTCGTAGAGTTATGCAAGGATGTACAGGATGAAATCATAAGCAGAACCATGCTGACACATTTCTAAAAGAAAGTTGAGATCGATCACAATGGACCATGGAACGACAGGAGAGATTGAGCGTAAAGCGTTTATCTTTAACGTGCAGAAGTACAACATGTATGACGGGCCGGGAATCAGAACCCTGGTATTCTTTAAAGGCTGTCCGCTCCGGTGTAAGTGGTGCTCCAATCCAGAAGGAATGGTGCGGAAATTCCAGGTGATGTATAAGCAAAATTCCTGTGTGAACTGCGGGGCGTGCGCTGATGTGTGCCCCGTAAGAATCCATGTGATATCCAAAGAGACGGGAAAACATGAAATCCAGCGGGAAAAGGATTGCATCGGATGCATGAAATGCAAGAATGTCTGCCCCAATGCAGCGCTGACCATTGCCGGAGAAGTTAAAACCATTTCAGAACTGCTTAAAATCGTGGAAGAGGATTCTGCCTTTTATGATATTTCAGGCGGCGGCGTAACTCTTGGCGGCGGTGAAGTGACTGCCCAGCCGGAAGCAGCATTAAATCTGTTAATGGCCTGCAAGCAGGAAGGGATCAATACGGCTATTGAGACCTGCGGTTATACAAATACGGAAACGATTTTAAAAATTGCAGAGTATGTGGACTTATTCCTGTTTGATATCAAACATATGGATCCTGTCCGCCACAATGAACTGGTGGGTGTGAACAACGAACAGATCCTTACCAATTTAAAGGAACTGCTTCACCACCGTTTTAATGTGAAAGTCCGCATGCCTATGTTAAAGGGCATCAATGACAGCCGGGAAGAGATCGATGAGGTCATTAAGTTCTTAATGCCCTTCCGTGACTACAAAAATTTTAAAGGAATTGATCTACTTCCGTATCATAAGCTGGGTGTTAACAAATACAATCAGCTTGATATGAAATATCCCATTGAAGGTGATCCTAGCTTAAGCCCGGAGGATTTAGACCGCATAGAAGGCTGGATGAAGGAATATCAATTTCCGGTTACAGTGGTGAAGCACTAAGAAAGGGGAAAAGGCCATGATTGAGATGCAGCGTGTCATAGAAGAATCCGTTCCTGGTAAACAGGTGACCATCGCCCATGTGATCGCATCTCCCATTCCGGAGGTGTATGAATGCCTCGGCATCGATGAAATGGGAGCCATCGGAATCCTCACCCTGTCCCCTTTTGAAACCTCTATCATTGCGGCGGATATTGCAGCAAAGGCAGCAGATGTGCAGGTGGGCTTTTTAGACCGCTTCACAGGCTCTGTGATCATTGCCGGCGATGTGGATAGTGTGGAAACCGCATTGACTGCGGTATGCGATACCTTAAAACGCGGGCTGGGTTATATGGTGCCTGCGGTAACCAAAACATGAGAAAGAAAAGAATCATGATCATCGGCCCCGGCGGCAGTGGAAAGACTTCCCTGGCTCATGTCATAAACGGTTTTAACGGTCCGGCCAGAAGAACCCAGAACATGGTGTATGGGGAAAAAACCTTAGATGTGCCGGGGGTTTACTTAGAAAGTCCCTGGATGCATAAGCATATCATTGCGGCGGCACAGGATGCCTCCCATGTACTGATGCTGGTAGACCAGTCCTCATGCCGGGAAAGTTACCCGCCTGGATTTGCAAAAGTGTTCCGGATTCCTGTCATCGGTGTGATTACGGGAAGCGGAGAAAAACCGGAACATGACGGCTGGTGTATCCGTCAGTTAAAAAAGGCAGGGGTTCGGGAGCCTTATTATCATATTAATCTGTCTGAACGGACAGGCCTTCAGGAATTAATGGAGGCATTAAAATAAAAGGAAAGGAGGGAAATGTAACGTGGAGCAATTTGTAATGAACACAAAAGTATATATGGGATCTTCCTGTCTGGATAAGTTAAAGGATCTTCCTGTAACAAAGGCTTATATTATCTGTGACCCCTTTATGGCCCAGTCCGGAAAGGTGAACTGGATTACAGAGCTTTTGCAGGAGAAGGGAAGCAGCTATGAAGTATTTTCTGAGGTAGTGCCCGATCCGACCATTGAAGTCGTTTCAAAAGCCATAGGCGGAATGAAGTGCTTTGGTCCGGATGCAGTAATCGCCCTTGGCGGCGGCTCTGCCATTGATACGGCAAAGGCGGCCAGCCACATCTACAGTCAGATGGGAAATAAGAGACTGTTCTTAATCGCGGTTCCAACAACCAGCGGTACCGGTAGTGAAGTAACTAATTTTTCTGTTATATCCGACCCACAGGCCCAGGCGAAATATCCGCTGCGTTCCGATAGTATGGTGCCGGATGCAGCATTTCTTGATCCCCGCTTTACGGTGTCGGTTCCGCCTCACATTACGGCAGATACGGGAATGGATGTGTTAACCCATGCCCTGGAAGCCTATGTTTCAACCAATGCAGGTGATTTTACCGATGCCTGCGCGGAAAAAGCGGTGAGACTGGTGTGGAACTACCTGACACGTACCGTGGAAGAAGGAAGCGACATGGAAGCCAGAACTCACATGCACAATGCTTCCTGTCTGGCTGGAGTTGCGTTTAACGGAGCTTCCTTAGGGCTTTGCCACAGCATGGCTCATGCTCTGGGAGCGCGCTTTCACATTCCGCACGGAAGAAGCAATGCGATCCTGCTTCCTCATGTCATCAGCTACAATGCCGGTCTGGAAGACGCCGGCGAACAGATAGCCTGCGGCAGGTATGTGGCAATTGCCAATATGCTTGGAATCGCAGCAGGAACAGATAAGGCCACGGTACACGGCCTGGTGCGTCACATCAAAAATCTGATGAATAAGATTAAAATACCGCAGCAGATTACAGACTTAAAGATTGATAAAGACGAATTTGAGCAGGCCGTACGGGAAATGGCGGAAAAAGCCCTGGCTGATAACTGCACATTGACCAACCCAAGGGTGCCTACGGTAGAAGAGATTGAAACCATCTATCGGAAACTGTGTAAGGGGGGCTATTAATGAAATTCATCACGGAAGACGATTTGAGGATTTTATTCAGAAGAGAACCCTTTACTGCTTATGATCTCCCTGCCGGAACCAGACTGACACCCGGAGCGCGCCAATTCCTGGTGGATAAGAAGATCCCCATAAGTGACGATCCCATGATGGTAAAACGAAAAAATGAGAAACCTGCTGAGAAAAAAGAAGAAGCACCGGAAAAAGAGTTCTGCCGGGATCGTTTCTTGTTAAAAAAGAAAACGCTTCAGGCTCAGTTTCTGGAAACAGGTCTTGAACTGTTAAATCGGGATGTATTGTTAGCAGAGCAGATATTTGCCCTGGAACGTAAACTTTCTGATCTGGGGAAAGAAGGCCGTGAAGTGGAATTCGGATTTGAACCCTGCACCGGATTTCATAAGGAAAACTTTAACAAGCCTTCCGACGATTGCTTTGAGATCACAGGTTTTCATGCACAGTCTGAAAAGGGAAAAGAAATCGTTCTTCTGCACCGCCTGCGCTGCAGCGTAAGAGAGCTGGCAGCGGAAACAGAGAATGCAGGTCTTAACCCGTTCATCAACCGCTTATCACAGATGATATGTCTGGAATATGGAGGAAAAACATGTCAAAGGAAGTAATAACATTTGATGGCTGCAATGAGCTGGTGAGCCAGTTTGAAGCAGTTGTTAAGCAGCCCGTTAAGGGAAGCTCCTCTGTTTACTATACCGGAGTCGATCTGGGAACGGCGTGTGTGGTACTGGCTGTTTTAGATGAGAACTACAAACCTGTGGCAGGCGCTTACCGGTATGCGGATGTGGTCCGGGATGGAATGGTCGTGGATTACATCGGTGCGATCCGGATTGTTCGGGAGCTTAAGGAAGAACTGGAGGAAAAGCTGGGCACAGAATTGATTTATTCGGCTGCAGCTATTCCTCCGGGTACTGATTCCCTGGATGGCGGAGCGATTAAAAACGTGGTTCAGGGAGCTGGATTTGAAATAACGGCCCTACTCGATGAGCCTACGGCGGCAAACGCAGTATTAAAAATTAAGAATGGTGCAGTCGTGGATATCGGAGGCGGCACCACCGGAATCTCCATATTAAAAGATGGAAAGGTGGTGTATGTAGCGGATGAACCAACAGGAGGAACTCATTTTTCCCTGGTGGTTTCCGGTGCTTATCAAATGTCCTTTCAGGAGGCAGAGGTTTATAAGAGGAAAGAAGAACACCATAAAGAACTGCTGCCGGTTTTAAAACCGGTTGTGGAGAAGGTGGCTTCCATCATAAAACGCCATATTGAAGGGCACGATGTTCAGGAAATCTACTTGGTAGGCGGAACCTGCTGCCTGACTGGAATTGAGGCAATCATTGAAAAACAGACGGGGATCAGGACGAGAAAGCCTGAGAACCCAATGTTTGTAACTCCTCTTGGAATCGCATTTTCCTGTACGCAGGAAGAGCTGGCATAAAGGATGTGGACAATATGGAATACCGTATAATTAAATCACCGTCACAGGGAACCATCGATATCTTAAACCGCAGGAAGGGCTCCGGTACTTCCTCACCCATAGGACCAGTGGATGCAGTGGGGCTAGTACAAGGCAGAATCATCGAAATGGTTTGCGCCGCAGATGTGGCAGAAAAAGCAGTAGGTGTTACGGTAGAAGACATCAGAGGAAGCTGCCCGCAGAACATGATCATGCTTGCGATTTTTGGAGATACGGCATCGGTAGAGGCAGCTATGGATGAAATTAAGCAAAGAGAGAAGAGAGGGGTGGAAGAATGGTAGCGGCCAGATTGATTGATAACATATGGGCCACCAGAAAAGCGGAGTCCTTAAATGGGTATAAATTTATGCTTGCCGAGATCATTGGAGGCACGCGGGAAGGCGAGCGGCTGATCGTAGCAGATATCATCAGCGCGGGAATCGGTGACCGTGTGATCATTTCCACAGGCTCTTCTGCCAGGCGGATGCTGGGAAGCGATGAGATTCCAGTCGATGCCGTAGTAATTGGGATCATTGATGAAGATTGCCAATTTATATAGAAGGGAAGTGATCATATGAAGCAGTTGATTTGTGCAAAAGATGTAGAAAAGTTAAATGCTGAGGGAAAAAAGGTATTTTACGTGGAAACCGGAAGTATCATCACTCCGTCTGCAAAGGATGCAGCAGATTCATTCGGCATCAAATTCTGTGATAAGGCAGAAGAGCAGACACAGGCTCCGGCTGCTTTCGCAGCCATGGATATGGACAGCGAGAAAATTTATATGGTACTGAAGACTTTAATGGAAAAGGGTTTATTAAATGATATTTTAAAACCCTACGAGTCTGAAAGCCATGGAAACGGTCTCAAAGTGGTTCGTGGAAGTTCTGTGAAAATGGATGTATTTGATACAGGCGATCCATCTGTTAAAGCTTACTACCAGGAGCTGGTAAGCAAAGAGGAATCCCATATCAGTGCAGGTTTCCTTGTGATCGACCATTCCAGTTTTGAATGGGAATTGACCTATGAAGAGATCGACTATGTAATCGAAGGAACCTTAACCGTTACCATTGACGGAAAGACCTATACGGCAAAAGCCGGAGATGTGCTCTTTGTACCGTCAGGCTCCAAGGTAATCTGGGGTTCCCCAGATAAAGCAAGAGTATTTTACGCAACGTATCCGGCAAACTGGGCTGATTTGGTTTAAGGAGGTAAACAATGCAGGCACTTGGCTTTATAGAAACAAAAGGCGTGCTGGTGGCTATTGAGGCGGCAGATGCCATGTTAAAGGCGGCAGACGTGTCTCTTCTGGAAAAGACCAAAGTCGGCGGAGGTCTCGTCGCTGTTACGGTGACCGGCGATGTGGCGGCAGTGAAGGCAGCGGTGGACGCCGGAGCAGCAGCGGTAGAACGCATAAACGATGCTGCTTTAGTAACACGCCATGTTATCGCCAGGCCTCATGATGAGCTGACGGCTGTAATCGGCGGAGGTACTCCTGACGAACCGGAAAAAGAACCAGTTCCGGAAACCGCAGAAGAACCAGCAGCTGAGGTACTTGAAGAGATACCGGCAGAAGAACCAGTCGAAGAATCTTCCAATGAACCGGAAACGGTGGATACCATAAAGCGGGAAACCGTGGACTTGTGGATGAAGCAGGACGGTCTGGAAGAGACCATGAAGATACTTGAAGATATGAAGGTAACAGAGCTTAGGACACTTGCCAGAGAATATCCGGAATTCAGTATAGCTGGACGAGAGATTTCAAAGGCAAATAAAACCCTGCTGCTGGAAGAATTCGGGAAGTATTATGGACAGAATGATTAATATTTTTAGAAAGGGAGAACGGGAACATGGAAAATTTTGATTTTGATTTACGTTCCATCCAGGAAGCAAGGGATTTAGCCAGATGCGGTGAAGCAGCCGCAAAAAAAATTGCCGGATTTACGGCAGAACAAATTGACACCATTCTTAAGAGTATGGCAAAGGCAGGAGAGGAACACGCTCTTTGTCTTGCAGAGATGGCTGTAGAAGAGACAGGCTTTGGAAAGGTCATGGACAAGGCATATAAGAACCATGCTGCTTCCACTCTTTTATATGAAGAAATAAAAGATATGAAGACAAGAGGAATCCTAGCAGAGGATACCGTGAATAAGACCATTGATGTGGCAGAACCGGTAGGACTTGTAATGGGTATCGTTCCATCTACAAATCCAACCTCAACCGTATTTTTTAAATCCATGATCGCCATTAAATCCGGAAACGCAATCGTATTTTCTCCCCATCCTTCTGCTGCAAAATGCACTCTGAAGGCTGCGGAGGTTATGAGGGACGCTGCAATTGCAGCAGGAGCGCCGGAGGGAATCATCGGCTGTGTATCCATGCCTTCCATGGGGTCTACCAATGAACTGATGAAGTGTAAGGAAGTCTCCGTTATCATTGCAACCGGCGGCCCGGGTATGGTAAAAGCTGCATACAGCGCAGGAAAGCCAGCCATCGGCGTAGGTGCAGGAAACTCACCGGCTTACATAGAAAAGACGGCAGATGTGAAGCAGGCAGTAAAGACAATCCTTGCCAGCAAGACGTTTGACTATGGTACCATCTGTGCTTCCGAGCAGTCCATTATCTGTGAGGAGAGCAATCATGCAGAAGTTGTAGCAGAGTTAAAAAGCCAGGGCGGATACTTTATGACAAAGGAAGAAACCGATAAAGTCTGTGCCCTGTTATTTAAAAACGGCCATAACATGAATGCCAAATTTGTCGGCCGTTCTCCTCAGGTGATTGCCCAGGCAGCCGGAATCCAGATTCCGGAAGGGGCCAAGATCCTCATCGGAAAACAGGAAGGTGTCGGAGAGGGATATCCATTATCCTACGAAAAGCTGACAACCGTACTTGGTTTCTACACAGTAAAGAACTGGGAAGAGGCCTGCGGCTTAAGCATCCGCCTTTTACAGAACGGAATCGGACATACCATGAGCATTCATACCCAGGACAGGGATATGGTTCTTAAGTTCGCTGCAAAGCCTGCTTCCAGAATCCTTGTAAATACAGGCGGAAGCCAGGGTGGAACCGGAATCAGTACAGGCCTTCCGATTTCCTTTACATTAGGATGCGGAACCTGCGGAGGAAGCTCTGTTTCCGAAAACGTGAGCCCGAAACATCTCCTTAATGTGAAAAAGGTTGCTTTTGGTATGAAAGATTGCTCTACTATCGCAGCAGATGATCCAACCTTTACCTGGAAAGACAAAACCCAGGCTGCTTCCTTTAGCCCTGCTGATTTCGTAGCTTCTTTTGATAAAAAAGAAGGTGTGACCTCTTCTGCCTGCCAGGGAGGAAACGATGACAATGAGAAGCTGGCAGCTCTTGTAAAAGAGATCGTACTGGCCATGAAAGGCCAGTAAAAACAGCAAGGAAGGAGAACAGGAATGGATAAGTATGAAGCGGTAATCAAACTCTTAATGGAAGCCGTGAAAACGGAATCCGGAACAGATGAGTTTCGAATACCAGTTGGCGTTTCCAATCGCCATGTACATTTGTCCCAGGAAGACTTGGATGCTCTTTTCGGTAAGGGATACGAACTGACCAAGATGAAGGAGTTATCCCAGCCGGGTCAGTATGCATGCAAGGAAACGGTTACCGTATGCGGCCCAAAGGGAGCCATTGAGAAGGTCCGTATATTAGGTCCGGTCAGAAAACAGACTCAGGTTGAGGTTCTGGCAGCAGACTGTTTTAAGCTTGGAAAGAAATCTGAGCCTAAAATGTCCGGTGAATTAACCGGAACGCCAGGGATCACCCTGGTGGGACCAAAAGGTTCCGTTCAAACAAAAGAGGGCTTAATCATCGCCCAGAGACACATTCATATGACTCCTCAGGATGCTTTGAAGTTTGGCGTTCATGACGGTCAGACAGTTAGCATTCAGACAGAGGGGATCCGCGGCGGTATTTTTCATCATACGGCAATCCGCGTAACCGAAACATCAAGCCTGGAATGCCATCTTGATACGGAAGAAGCAAATGCCATGGGACTTGGCAGTTCTTCTGGCGTAACCATTGTAAAATAAGTGAACCATTAAAAATTTATTATAAATCAGGAGGATTTAAAAATGAAATATGATGCATTAGGAATGATTGAAACAAAAGGTTTAATTGGATCCGTTGAAGCAGCAGATGCTATGGTAAAGGCAGCAAACGTTACCCTGATCGGTAAAGAATTTGTAGGCGGAGGTCTTGTTACTGTTATGGTAAGAGGCGATGTAGGTGCTGTTAAGGCAGCTACCGATGCAGGTGCAGCAGCAGCTCAGCGTGTTGGTGAGCTTGTATCTGTACATGTAATCCCACGTCCACATGCAGAAGTTGAAACAATTCTTCCAGGTACAAAAGAAGCATAATTAATAATTTGATAAGGTCTGTTTTTTACGGGTTCTTCCTGCAAAAAACAGACCTTTTTTTAACATTTTTTTCAAAAATGTACAAAAATAAAAAGTTTATTGGTGTGTCAAGTTAAATTTCCGTAAATAATAGACAAAATATGTTTTTTTAGGTATAATACCAGTTATATGTGCAGGATGCAGAAAGCAGGTGTAATTATGCGGCATAAAAAGAGCGTAATGAGAAGTTTCATGATGGTGATCCAACTGGGGATCAGTGTCATGGTACCTGTATTTGTCTGTATTCTTGCCGGTTACTATATTGACCGGTATGCTGGGACAAAGCTGATATTATTATTTATGGTTCTGGGGTTTCTGGCTGGGGGATCCAATGCTTATAAGCTGGCAAAGGCTACACTGGCCATGAATGAAAGGGAGGAGTGGGTTGAGGATCAGAAGGAGCGCGTGGAGCGGCAAGTGGAGGCTGGACCCAAGGTACATAAACCGAAGCAGCCAAGCCGCGTGAAAGGACATGATGATGAGAAACTTTCGTAGACAGGAGGATTTGTAATGGGGAAGGAAACAAAGAATCTGATGCTTGAGGTTTCTGCCGGAATTGTTATTTTCACGGCAGTGGCTATGCTAGGGGCATTATTTATGTATCCAAGTCGTGCTGTTTTTGCAGGACTGATTTTGGGAATGGTGTTAGCTCTGGCCATGTTTTTATCCATGGCTATGGTACTTGAACGTTCTATGAAGACCGAAGATCCAAAGGCTGTTCAGAAGCAGAGTATTATTAGTTCAGTCCTTCGCTATCTGCTGCTTATTGTCATACTGGTGGCAGTTATTGTCCGGTTTTCGAACTGGTTCAATCCGGTCGCAGTAGTAATCGGAGTCCTCGGACTCAAGGTTGGAGCATTTTCTCAGCCTATTATCCACAAGATCGTGGCCAACAGGACAAAGGGAGAGTAATCTCCTTTGCGGTCAAGTGGGATCTCTTAAGAAAGGAGGCTTAAGCGTATGGTCGTTGCGAGTGCCAATAATGTAGACTTTATGATCAAAGGTGTTACAAAGTTTCAGGCGTTTGGTCAGGAACTTTGGGTTACAACCACGGAAATAGGCCTTAGCATTGTGACAATCGTAATCCTGATTATCGCAGTGATTGCCAACCGAAAAATGAAGCGGGCGACAGAAGTACCCGGCACTTTCCAGAATATTGTGGAGTTTGTCGTAGAGGCGCTTGATAACCTGGTAAATGGTACTATGGGTCATAACGCAAAAAAATTTGTTAATTATATTGGAACAATATTTATTTTCATATTGTTCTGCAATATTGGCGGCTTATTTGGTCTTAGGACGCCAACCGGAGATTTCGGTGTGACATTTATGCTTGGTTTGTTTACCTTCGGCATAGTGCAATACCAGGGTATTAAGAATCACGGGATCGGTCATTTTACAAGTTTATTTCAGCCGTTTCCGATTTTGTTCCCGATTAACGTAATCGGTGAGATTACAAACCCATTATCCCAGGCGCTTCGTTTGTTCGGCAATATGATGTCAGGCGTAGTTATTATGGGATTGTGGTATGGGATGATGCCTATCTTTGTAAAGATCGGTATCCCATCGTTTTTACATGTATATTGTGATGTATTCTCAGGCTGTATCCAGACGTATGTGTTCTGTATGCTGACTATGGTATATGTCAATGATAAGATGGATTAAATTTCAATAATATTAAATTCAGGAGGAATTTTTCTATGAACGGATTTTCAGGACAGGATTTTATCTTAGGCTGCTCAGCAATCGGTGCAGGTCTTGCGATGATCGCAGGTATTGGACCTGGTATTGGACAGGGTATCGCAGCAGGCCATGCAGCAGCTGCCGTTGGACGCAATCCGGGCGCAAAATCTGATATAACATCTACCATGCTTTTAGGACAGGCCGTTGCTGAGACAACAGGTCTTTATGGTTTCGCTGTTGCTGCTATCCTCATGTTCTTAAAGCCATTCAGCTAAAGAGCAGAGTGGCGGGAGGCATAAGCCTGCCCTCAGAATGGGGAAAGAATAAAGAGCGAAAGGAGGCGAAACCTTGGATCGATTATTGGGATTTGACCCGCAGCTGCTTTTCGATTCATTTATAACAGGCATCAACGTATTCATCCTGTTTTTTGCGTTATCCTATATGCTGTTCAATCCGGTACGGGAAGTGCTGGAAAAGAGAAAACAGAGGATTGCGGGAGAATTAAAGAACGCTGCCGACGATAAGGAAGCTGCGAGGGCAATGAAGGAAGAATATGAAGCCAGACTTCTTGAAGTTAAGAAAGAGGCAGAAGGAATCTTAGAGGATGCCAGAAAAAGAGCGAAACAGCGTGAGGCAGAGATTATTACAGAAGCCAGGGAAGAAGCGGACCGCATTGTTACGCGGGGCAGCCGCGAGGTGGAACTGGAGAGAAAGAAAGCGCTTGATGATATGAAGGAACAGATCATATCCATCGCTTCTGTTATGGCCGGCAAGGTCGTAGCTGCTTCCATTGACACTACGGTGCAGGATGCCCTGATTGACGAGACTTTGAAAGAGATGGGTGAAAGCACATGGCAAAGCTAGTATCAAAGGTATACGGCGATGCATTGTTTGAGGAAGCTCTTAATAAGCAGGAAGTGGACGCTTTGTTTGAGGAAGTGAAGAGCCTGCAGGTGATCTGGCACGAGAATCAGTCATTGGCGGAGCTTCTTAATAATCCGAAGATTGTAAAGGAAGATAAAATCGGCATTATTAAGAATATTTTCGGCGGACGCGTATCGGATGACCTGATGGGTTTTCTGGCAGTCATTGTCGACAAAGGCAGGCAGAAGGAGATTCCGGCAATCTGTGAATACTTCATTAACGCTGTCAAGGAATATAAGAAGATCGGCGTGGCACATGTGGCCAGCGCTGTTGAATTAAATGAAGGGCAGAAGGCCCGGCTGGTAGAAAAGCTGTTAAATACAACTCAGTACGTAGATTTTGAGATGGATTATCAGGTGGACCCGTCAATCATTGGCGGTATGGTAATCAGGATCGGAGACCGGGTGGTGGATTCCAGCATTAAAACGCAGATTTACGAACTGCGCCGCAGCCTGTTAAAGCTGCAATTGACCTGATTTCCACTTTACTGTTCATGTTTTTTACATGAAGGTAAGCCTGAGTTTAGGAAATCAGTTGTCCGGAGAGCCGTTAGGTGAAACGGACACATTATAAACTTAGAAAGAAGGTGCAAACCTTAATGAATTTAAGACCAGAAGAGATCAGTTCTGTCATCAAGGAACAGATTCAAAGATATTCTACGAAACTGGATGTCTCTGATGTCGGTACAGTCATTCAGGTAGCGGATGGTATTGCCCGTATCCATGGCCTTGAGAATGCCATGCAGGGAGAGCTTCTTGAGTTCCCGGGAGAAATCTACGGCATGGTGCTTAACCTGGAAGAGGATAACGTTGGTGCGGTTTTACTTGGTACCGGTGCTATCAGCGAGGGTGATACAGTTAAGACTACCGGACGAGTGGTGGAAGTACCTGTTGGTGATGCATTGACTGGACGTGTTGTTAATGCTTTAGGACAGCCCATCGATGGAAAAGGACCGATCCTGACAGACAAATTCCGCAAGATTGAGCGTGTGGCTCATGGAGTTATTGACAGAAAATCAGTAGATACTCCCCTTCAGACCGGTATTAAGGCGATTGATGCCATGATTCCTATTGGAAGAGGACAGCGTGAGCTGATCATTGGTGACCGCCAGACCGGAAAGACGGCGATTGTCCTTGATACGATTATTAACCAGAAGGGCCAGGGAGTTCACTGTATCTATGTTGCCATTGGCCAGAAGGCATCTACGGTTGCCAACATTGTTAAGACACTGGAAGAGTACGGTGCTATGGATTATACCACCATCGTCGTGTCAACGGCATCTGATTTAGCGCCTCTTCAGTATATTGCTCCATATTCCGGATGCGCTATAGGAGAAGAATGGATGGAAAACGGGGGGGATGTATTAGTTGTTTACGATGATTTAAGTAAACATGCAGCCGCTTACCGTACCTTATCCCTGCTGCTTAAGAGACCGCCGGGCCGTGAAGCTTACCCGGGTGATGTTTTCTATCTGCATTCCAGACTGCTGGAGAGAGCCTCAAGGCTTTCAGAAGAGCTGGGAGGAGGTTCTTTAACAGCCCTTCCGATCATTGAAACACAGGCAGGAGACGTATCCGCGTATATTCCGACGAATGTTATTTCCATTACAGACGGGCAGATTTACCTGGAGACAGAGATGTTTAACGCAGGTTTCCGTCCAGCCATCAACGCAGGCCTTTCCGTATCCCGTGTAGGCGGCTCTGCCCAGATCAAGGCTATGAAGAAGATCGCAGCTCCTATCCGCGTGGAACTGGCGCAGTACCGCGAGCTTGCAAGCTTCGCTCAGTTTGGTTCCGAGCTTGATAAGGAGACAGCAGAACAGCTTGCCCAGGGCGAGAGGATCAAAGAGGTATTAAAGCAGGGCCAGTATCAGCCGATTCCGGTTGAATACCAGATCATCATAATTTTTGCAGCGACAAAGAAGCTGCTTTTGGATATCCCTACCGGGAAAATCCTTGATTTTGAAAAGGCTTTGACCAGTTTTATTGACACCAAATATTCTGAAATTCCCGCAAGCATCCGCGAGACAAAGCAGATCACGCCTGAGACAGAGGAATTGCTTGTAAAGGCAATTATCGAATGCAAAGCAGGTGTTTTTTAAAGGCAGGTGAACAATCATGGCATCCATTAGGGATATCAAACGAAGAAGAGACAGTATTTCCAGTACCGAACAGATTACGAAAGCCATGAAGCTCATATCTACCGTTAAGCTGCAGAAGTCCAAAGCTAAGGCAGAGGAATCCAAACCCTATTACGAAATGATGTATGATACCATAGGCTCCATGCTGCGCAAGTCCGGCAGCATAGACCATAAGTATTTAAAGGCAGGAGATTCTAAGAGAAAGGCAGTCATTGTCATCACATCAAACCGTGGACTGGCAGGAGGCTATAACAGCAACATTGCCAAGATGGTTCATGGAGATGAGAGGCTTACGCCGGAACTTACGGATGTTTATGCCATTGGGAGGAAAGGGAAGGAAGCACTGGCAAGAAAGGGATATACGATCGCCAAGGATTATTCTGAGGTGATCAATGAACCGATCTACCGCGATGCGGCCGATATTACCATGGAGCTTCTGGATGCATTTGGACAGAACCGGATAGGTGAAATTTATCTGGCTTATACATCTTTTAAGAATACTATGACCCAAATACCGACTCTTAAAAAGCTTCTCCCGGTTGAAATGGAAAAGGGAAGCGAAAAAACGGATCTGACTTTAATGAACTATGAGCCGGATGAGGATCAGGTATTGGATTCCATTATTCCTAAGTATATGAGCAGCATGATCTATGGTGCTTTGCTGGAAGCCGTTGCAAGTGAAAACGGAGCCAGAATGGCGGCCATGGACTCTGCGACCAATAATGCGGAAGAGATGATAGAAGAACTTGGACTGGCATATAACCGGGCAAGACAGGGGTCCATTACCCAGGAGCTTACCGAGATCATAGCCGGAGCCAATGCGATTTCATAAGGCGAATCGAACTTCATTTTAGCAGGAACGAGAGAAATATATAAGAAGGAGAAACAAGATGGCAGGACAAAATATTGGTAAGATCACTCAGATCATCGGTGCCGTACTGGATATCAAGTTCAGCCAGGGCAAGCTGCCCGATATCAATGAAGCCATTGATATCACTGCAAAGGATGGCAGCAGACTGGTTGTAGAAGTATCCCAGCATCTTGGCGATGATACGGTAAGATGTATCGCCATGGGATCCACCGATGGACTGGTACGTGGTATGGACGCGGCGGCTACCGGCGCTCCGATTACCGTACCGGTTGGAGAGGAGACATTGGGACGTATATTTAACGTTCTGGGTGATCCGATCGATAATAAACCGGCACCGGAAGTAAAAGAGCATTTTCCGATTCACAGACCGGCTCCCACCTTTGAGGAGCAGTCCACGGAAACGGAGGTTCTTGAAACCGGTATCAAGGTCGTTGACCTTCTCTGCCCTTACCAAAGGGGGGGTAAGATCGGTCTTTTCGGTGGTGCCGGAGTAGGTAAAACCGTATTAATTCAGGAGCTGATCCGTAACATAGCCACAGAGCACGGAGGATATTCCGTATTCACCGGCGTTGGCGAGCGCACCCGTGAAGGAAATGACCTTTATCACGAGATGCAGGAATCAGGCGTTATTAATAAAACAACCATGGTGTTCGGACAGATGAATGAGCCGCCGGGCGCACGTATGAGGGTAGGTCTTACCGGCCTTACCATGGCTGAGTATTTCCGTGACCAGGGCGGAAAAGATGTACTGTTATTCATTGACAACATTTTCCGTTTCACCCAGGCAGGTTCCGAGGTTTCCGCTCTGCTTGGACGTATGCCTTCCGCAGTAGGCTATCAGCCGACGCTGCAGACCGAGATGGGCGCTCTTCAGGAGAGGATCACTTCCACGAAGAATGGTTCCATTACATCGGTTCAGGCAGTTTACGTTCCCGCCGATGACTTAACGGACCCGGCTCCGGCCAACACATTTGCTCATCTGGATGCAACCACGGTTCTTGACCGTTCCATCGTGGAGCTGGGTATTTATCCGGCGGTTGACCCCCTTGGTTCTACATCCAGAATTCTTGATCCCCGTATCGTAGGTGAGGAACACTACCGTGTTGCCCGCGGGGTTCAGGAAGTGCTTCAGAAGTATAAAGAGCTTCAGGATATCATTGCCATGCTGGGTATGGATGAGCTTTCTGAGGAAGATAAGATCACGGTGGCCCGTGCAAGAAAGATCCAGAGATTCTTGTCTCAGCCTTTCTTCGTTGCAGGACAGTTCACCGGACTGGAAGGCCGTTATGTGCCGCTTTCTGATACCATTCAGGGCTTTAAGGAGATTTTGGAAGGTAAGCATGATGACATTCCGGAGAGCTATTTCTTAAATGCAGGCAGCATTGAGGACGTTCTTGCCCGTGTGAAAAAATAGGGGGTGGGAATATGGCTGATTTATTCAAACTGCAGATCATTACTCCGGAACGGAAGTTTTACGAGGGAGAGGCTTCCATGGTGGAGCTTACGACTACGGAAGGGGATATCGGCGTATACCGGAATCATATCCCCATGACTGCCATTGCTGCCCCGGGAGTCTTAAAGATTCACGAGGAGGGCGGAGTGAAGAATGCGGCCCTGATGTCTGGTTTTATTGAGATTTTACCGGAGAAGATCGTCATTATGGCGGAAGTTGTGGAATGGCCGGAAGAAATCGATACAAGCCGTGCAGAGGAGGCTAAGATCCGTGCAGAGCGCCGCTTAAAAGAACAGAGCGGAAAAACTGATAATGCAAGAGCGGAAGCTGCTCTGAGAAGAGCTCTTATAAGGCTTTCACTTACAAAGTAACGAAAAGGGATTTGAATCTATTAAAACAGGTTCAAATCCTTTTTTATTGACCTGCAGGGAAGTGTTATGGTACAGTTAAAACCTCAGGAATTTGGGATAATCCGGCATTTATGGATTAAACCTTTTTTTTGTGGTATACTATTAGGCAGATTATACAAACAGGGGGATAAATTATGAAGAAAACATCATTAGTGATTATGGCGGCGGGCATTGGAAGCCGGTTTGGCGGAGGAATCAAACAGCTGGAACCGGTAGGACCAAGCGGTGAGATTATCATGGACTATTCCATATACGATGCACTGAATGCCGGATTTGACAAAGTTGTGTTCATCATAAGAAAGGATCTGGAACAGGATTTTAAGGAGATCATAGGAAAGAGGATCGAAAAGATTGCTCATGTGGAGTACGCTTATCAGGAACTGGATGACCTTCCAAAAGGTTATACAAAGCCGGACGACAGAACAAAACCATGGGGAACCGGCCAGGCACTTTTATGTGCCAAAACGGTGATTCATGAACCTTTTGTCGTCATCAATGCGGATGATTATTATGGAAAAGAAGGTTTTATAAAGATTCATGAATACCTGGTGAATGAGATGGATCCAATGTCAAAGCCTTTTGATATCTGCATGGGAGGATTTGTTCTTGGCAATACCTTAAGCGAAAATGGAGGAGTGACCCGTGGAGTATGCCAGGTGGATGAAAGAGGAATCTTAAAAGGGGTTACAGAGACGTACGAGATCAGACAATGCGATGACTGGGCGGAAGGCCGCAGTGAGGAAGGAACCCCGGTGAGGATCCCCTTGAACCAGAATGTTTCCATGAATATGTGGGGGCTTTCCCCTGCGTTTCTTGAGGAGCTGGAGAGAGGATTTCCGGGATTTTTGGACGGTTTAAAAGAAGGGGATGTGAAAACGGAATATCTGCTTCCTAAGATCATCGATAAGCTTGTTCAGGCCCAGAAAGCGCAGGTAACGGTGCTTGAAACAAGAGACCGGTGGTTTGGCGTGACCTATAAAGAGGACAAGCCCGCTGTGGCGGCGGCTATCCGAAACCTGGTTTCGGAAGGTGTATATCCGGAGCGCCTGTTCGATGTGAGGTAATAATAATAAACGGTTTTCTGATCGGTTGTCTATCAGAAAACCGTATTTTCATTTAAGGGGATTTTGCACTTTCCCTTTTTGCTTTGCATATTATAGTGTTGTATAAGCAGAAAGCAGGGAGTGATAACAGCCGTGCCGATTAACCCGGATTATACTTATGGAAACAGATTTCAGGAACTGGAGCCATATATGCTTTATGGCGATAGGAGTGCCGCAGAGCGTTCCTTTGAAAGAAAAGATTCCATTGTACAGGATTTGGAATATTTACAAGGAATGTACCCAGGACATATGAAACGTTTGCAGGAATACGTAGTTTCAGCGTGCGATCATCTGGATTATAAAAACAGTCCCATGTATGACGAATATCCGGATCGTTTGATGATCAACCAGGTCTGCGATTCCATCTGTGACCAAATACGCAGGGATGGTATCCTGATTGATGAAATGGCAGCAGAACCAGTAGACACAGAACAGTCGGCTGCAGAGCAGGAACGTGCAGAACAAATGGAGTGGGGAGCAGACGAGATGGATGAATCGGATCTGTTGTCCCAGGACCGTGATTCGTCATGGGATCGACCGTGGGGGCCAAGAGGTCCGAGAGGCCCAAGAGGTCCAAGAGGTCCAAGAGGGCCGTGGGGGCCATGGGGACCGTGCGGACCATGGGGGCCATGTGGACCGAGAGGACCGTGGGGACCGTGGGGGCCATGGGGACCGAGAGGACCTTGGGCCCAGAGTCTCGATGATGGTTGGTTAGATGGCGTTGTTAATGTACTTCTGCTTAATGAAATGCACCGCAGGAGATGCCGCAGCGGGCTTTGCACATAGGGAGAAGAAAGGCAGCAGCTAAATTAATGTCAGTAAGTTAAGCTAAAAATCAACATCGTAATAATTTACAAAACAGTTGAAAGAATTTATCTAGTTCTTTCAACTGTTTTTTGCATCTGAATAAGACAGATCAAAAATCTGCTTTATTCATACCGGATCCCCCTGGCTTAAATCTTTCTTTTTGTTATCAAACTAATCCTTAAAAATAGTTATCAATACCTCAACAATAATTCCAATCAAAATAACTAGAAAAATAGTTCCAAATTCAGATTTTATAATATTTAACCAAGAAACATTGGTTTTGACTTTTTCTGCAATAATTATTGCTAGAATAATTGCACTACCAATAATTCGCACTAACATTATACCACGACAACATTTTAACGAAATATAGTCGTAATTATCGCGCTTTTTTTATTCCTAAACGTAATTTTTTTCATTAGCCACAATTCCCGAGAGTATGCATTACCTCCTATCTATGACTTGCAGCACTGGATGCCCGGCGCGTTTAACGAATGTTTAAGAAATTTTTCATTGTAGTTTTGGATATTATTGTATACAATAAAGAAGACAAGGTTGAAGAAAAAACAGAGGAAATTCAGGATGAATCGATTAGTTAAAAAGATAGGAATCTTATCTGCGGTTTTTATAGCGGCAATCGCAGTTTATTTTATATGGAATCAGAAAGATACAGAAAAAAGTGATGTTATGGTATATACCTCCATGGAGGAGGCGGCTTTGCCTGTGGTATATTCCGATATGTACGGAAGAAAGATGAACCTTCTCCACGGATACACCCAGGATATGAAGCAGGCTGTTTCCAGGGAAGCCCTTACCGTCCTTCCTGCAGACAGGTCTATGAACATACAGATCTCGGATTATAAAGGCAGCATCCAGGGGATTGAGTATGAAGTCCGTAGTATGGATCTGGGACGTCTGGTGGAACGGACAGAGGTAGATACATGGAACGAGGGAGAGGGGGGTGTCACGGCCACGCTTCCGATCCAGAACCTTTTAACAAAGGATAAGGAATACCTTCTCATCCTGACACTGGATACCTCCGGGAATGGGAAGCTGCTTTATTATACCCGTATCATGTGGACGGACAGCACCAATGCAAAGGATATGATCGATTTTGCAGTTGATTTTACGACCCGGACCTTTGATTATGATCAGGCCCGGCAGCTTACCACATATCTGGAAACCAGCGAGGGAGAGGATAACAGCTCCCTTGGCCATGTGACCATTCGCTCCAGCTTTTCCCAGCTCACATGGGGAGGGCTTTCCGTGAAACCGGCAGGAGACATAAGGGTGACTCTGAAAGACTTAGATGGAATCATGTGCAGCGTGAAACTGGACTATGAGGTGACCAGGACCGGAGAAGATGACATTCAGGAGCTTTATGAGGTGGAAGACAGTTTTACTATGAAATGGGACAGCAGGCGTATCTACCTTATGGATTTTGAACGGGATACCAATCAGGTGTTTTCCGGCCAGAAAGGATTGTTCTCCGGTAAACGGATTATGCTTGGGATTACAAACCCGGATGAAATACGAACGGCTAAAAGCCCGTCAGGAGATTGCCTGGCCTATGTGGTAAACCGGGATCTCTGGGCCTTTGACCAGAACCGTGAGCATGCGGTAAAGGTGTTCTCCTTCCGAAGCGGCGAAGACGATGGGCTGCGCAGCGGCTACAACCAGCATGATATTAAGATATTGTCGGTCAAAGATAACGGGGATGTGGATTTTCTGGTTTATGGATATATGAACCGTGGGATTCACGAGGGAAGCTTAGGTGTCGCCATGTATCAGTACAGCAGTCAGGACAACGCCACCACGGAGCGTTTCTTTACTCCTGTGACCCTGTCCTTTGAGGTACTTAAGGAAGACATCGACCAGCTGGCTCATGTGGGAACCAATGGGATGCTTTATCTGATGTCGGACCGGGCGGTTTACGGTATTGATTTAAACAGCAATGAATATATGGTCCTGGCGGACTCCCTGGTTGAGGGCGGATATGCGGTCAACAGCAGGTCGAGCCGTTTTGCCTGGCAGGAAAGCAGTGACCTTTATGGAGCCGGAGTGGTTCATCTCATGGATCTGGATACCGGAGTGAAGAGGGAGATAACCGGCGGCGAGGATAATATTTACAGGCCCCTTGGATTTGTAGGGGATGATTTCATTTACGGAATTGCCCGAAAAGGTGATGTGTGGGTGCAAAACGGAAGGACAAAGGATGCTCCCATGTACCGGATCGAGATCATGGACCAAAGCGGAAAGATCGTTAAGGAATATGAACATGAGAATGTTTATATCGCAGATGTGTCCGTGGATAACAGCCGGATCCATCTGACTCAGGTATCAAAATCCGGTGATCAGTCTTATGTAGCTTTTAAACAGGATACCATTGTCTGTAACCAGGAACTTGCAGACGGAGAGATGGAAGGCATTGGCTGGTATGCCTCAGAGGACAGGAGAAAGCTTTATTTTGTCCAGCTGGAAAAAGAAGCGGTAAGCCGGGAAGTAAAAATTACAGTTCCCAAAAAGGTAGCCTATGAAACCACGGAAGTGGTGGAGCTAAAGGGGAATGCCAGAAACCAGGAAAACCGGTTTTATGCCTATGGGGGAGGCCATTATCTCGGAGGCAGCCGAAGCTTTACGGATGCCCTCGCCCTTGCCTATGACAAGATGGGAGTTGTGACCGATAAGAATCAGGAAATCATATGGAGCCGGGTGAACCGTCCGCCGGTCCGCAATATGAAGGAGCCTCTAAAAACAGGAGCAGCCTTTCTGCGGAACTTAGAAGGGTTTACTGATAACAGCTTCTATGGGGATGGAGTCCTTATGTTAGATGCCAGGGGCTGCACGTTAAGCCAGGTATTGTATTTCATCGGCCATGGCTGTCCGGTGGCAGCCTATACTATTCAGGGCAGCTATGTGCTCATTTCCGGATATGATTCCTATAATGTAACGGTATACAATCCAGGAACCGGAGAGAGCCAGAAGATGGGCTTAAATGATGCCTCTGCATACTTTGCCGGCCAGGGGAATGACTTTGTCTGCGGAGTATTTACGGAATAGAAAATGCGTTCTCTTTACAAATTCATAAGATATGTTATAATCATTAAAGACTAATGGAAAAAATTTTAAGAAATTTGTAATAGATAACATGATAATCAGAGGTGTGAAATGGAGCAGTATATTATGAAGGGCGGAAATCCCCTGGTCGGTGAAGTGACCATTGGCGGAGCAAAGAATGCCGCTTTAGGAATTCTGGCAGCAGCGATCATGACAGATGAGGATGTTCTGATCGATAATTTACCTGATGTCAGAGATATAAATGTGTTGCTGGAGGCTATAGAGGAGATCGGTGCCAAGGTAGAGCGGATTGACAGACATACGGTCCGTATCAATGGAAAGACCATCCGGGAAGTTTCGGTAGATGATGATTATATCCGTAAGATCAGGGCTTCCTATTATTTTATAGGAGCCATGCTTGGCAAATACAAAAGCGCCCAGGTTCCCCTTCCGGGGGGCTGCAACATCGGAAGCAGGCCCATTGACCAGCACTTAAAAGGATTTCGCGCTCTTGGAGCTGATGTGAGGATTGAACGGGGGGCCGTGATCGCCCATGCCATTGATCTGGTGGCAAGCCATATCTATCTGGATGTGGTAAGCGTTGGGGCTACCATCAACGTCATGATGGCTGCCACCCTTGCAGAGGGACAAACGATACTGGAAAACGTGGCAAAAGAGCCCCACGTAGTTGATGTGGCAAACTTTTTAAACAGTATGGGTGCCAACATCAAAGGCGCCGGCACGGATACCATCCGTATCCGTGGGGTGAGAAAGCTCCATGGAACCGAATACTCCATCATTCCCGACCAGATTGAAGCAGGTACCTTTATGTGTGCTGCTGCCATCACCCGTGGAGATGTTATGGTAAAAAATGTCATCCCTAAGCATTTAGAGGCCATTTCTGCAAAGCTTTTGGAGATGGGATGTGAGGTTGTAGAATTCGATGATGCGGTCCGTGTAGTAGGGAAGTCCTATCAGAAACATACCGATATCAAGACACTTCCATATCCGGGATTTCCAACGGATATGCAGCCTCAGATGACAGTGACCCTGGCCCTTGCAAAAGGCACCAGCGTAGTTACAGAGAGTATTTTTGAAAACCGTTTCCGCTATGTAGATGAGCTTTCCCGTATGGGAGCAAATGTCAAAGTAGAAGGAAATGTAGCCGTTATTGACGGTGTCGAAGGCTTTACCGGGGCGTTTGTCAACGCTCCTGATCTCCGTGCAGGCGCAGCGCTGGTGATTGCCGGATTAGCTGCGGATGGATATACGGTTGTGGATGAGATCGGATATATCCAGAGGGGCTATGAATGCTTTGAAGAAAAGCTTCAGGGCCTTGGTGCCATGATTGAAAAGGTAGATTCTGAACATGAAGTAAAGAAATTTAAATTAAAAGTAGGCTAGGCGGGGATATTTCCCGCCTTTTCCTATCGTTTGATTTCCAGGGCTATTGTTTTTCCATACCCTTTTCCGAAAGAGACCGTATGGAGGTGGCATATTCCGACGGCGTCATCCCGGTCAGCTTTTTGAACTGCCTGGAAAAATAGTGGACAGAGGTATAACCCAAACGGTCTGCAATTTCAGTAAAGTTCAATTGGTTGCTGCGGATTAACTGCTTGGCTGCGTCGATTTTCATGCCGGTAAAGAAATCGATGACCCCGCAGCCATATGCTTTATGGAAAATCTTCTGCAGCTGCGACCGTCCGGTTAGATTATCCCGGCAGATGGTTTCAATGGTAAGGTGTTCCCCGATATGCTCCTCCATATATCGGATGATGCGGTTGTGTGCATCTCCGTGCATGGGACTTGCGGTGACCCGTCCCGTAGAAATCTGTTCCGGATTTGAAAAGTATCTGCGGTAAAGATGGATGATCAGCTCTTCCAAATAATTTCCGATCAGCTGCTCTGCTCCAAAGGACAGGGAAGGCTGCCTTCGTACCAGTTCCTCCTGGTAGGGGTCGTCAAGCCTTCCTGAAAAGGCATTCCTCGCCTCAATGATGATTTGCGCCAGCAGAGCCATCTCCGTCTCCTGTACGGACAGGACTTCTCCCTCAAAGGATTTCATGAAGGGAGAGTTGCATTCAAAGCTTACCACCACCAGATTGGGTGCAACGGTTCCGTTGGTCAGGATATTGTGAAACTCCCCGGGCTTGTGGAAGATGATGTTTCCCCGTTTTAAAGGAATCCGCTTTTCTCCGGCCATTACATCGATGACCCCCTTGTCAACGCACACGAACTCCCAGAAGTCATGGCTTTCCCCTGGAAAGGAGAAATCGCTCATGTATTCAAAATAATGAATGGTTATAACCTTTTTTACAATCGCTGAGGAACGCAGCTGGGTGCTTTTATATGCCATGGAAACCTCCTTCCCTACAGATGTGAATGTGTTATAGACAGTATACCACATTCCATGGTAAAATGGTGAGAAGAGAACGATAATGCAAATTAAATAATAAATAGTGCAAATATCTTTTGGCCTGCATTCATTATACTGAGGTTAATAGAATTTAGGAGGTAACATCGATGAACAAGAAACCGGTTCTGGTAATTATGGCAGCAGGTATGGGAAGCCGCTACGGTGGCTTAAAGCAGATTGATCCTGTAGATGCCCATGGAAACAAGATCATTGATTTTTCTATCTATGATGCGGTTTGGGCTGGATTTGAAAAGGTTGTCTTTATCATTAAAAAAGACATTGAACAGGAATTTAAAGAAAACATCGGGAACCGCATGGCGGCTCATGTGCAGGTAGAATACGTATATCAGGAGCTTGATAAGCTTCCAAAAGGTTATGAGATACCGGAGGGAAGAGTAAAGCCCTGGGGAACAGGACATGCAATTTTATGCTGCAAGGACGTGGTAGACGGACCTTTTGCGGTTATTAATGCAGATGATTACTATGGAAGAAGTGCCTTTGTTTCCATTTATAACCAGCTTAACATGGTTTCTGACGGGGAGAAATACCAGTACACCATGGTCGGCTACCAGCTTTACAACACCCTGACGGAAAACGGTCATGTGGCAAGAGGCGTGTGCAGCACCGATGAAGCAGGAATGCTCGTTGACATTCATGAGCGGACCAGGATCGAAAAGCATGGCGACATGGCGGAATTTACAGAAGATGACGGGAAAACCTGGACAGAACTTGGAGAGGACACCATCGTGTCCATGAACATGTGGGGATTCACAAGCAGCATATTAAAGGAGCTTGAGGAACGGTTTGCCGCATTTTTAGACAGAGAGCTTCCTGTAAATCCGTTGAAGTGTGAATACTTCCTTCCCTTTGTGGTTGATGAGCTGTTAAAGGAAGACAAGGCAGAGGTTTCAGTACTTAAGAGCGTGGACCGCTGGTACGGAGTCACTTACAAAGAAGACAAAGAGACGGTGGTAAGTGCCATCAAAGAACTGAAAGAAGCCGGCCTGTATCCGGAAAAGCTATGGGAGGAAAAGTAATGGGAGACGCACAGTGCGGAAAAATCAGAGAGGCCATCGGGCTTCTGACCTTTGAGGGAGAGCCGGTTTCATGGAACCGCTATGGAAGCGGTCATATTAATGATACATTTCGTCTGATCTGCAAGACAGAAGAAGGGGAAAAACACTACATCATCCAGAGAATCAACCATGAAGTCTTTAAGGATCCGGTTTCTCTCATGAGAAACATTGCAGGCGTCACTTCCTTTTTGCGGGAACGGATCCAGGCCCAGGGCGGAGATCCGGCCAGGGAGACGCTTAATATTGTAAAAGCAAAAGATGGTAAGGATTACTGTCAGGACAGTGACGGAAATTATTGGAGAGGCTATCTTTTTATTGGAGGGGCCACCACCTATGATAAGGTAAGACAGCCGGAGGATTTCTACCGGAGCGGCAAGGCGTTCGGGCGGTTTAAACGCCTGCTGGCAGAATATCCGGCAGATGAACTGGCGGAAACCATTCCCAATTTCCACAACACCCCGGTTCGCATGGAAACCTTTAAGGCGGCTGTAAAAGCCGATATCTGCGGCCGTGCCCATCTGGTAGAGGCTGAAATAAAATTCGCCCTTGACCGGGAGAAAGAGGCAGCCATTGCCATGGATATGTTAAAGGAAGGCAGACTCCCTCTCTGTGTTACCCACAATGATACTAAGCTTAATAACATCATGATCGATGATGAAACCGGGGAAGCCCTGTGCGTGATTGACCTGGATACGATTATGCCAGGCCTGTCCATCTTTGATTTTGGCGATTCCATCCGTTTTGGGGCCAATACGGCAGAAGAGGATGAGCCTGATGTGAGCAAGGTATCCTTGTCCCTTCCTCTGTTTGAGACCTATACCAGAGGATATTTAGAGGGGTGCAAGGGAAGTCTGACGACAGAGGAAAAGGAGATGCTTCCTATGGGAGCAAAGCTGATGACCTTTGAGTGCGGCGTCCGCTTCCTTACAGATTTCCTTCAGGGAGATACTTATTTCCATACAAGCAGAGAAAATCACAATCTGGACCGTACCAGAACCCAGTTTGCTCTTGTAGCCGACATGGAAAAGAAGTGGAAAGAAATGGAAGAAATTGTCCGCAAGAGTGAAACATAATTCACTTGAGTCATTCGTAAACAAAATATGAAAAAGAAAGAGGAGAAAATATGAGAATATTGGTAACCGGAGGCGCCGGATATATCGGCAGCCATACATGCATTGAGCTTTTGGAACAAGGTCATGAAGTTGTTGTAGTGGATAACCTTTGTAACTCCTCCAGGGTGTCCCTGGAGCGTGTAGAAGGCATTACCGGGAAAACGGTGACCTTCTATGAAGCAGACCTTTTGGACCGGGCTGCATTAGATGAGATATTTGATAATGAGAAAATCGATGCTGTGATCCATTTTGCCGGATTAAAGGCTGTGGGAGAGTCCGTTGCCAAACCTTTGGAATATTACCACAATAACATCACCGGGACTCTGATTCTGTGTGATGTTATGAGGGAGCATAAGGTAAAGAACATCATATTCAGCTCCTCAGCAACCGTATACGGAGATCCGGCTTTTGTGCCGATCACAGAAGAATGCCCCAAAGGTGCCATTACCAATCCTTACGGGCAGACAAAAGGCATGCTGGAGCAGATCCTCACAGACCTTCATACCGCTGATCCGGAATGGAGTGTGATCATTCTCCGCTATTTCAATCCTGTTGGCGCTCATAAGAGCGGTTTAATCGGAGAAGATCCTGCGGGAATTCCCAATAACTTAACACCCTACATTACCCAGGTTGCAGTCGGCAAGCTGAAGGAAGTCGGAGTATTTGGAAATGACTATGACACACCTGATGGAACCGGAGTCAGGGATTATATCCATGTGGTAGATCTGGCCCTTGGGCATGTAAAAGCCCTTGAAAAGATGGCCTCCTCAGAGCCATTGGTACGTATCTATAATCTGGGAACCGGGCAGGGCTTTAGCGTGCTTCAGATGATCGAAGCATTTTCTAAGGCATGCGGAAAAAATATCCCATATTCCATTAAGCCCCGCCGCCCAGGCGATATTGCAGAGTGCTACGCAGATGCAGCTCTGGCTAAAAAGGAGCTTGGCTGGGAAGCAAAACGCGGAATTGACGAGATGTGTGAGGACTCCTGGAGATGGCAGTCCGGGAATCCTGACGGATACAGGTAAAGGCTAAGGGGCCTTTGCCCTGCATGATGCACCGGCTGGTCTTAATGGTGGCCAGCCGGGAGCAGATTGCTCTATGAATCTTTTCGAAAACAGCTGTTATTTCAGATTACCGTTGAACTTTAATACTGATAAAATATGAATTTATTTTGAGGTAAAGATGAAGATAAAAAAGATGTTGAAACAGATCAGGAATAATTATGTCATTGAACAGGTGAGAAAAATTAATATTCCAGAATTTGAACCGGATAAGATCATGCGGTATCATATTATTTTTTCTGGAAGAGTACAGCGCGTTGGTTTTCGCCTGGAAATAGAGCAGCTTGCATTAAGATTAAAATTAACTGGATGGATAAAGAACCTTGAGAGCGGAAATGTAGAAATGGAAATTCAGGGAATGAAAAATAAAATAGACTACTTATTGGAGTTTATGAATTCGCTGAAACGTATTAAAATAAGCCAAATGCAAAAAGATATAAGAACTGTTTTAAACCAGGAAGAAGAGTTTAAAATAATTTAATTACAAGTTATTTACTATCGTGATAATTAAAACTGATAGTTTCCGTTGTCAAAGTATCTATCCTTAGGATTTTCATTCCATGGACGGATACTTTTTTCTTTTGTTTGGCTGTCAATTACAAAAGGATTACATCAATTTTAGTAGTAAGAATTTAGAAAGGAACGTATGTCTGGGTAGTGTCAAATATTTTTCGCAAATTCTTTTTTTGCCGTTAGGTAGCCGGTAGTTAACCGGCTATGATATCAGACTTTTTCTGGATATCCATTTCTCGGAGATGGTTCATATTCATATAGCGTTTGATTCCCCACTGGGTTCCCGCTACGTGACGGAGCCTGGCACATACTAGCATTAAGGCACTCTGACCATCGGGAAAAGCCCCGATCGCTCTTGTCCTTCGTTTGATCTCACGATTGAGACGTTCGATCGTGTTATTAGTTCTGATTCTTGTCCAGTGCTGAAATGGGAAATCCATATAAGACAGGGTTTCTTCAATACCATCTTCAACTTTTTTGGCAGCTGATGTTAGCTTCATTTTACGTAGTTTTTCTGCTACCTGTGCAGCTTTTTCGCGAGCAGATGATTTACATTCCTGGGAATGAATGGCTTTTAGCATCATAGATACTTCCTTCATTTTGTTCCGGGGTGTTACGGAAAAAATATTACGGTAGAAGTGAACGGTACACCGTTGATACATAGCTTCTGGAAATACTTCTGGAATGGATTCCAGCATTCCAAGGCACTTGTCGCCGACAATGAGGCGAACTCCTGAAAGCCCACGTTCTTTTAGCCATATAAAGAATGTCTTCCAGCTTTCTCGATCTTCTTTCATTCCTTCAGCAGCACCTATGATTTCGCGACAACCATCTTCATTGACGCCGATGGCGACCAGGATTGAGACGTTCTGGATCTCACCTCCCCAACTTCGCTTTAGGTAGACACCATCAACATAGACATATGGATAAGAACTGGTAAGTTTGCGGCTTCGCCATGTTTCAATGTGCTCATAAGCTTTCTTATTTAGGTTACTTATTGTTCCAGGAGAAACTTTGGTTCCCCATAATGCCTCGGTGATGTCCTCAACACGGCGAACAGAAACACCCGCAAGATACATTTCAATGAGTGCTTCTTCTACAGAGCATTCTCTGCGACGATAGCGTTCGATGATGGCGGTTTCAAACTGAACCCCCTTTAGCTTGGGCATCTTTAGGTTGACCTCGCCAGATGTGGTCTGAAAGTTTCGGTTGTAATGGCCGGAACGATACCCTTTGCGATCACCCGAGCGCTCATATTTTTCAGCATTGACGAGTTCATCTGCTTCATGATCGAGCAAAGCATTGAGGGTTTCCTCAACGCTGTTGCGTACTAAATCTTTCAATTCATTATGGATAAGTTCCTGATTTAATTGTATAATGTTATCAGACATGTTCTATAGCCTCCTTTGATGGGTTTTGTGTGGTAACTTAATTCTACCAAACGGCTATAGACCATGTCTATTTATTATGAAATTGAATTTGCGAAATTAATTATACCTTATCTATGTCTGTATACTGCATACATAATGAGAATGCAAATTATTGAACAATTCATAGCGTCAAAGTATGGTGATGATGCTTTGTGTGAGGATGGGTTATTTATCAATGATAAATTTATTGCTGTAATGGATGGAGTCACTGCCAAAGGGGATATTTTATGGAACAATAAGACCAGCGGATTTCACGCGAAGGAAACTTTGTTGAACGCTATGGAACAATTAAACGGAAGTGAAAGTGCGGTTCAGGTATTGGAATATTTAAATTCCCAGCTTCATAAGCAATACAATGGCAACGATGATTTTTTTCTTAAAAATACAGCGGAGAGAATACGGTCTACCATTGTGATTTACAGCCGCAGGTATCAGCAGATTTGGTGCTTTGGAGATTGCCAATTCAGCATTAACGGGCAAGTGTTTCAAGAAGAAATGGAAATCGATCTATTGCTTGCGGAAGTAAGATCAGTATATCTTCAATCAGAGCTTATCAGCGGAAAATCAGTAGAAGAACTATGTATTTCGGACCCATCACAAGAAATTATCTATCCTGTCATAAAAAATCAGCTGTACTTTTCCAACTGTGATAAAGGCGGCAAGTATGGATTTAATGTATTGGATGGTTTTTGTGATGATTTCTCAAAGATAATTATCCGTGATGTGGAAGAGGGGGATACGGTCATATTAGCATCTGACGGGTACCCCAGATTAGAATCATCATTGTATGAAAGCGAGTTGTATTTAAAGGAACTTAAGGAGCATGATCCGTTGTGCATTGAAAATTATAAAGCTGGGTCAGGTTTCACAAACGGAAAAACCGCTATTGATGACAGGACTTATATAAAATTTGTGATATAAAGATATAAGGCGGACAAGTAAGCAAAACAAAGACTTCACCACATACCGGTGAAGTCTTTGTTTTATTACACCCGAATCAGCTGGTGAACCGCTTCATGTATTTTTTTTGCTATGTAAGGATTGTTCATTGTATAAAGATGAATGCCATTGACGCCGTGCACAACAAGATCAACAATTTGATCAATTGCATAAGCAATGCCTGCATCACGCATTGCATCCGGATTATTTTCGTACCGGTTCATCATCGCAATGAATTTCGAGGGCAGTTCTACATGGCAGAGTGATACCATACGTTCGATCTGCTTCTTATTGATTACCGGCATAATGCCTGCTTCTATCGGAACATGGATCCCCGCAAGGGAACAGCGTTCCTGAAATCGATAAAGATAGTCATTATGAAAGAAAAGCTGTGTAATTAACTGATCCGCTCCAGAATCCACCTTTCTCTTCAAATTGTGGATGTCTTCAATGAGATCCTTTGATTCCGTATGCCCTTCAGGATAGCAAGCCGCTGTTATGTCAAAATCTCCATGTTCCTTAATAAATGAAATCATATCGCTGGCATAGGAAAAGTCACCTTTGGGCTGATTGGAATCTAAAATATCTCCACGGAGCGCAAGGATATTTTCAATTCCATTTTGCTTAAAATTCTCCAGTTGAGAAAGCAAATCTTCTTTCGAAAGACCGGCACAGGTTAAATGGGCCAAACTTTCAATATTGTATTGATTCTTAATCGTGGATGCAATTTCACAGGTTGTTTGATCGTTGCCATTGCCGCCTGCTCCATAGGTTACGCTGATAAAGTCGGGATTCAGTTCATGCAAAGCATTAAGTGTATTGTAAATTGTCTGGATAGAATCGGTTCTTTTGGGTGGAAAAATTTCAAAAGATAACGTCGCCTTATTTTTTAAGATATTAGATAGTTTCATTTCTTAACCGCCTTGCTGCCTGAACCATGTTTTCTAGACTGGGTTTAGGCCCGGCCTCTGTCCTTGCAGCAAAGTACCTTCCATTTATTTTACAACAAATAATAACACAGGAATGTGGTTATTGCGTAATACAAAATATTTATAGATACCTATAGAAAAAAACTATGACACATACTGCCGCAATAAGACAAACTGGCCAGTAATGTTCCCAAAGAATACAGGTATGGGCCTAATGGCTTGTTTCACGCAGTATATTTTTCTCAGACAGCTTTTTTATGGAGGTGGCATACTCCGAAGGGTTCATTCCGGTCAAATGCTTGAATTGCCTGGAAAAATAGTGTACCGAGGTATATCCTAGCTGATTGGCGATCTGGGTAAAATTAAGCTGCCGGTTCCGGATGAGCTGCTTGGCCGCATCGATTTTCATACTGTTAAAATATTCAATGACGCCGGTGTTCCCCTTTTCTGAGAAAAGTTTTTTTAACTGGGAAGTGCTGATTAAATTATCCCGGCTGATCTGATCAATGGTCAGCTGGCTGCAGATGTTCTTTTCGAAATAACATAGGATGGTTTCATAGATGTCTTCTGCAGAAGGGGTTTCCTTAAGGAGGGCGGGAGCCTGTCTGGCTGAAAAGGAATGGCGGTACATTTGGATCAGGAACTGCTCCAGATAAATCTTTATCATCTGCTCTGCCGCAAAGGGCCCGTGGTCCTTTCGTACCAGTACTTCCTGATAAGGATCGTCAAGCCTTCCTTCAAAGCACAATCGTGCTTCTGCAATGATCCGTGCCAGAAGCTCCTGCTCCTCTTGCCCAACCTTTAGTATCTGCTCCTTAAAAAAGGCCATATGAGGCGATTGGCAGTCAAATCCAATGACCACAAGGTTGGGAGCAATGACCCCATTGGCTAGAACCCTGTGGAATTCATTAGGCTGATGGAAAATGACCTCTCCTTTTTGAAGCGTCAGCCGTTCATGATCAGCCACCACATCCACTTCTCCCTTATCAACACAAAGCAGCTCCCAAAAGTTATGAGATTCCCCCGCAAACGTGAAGTCGCTCATATATTCAAAATAATGGATGCTGATGATCCGGTGTATGGTCACCTCTTCTGTTAATTCCGTATACTTATATTTCATACTTTTCCCCCTGGATTCATAGACTAAATGCTTCTGCCTTTACAAATGAAATATTGTGCAAATAGTATATAATTTACCTGTATTTTAACTTCTAATTATGAAAAAAGCAAATGATAAAAACCTAAATTGTTAAAAATGATGACCTTTTGTACAAAGCATTTTGCCCAAAAGTATAATAATATAGATTCACCAAGAACATCTGACAGATAAGTCAGATAACATAGGGAGGTAAAATTATGAAAAGACGTTTTATGGGTATTATGCTAAGTGCGGTCATGGCTGCCGGTCTTCTGGCAGGATGTGCAGGTGAGACCACCACTGCTACCACAGCTGCTGCGGCTGGCGGAGCGGCCACGGATGCACCGAAGGAAACGGCTGCAGGCGGCGGGGAAGGGCTTATTTACTGGTCCATGTGGGAAGCAACAGAGCCTCAGGGCCAGGCGATCCAGATGGCAATTGACAAATTCACTGCAGATACAGGAGTGAAGGTTGATGTTCAGTTTAAGGGACGTACGGGAATCCGTGAAGGTCTGCAGCCGGCTTTGGATGCGGGAACCAACATTGACGTATTTGACGAGGACATTGACCGTGTAAATACCACATGGGGACAGTATTTAATGGATCTGGAGGATTTAGTAAAGACTTCCGGCTATGAAGCCAACGCCAATGCAGGCTTAATGAGTGCTTGCCGGGAAGTGGGAGATGGAACATTAAAATCCATTCCTTACCAGCCCAATGTATTTGCATTTTTCTATAATCAGACTATTTTCGATGAGGCAGGAATCAAGGAAGTGCCAAAGACCTGGGAAGCGCTTGACGCAGCGTGCCAGAAGATCAAGGATGCAGGCTACACTCCCATTACCTGTGATGACGCTTACATAACAGCCATGTTTGGCTATCATATGTCCAGACTTTTAGGCGAACCGGGAACAGAGGCTGTTGTAAAGGAAGGCAAGTGGGATGACCCGGCAGTTCTTAAAACAGCTCAGGCTTATGAAGACTTTGCACAGAAAGGGTATTTTTCAGAAACAATTGCTTCCAACGTATGGCCTGCCGGACAGAACCAGGAACTTGCACTTGGTACAGCAGCCATGTATTTGAACGGCTCCTGGCTTCCAAATGAAGTAAAGGATATGGCAGGAGAAGACTTTAAATGGGGCTGCTTCAGCTATCCGGCAGTGGAAGGCGGAAAAGATGGTACCAATGCCTCCAACTACGGTGCTCAGGTTTTGGCGATCAACAAGAATTCCCAAAATGGAGAAAATGCATTTAAGCTGATTGAATACATCACTCAGGGAGAATTTGACAAGAAGATGTCCGAACTGTCAATGGGTATTCCGGCAGATTCCAGAAATGCAGAATGGCCGGCACAGCTTGCCAGTGTGATGCCGGTTATGGAGAGCTTAAGCGTGCGTTATCCCTGGGCAGCCGGAGCGGAAGCCAATGCTGACTTAACACCGATTATCAAAGAGAACTTTATGAAGCTTTGCGGAGGTTCCATTACAGCGACCGGGTTCGTGGATGCTCTTAAAGCAGCAGGCAAATAATCCGGATCAATAGAATTTTATGGTGGCACCGCTTCGGCGGTGTCACCCTGTAATTAAGGAAAGCCGGGGGAGGTATTTAACGTGAAGAAGAATAAGACAATGATTGCCGTATTTCTAACACCGGCAGTATTAATGTTTGTCCTTGTATTCCTTTATCCTATTTTTAGGACAATTTTAATGAGCTTCTTTAAAATTGAAGGAATCACGGACTCTATGACCAAGTGGCAGTTTACCGGATTTGCCAATTACAGCAAGCTTGCGTCGACCAGCTTATTCCGCATTTCCATGTGGAATCTGTTCCGCATCTGGTTAATAGGCGGACTGGTTGTTATGTCTCTCGCTCTTTTGTTTGCGGTGATCCTTACCAGCGGGATACGCTTTAAAAGCTTTTTCAGGGCAATGATCTATCTTCCCAACGTAGTCAGTGCGGTCGCCCTTGCGACCATGTGGCTTCAGTATGTATACAGCCCTAAGTTCGGTCTCCTTAAAAATGTATTTTCCGCCATGGGGCTTAAATACTTATCCAAAGTCCAGTGGCTTGATAATGACCATAAATTCATGGCCCTGCTGGTTGCCTACTGTTTTGGCATGGTTGGATATCACATGCTGATATTTGCAAGCGGGATCGAGCGGATCGGAGAGGACTACTATGAGGCAGCCACTCTGGATGGAGCAAATAAGGTAAACCAGTTCCGCTATATCACCCTTCCTCTTTTAAAGGGGGTATTTAAAACCAATATCACCATGTGGAGCGTTACATCGGTGGGCTTTTTCGTCTGGTCCCAGCTGTTTTCAACGGTTACAGCGGATACCCAGACCATTACCCCCATGGTTTATATGTATATGATGATTTTTGGTGCAGGCAACAGCATGACCGAGCGGAATGCAGGCCTGGGTGCGGCAATCGGTGTCCTTTTGAGCATCTGTGTGGTTGCGGTATTCCTGCTGTGCAATAAACTGATAAAAGAGGATGATCTGGAATTCTAAGGAGGGGGATCTATGGCTAAAAAGAAAGGGTTTATGGAGCCATTTAACTGGAAAAGAGAGCTTAAGCTTTTTCCGGGATATCTGCTCCTTAGTGTTTGGATATTATTTACCATTGTATTGCTGGGCTGGGTGGTAGCCGCCAGCTTTTCTACGACAAAGGCCATCTTTTCAGGCCATGTTTTGTCCCAGGGAATTCATTTTGAAAACTATGCAAAGGCCTGGACCAATTCCAATGTGTCCGCTATTTTCTTTAATTCCCTGATGTATTCCGTTATTTCATGTACGCTTCTTGTTTTGATCTGTGCGCCTGCCGCGTACGTATTGTCCCGCTTTCGCTTTGCAGGGAATAAGATGATCCAGACGAGCCTTGTGTCTGCCATGGGAGTGCCTGTGGTCATGATCGTTCTTCCCCTGTTCAGCCTGATCGCCGGTATGAACGTGTTAAACAACTACATTGCAAACAAAGCGGTGCTGATATTTCTTTATGTGGGGATCAATGTTCCTTATACAACAATATTTCTTCTCACATTTTTTGCCAATATCTCCAGAGCCTACGAGGAAGCGGCGGCTATTGACGGCTGTCCGCCTATGAGGGCTTTCTGGCTGATCATGTTTCCCATGGCTCAGTCCGGGATCATAACGGTTACTATTTTCAATTTTATTAATATATGGAATGAGTATTTCATTTCCCTGATTTTTGCCAACTCCGACAGGGTACGTCCGGTTGCGGTAGGGCTATATTCCATGATCAATTCCATGAAATATACGGGAGACTGGTCAGGAATGTTCGCATCCGTTATCATCGTATTTCTTCCTACCTTTATTCTTTATATCTTTTTGTCGGAGAAGATCATTGCTGGTATTACCGGGGGCGGAGTCAAAGGTTAATGGCTTTGCTGGAAAAGATAATAAAAAACCTCCTGCTTTACGCGGACTGCAAGATAATTCATTTATTATAGAAGAATTATTTTTTAGCAGCCCCGAAAAGGCAGGAGGTTTTTAGTTGTTATTTATCTATGACCGGAATCGGTGTTTCGTCCCTTTCATCTAAGTGGCTCAGATAGTACTTTGTATCCTTTGCCACAACGCCCGATAAAAGCAGAACAGCCACAAGATTGGGAATCGCCATCAGTGCGTTTAGGATGTCTGAAATCGTCCATACCAGATCCAAAGACAGTACAGGACCGACAACTACGATTGACACGAAGATAATTTTATAAGGTAGCATTCCCTTGGCGCCGAATAAGTACTCGCAGCATCGTTCCCCGTAATAAGACCAGCCTAGAATGGTGGAATAAGCAAAAGTAATGATTCCAACTACCAGGATCACCGGCCCAAGCACAGGAATCTGACTGAATGCAGCGGTTGTCATCTGTCCGCCGTTTTGTATCATATCCATGTTGATGTCCGGGTTTTTCATTATGGTCGTAACAAGGACCAGACCAGTCATAAGGCAGACAACAACCGTATCCCAGAAGGTTCCGGTTGAGGAAACCAGCGCCTGACGCACCGGATTACGTGTCTGCGCAGCCGAAGCGACTAACGGCGCGGAACCCATACCGGACTCATTGGAAAATAAGCCGCGGGCAATGCCGTACTGCATGGCAAGCATAATACCCCGGCCAACCAGACCGCCTGCAACCGCACCGGGTTTAAAGGCCAGGGTCACAATTGCCTTCAGTGCAGGAAGGATGAAATCAGCATTGATACTAAGAATGATCAGACAGCCTGCCACATAGAAAGCCGCCATAAATGGTACAAGCTTCTCACACACCGTTGCGATGGACTTGATGCCGCCGATAATAACCACAGCAGTAATCACACCGAAGACAAGACCGATTGCAATGCGCGGGATCGGCAGCGGCACGTTGTTTTCAATAATCTCAGCGATGGCATTGATCTGAGTCCCGCTTCCAATACCAAAGGAAGCAAACAGGGCGAACAGTGCAAAGAGTACGCCCAGACACTTTAAGCCCAGTGCGCGCTCCAGTGCATACATGGCACCTCCCTGCATTCGTCCATCCTTTGTCTGCACACGATATTTAACTGCGATCAGGGATTCTGAATATTTGGTAGCAATGCCGAATACACCTGTGAGCCAGCACCAGAGAACAGCACCCGGGCCGCCTAAGAACACCGCCGTGCCAACTCCCACAATATTGCCGGTACCGATGGTAGAAGCAAGGGCAGTAGTCAGCGCCTGAAACTGGCTGACCTCACCTGGTGAATCAGGGTCTTTTGTTACAGACAACTTAATGGCTGTAAAGGTTTTGCGCTGGATAAAGCCTGTGCGTACGGTCAAAAATAAGTGAGTGCCAAACAGCAACACAATCATGGGTAACCCCCAAATGGCTGAGTCCAGCTTGTTGAAAAATTCATTAATTGCTTGCATTGGTTTTTTACTTCCCTTCCTTCATGTTTTTTGATAAAAAAAAGAGCAGGATATACTCCCGCTCACAAAAAAACAGAGATCATGCGATATTCCAAAAAGAAAGGGAAAAAATCGCCTCTGTCCTTTTGCCTGAGAGTTTCGCGCCTAAGCGCTTGCCCCTTCGGCCCCTGCATAGCTGCAGATGTCTCCAGAGTGCCATCCGTCCACGGTCTGCGCTGAGCGCATTCCACAGATTTCATTTGGCGAACATTTAAAGAATAGCGTCATTATACATTATGGATAAAATTTTTGCAAGAACTTTATCCATGGATGCAATGAATAGAATTCCCTTGACAGCCGTTTTTAAATACGTTAAAATATACATGCACTAGAAACAGCTTACAATTGAATAACAAATGAAAAGTACGTAATATCCCTTATTCAGAGTGATGGAGATACAAAGGATCTGTGAAGTCACGGCAACCCCGACCGAAAATGATGGCCTAGGCCAGAAATGAGCGGTTGGAAGGTGCCAACCTGAGCGAGAAATCGAGCAATAAGAGGATTTGATACATTGTTGAATCAAGTCCGCGTTGCTGCGGACTTTTCTTTTTGTTATTCCCCCATGTGATATCAAGGAGGAAATGACAACATGGAAAAATTATTATTTACATCCGAGTCCGTTACAGAAGGACATCCGGATAAAATGTGTGACCAGATCTCTGATGCGATTTTAGACGAGATGTTAAAGCAGGATCCCATGAGCCGTGTGGCTTGTGAAACCTGCTGTACTACAGGTCTTGTTATGGTTATGGGAGAAATAACGACCCATGCCTACGTAGACATACAGAAAGTAGTACGAGAGACCGTAAGGGAAATCGGCTATGACCGTGCAAAATACGGGTTTGACTGCGATACCTGCGGAGTGATCGTAGCTTTGGACGAGCAGTCCGCTGACATTGCCTTAGGCGTTGACCGGGCCCTGGAAGCAAAGGAACATAAGATGTCTGATGAAGAGATCGATGCCATCGGAGCAGGAGACCAGGGGATGATGTTTGGCTTTGCCAGCAATGAAACCGAGGAGTATATGCCATACCCCATCGCCCTTGCTCACAAGCTGGCCCTTCGGCTTACCAAGGTACGCAAGGATGGAACCCTTACTTACCTCCGTCCCGACGGAAAGACCCAGGTAACCGTGGAATATGATGAGAACGGCAATCCTCTCCGCTTGGATGCGGTGGTTTTATCCACTCAGCATGATGAGAACGTGAGCCAGGAGCAGATTCACACGGATATTAAAAAATATGTATTTGATGAAGTTCTGCCTGCAGAGCTGGTGGATGAGAAGACCAATTTCTTCATTAATCCTACCGGACGCTTTGTAATCGGCGGACCTCACGGAGACAGCGGCCTAACCGGACGTAAGATCATCGTAGATACCTACGGCGGCTATGCACGCCACGGCGGCGGAGCATTCTCCGGTAAGGACTGCACCAAGGTAGACCGTTCCGCTGCTTATGCGGCACGTTATGTAGCAAAGAACATCGTAGCAGCAGGGCTGGCTGACAAGTGTGAGATCCAGCTTTCCTATGCCATCGGTGTGGCACATCCTACTTCCGTTATGGTGGATACTTTCGGAAGCGGAAAATTAAGCAATGAAAAGCTTGTGGAGATCATCAGGGAAAACTTTGACCTGCGTCCCGCAGGAATCATCAAGATGCTGGATTTACGCCGCCCGATCTACAAACAGACGGCAGCTTACGGACATTTTGGTAGAAATGACTTAGACCTTCCATGGGAGAAGCTTGATAAAGTTTCACTTTTAAAAAAATATTTATAATCTTCATGTATAAGATAGATGCCGCAAGATCAGCTGGTTACAGCTGCCTTGCGGCATCTTTTTTTCTATTGGTATCTACAGTCAGACTGATTCTCAGGGCAATGTTTTTGCTGATTGCAGAGAATCTGAGGAAACAATGGGACAGGGGATTCAGGCTTTTTAAGGTTTGGCACTAAAACTAGCGCCAAATCCTTGTTTCTTCCGGTTGAAATCTGAAGTTGACATTGATTATAATAAGGCTATCGAAAGGAATTGATTGGCCAATCATACCTGACACGGATCATGCAGCAAATACTATATAAATAAGTGAGGGTATGTAATATGAAAGAGAAGGTACAAGTATTTGGCCGCTTTTTAAGCGGTATGGTAATGCCGAACATCGGTGCATTTATTGCATGGGGACTGATTACGGCATTGTTTATTCCGACCGGCTGGTATCCAAATGAAGCAATTGGTGCCCTGGTCTCCCCTATGGTTTCCATGCTGCTGCCGCTGCTTATTGCTTATACAGGCGGTTCAGTAGTCTACGGACAACGTGGCGGCGTCATCGGTGCAATCACAGCCATGGGCGTGATTGTTGGCTCCAGTATTCCTATGTTTATGGGGGCAATGATCGTAGGACCTGTCAGTGCCTGGGTGATCAAGCAGTTTGACCGAAAGATCGAGAGCAAGATCCCTGCCGGATTTGAGATGCTGGTAAATAACTTTTCCCTCGGCATCATCGGTGCCATCCTGGCGGCGATCGCCTTAAAGGGAGTTGCTCCTTTTGTTGAGGTGATGAACCGGGTGATGGAGTCCGGAGTTGGTTTCTTTGTGGATCACAGGCTGCTTCCGCTGGCAAGCGTTTTTATTGAACCTGCCAAGATCCTGTTCCTTAACAATGCCATTAACCATGGAATCCTGTCTCCTATGGGAATCCAGCAGGTGGAGGAAATCGGAAAATCCATATTCTTTCTTCTTGAGGCGAATCCGGGTCCAGGACTTGGTGTTTTACTGGCTTACTGCCTTGCAGGAAAAGGATCAGCAAAAAGCTCAGCTCCCGGCGCAATTATCATTCACTTTTTAGGCGGAATCCACGAGATCTATTTCCCATACATACTGATGAATCCCCTTTTACTTCTGGCGGTGGTATCAGGCGGAGCCAGCGGAATCTTCGTATTCCAGCTCCTTGGTGTTGGACTGACTTCACCCGCATCTCCTGGAAGCATCCTTGCTGTTCTTGCAATGACACCAAGAGGCGGATACTTTGGAGTATTAGCCGGTGTTACGGTGGCAGCTGTGGTTTCCTTCCTGGTCGCACTTCCCTTGCTGCGGTTTTCAGGAAAAGGCGGGGATTTGGAAGAGTCAACGGAAAAAGTGAAACAAATGAAGCAGGAGTCTAAAGGAAATCAGACTCAAGAGAAAAAAGTTATGCCAGCCGGACCCATTAAAAAAATTGTGTTTGCCTGTGATGCAGGCATGGGCTCCAGCGCTATGGGCGCTACCATATTAAAGAAAAAGCTGGCGGCAGCAGGATTCGGGGATATTGAGGTGGTGCATTCACCCGTATCTTCCATTCCTAAGGATGCTCAGATTGTGGTAACTCATAAAGAACTGAAAGAGCGCGCGTCCCGCAGCAATCCTGAGGCGGAACTGATTTTAATCACTAATTTTATGGCGGCACCGGAATATGATGAACTGGTAGAAACGTTAAAAAATAAACAAACAGATTAAATAGACACCCTTCCTGGTATCCGATTGTGAATCATGGTATAATGTACACGAAAGCAATGAGCAGTGCGAAATAAGACAGGTATAAAATTTCGTTGTGCCTGCACATAAGAAATCTTATATCTGCCTTATTTCATAGGGCGAATGCCCGTGAGCTGGTAAAACCTACGGTTTTACCAGCTGCACTGTGGACTTACGGTACAATAAACTACTGTATACGGATTCAAAAGGGGAATTATATCAATGAAGTTTGCGGGGAGAATACTGAAATATTACAGCAGAGTAATTGCCGAGTGCATACCTTTGTTTGTGACAGCCGGGCTGCTGTCAGTCTTATCGGCAGTGATATTCCAGAATAAATACCTGCCTGAAATGTCTAATATATTATCTTTTCTGGTAATTCCAATATTTATGGGATACAAAGCAGGCACGATGTGCGGCGGGGATGTCGGCGGTTTAGCGGGCACCCTTGCCGCTTCTGCTGTTGTCATGGCAGAACCTGCTTCAGCCATGATTTTATCAGCCATAGCAGGCAGCACCGCCGGTTTTTTATCCCGGAGGGGTCTGGACCGGATCAAGCACCGGATACCGTCCGGGTTTGAGATGCTCTTTAGCAACCTATATATATCAGGGCTTGGATTATTAGCCGGAGCACTTACCCATTACACGCTGGTACCAGTGGCCGCATGGCTGCTCACCTTTCTGGGAAACGGCTTATCACTAATGATCGCAAAGGGAGTCATCCCTTTCATCAGCTTTGTGGTAGAACCATTAAAAATCATTTTCTTTAATAACTGGATCAATCACGGCTTTTTCCTTCCCCTGGGATTGGAGCAGATGAAAACGCAGGGAAGCTCCATCCTATTTCTCTTAGAGACCAATCCGGGTCCGGGATTTGGAATTCTCCTTGCCTATGCCCTGGTTTACCGGAATATGAGAAAGCAAATGCTTTCCAGCCTTATTATTCAGTCCCTGGGCGGCATCCATGAGGTTTACTTTCCTTATGTGCTGTCAGATATCCGGTTATTAGCTGCTGCCATAGCCGGCAGCATTGCGGGAAATTACTGTTTCATGGTTACTGGAAGCGGGCTTCTGGGACCGGCTTCTCCCGGAAGTATCATCACGATCATGATTATGGCAGACAAAAAGCATTGGCTTGGAATCCTTATGGGGATATTTGTATCTGCCGGGGTAACTTGCCTCCTGTCCTGCCTGATTATGTCTGGAAAGAAACTAAAAACTATTGCCGAAGAAGAAATACTACAGAAAGATGAAGGGATGCCAATGAAGAAAATGGAACATGCCAAAATCTATTTTGTTTGCGATGTTGGCATGGGCTCCAGTGCCATGGCCAGCGCGCTGTTTAAGAAAAGGCTGAAGTTAGAAGGCTTAACAGGTATTGAAGTATTTCATGTATCGGCTGACCGCATTCCGCCTGATGCGGATGCGATTGTATGTCAAAAGGATTTTGCCCGTTCCCTGTCAGGACTTGATAAACCATGCTTTACAGTCAATAATCTCACGGATATGTCTGGCTATAAGGAACTCCTGAACTGGTTAATGGGAGGTGGAGAAGATGGCAGTTCATGATTTTACACCCAGGATGCAGCAGATCGTCCTGGCCCTTCTTAATGAGGACGGACCCGTTCCCGTTAAGCAGCTCGCGGATCAGATCCACATCAGCAAAAGAACGGTACAAAGGGAGCTGGAGTATATTCCCAGAGTGTTAAAAAAATACGGACTCACCTTTTGCTCAAAAACGGGAACCGGAATCTGGCTGGAGGGAGATAAAGATCAGATGGAAGCCCTAAAGGCTGAACTGGAAGAGGATGATGCTCTTGATGTTTCTGACCGGATCGAACGCCAGAAGCGTCTGACTCTTGAGATTCTCAAGGATAAGACCTTAAAAAAGCTGTATTACTACAGCGATTTATTTGGAGTCAGCGAGGCCACCGTCAGTTCGGATTTAGAGGTGGTAAAAGAGTGGTTTCACAAGTATCATCTGGAGATTAAGAGAAAACCTGGATATGGTGTATTTATTGAGGGCAGCGAACGGGATTTCCGCCGTGCCCTGCGCGTGTTTATTGATGAAAACATCCATACGGAGATCATACAGGAGATGTATGAAGACAGGAACCAGTCCGTATTAAATGTGATTCAGAATAAAAGTGAGCGTAACATCTACCGGATCTTAGATGACGATATTGTAAAAAGGGTGACAGCCTGCATCTTAAGAATCCGGGATAAACGCATTCTCAATTTAACCCAGGATTCTTATCTTGGACTGGTGATCCATGTGGCAATTGCTGTGAACCGGATCCGAAGGCAGGAGATCATTGAGGAAAACCCCCTCATGACGGACAGTTTGCAAAATGATCAGGATTATGATCTGGCAAAGAGAATCACCCAATCCCTGGAAGCTGAATTTCAGATTCAGATCCCGGAAATTGAGTGTGCCTATATTTGTCTGCATATTAAAGGTTCCAAAATCCAGCAGCTGAATATTGATGAGAAGTCAAGAAGTGAAATAGAGGAATCCAGAGAACTGTGGGATGTGGTCAATGAGATGATCGACTGCTATGACGACAGCATTGCCTATCTGCTAAAGCAGGATGAGGAATTTGTAATCCAGGGCTTGATTGCCCATCTTAAACCGACTCTGGTCCGCTTAACCAATGGCATGAAGATCCAGAATCCCTTGCTGGAACAGATTAAGCAGGATTATCCGGTCATATTTGAACGGTGCAGAACCGTTGCGAAGGTAATCGAAGGGCGGTATGGATATGAAGTGCCGGAATCAGAGATTGGGTTTCTTGCCATTCATTTCGGTGCGGCAGAGGTTCGGATGGAAAGCAGGAAGGAAAGCCGGAGAAAGGTGAATATAGGGATCGTCTGCGCCAGCGGGATCGGAATCTCACGGCTTATGTCTTCCAAGGTTGCCAGGGATTTTGCAGACAGGGTGGAGTTATCGGTCTATGGAATGACGGATCTATCTCCCTACGTGCTGAGCAAGACGGATTTCTTTGTATCCACCATACCCATTAAGGAGGAGGCTGATATCCTGTATGTAAGCCCCCTGCTTCCTGCTGAGGATATGGAGCAGATTGCAGGAAAGGTACGCCGGTGTGAATTTATGCCTAAAAAACAGGATAACAAGGAGTTTACCATTCAATTAGACCAGGTGAATTTTATTGCCGTTCAGATAAAAAATGTCATCCGACTTATGGAATACCAGAGGGTAAATAATGGGATTACCTTTGAGGAACTGCTGATTGCTGTCAGCGAGAAGCTGGCTGCCTATCCGGAACGGCAGAGCATCATTCAAGAGGATCTAATGAGGAGAGAACGGCTGTGCAGCCAGATATTTCCGGACTTAAGCTTTGCCCTGCTCCATGCCAGGACGGAAGGAGTGGTAAAGCCGGTGTTTTCGGTGTGCCAGACAAAGGATGGAGAGCCATTCAGCGACCCTTATTTTAGGGGGGTATGCGTTGTATTAATCATGCTGGTACCAAAGGGTGATCATGAGGTAGAAAACAGTGATATCCTGGGTGTGTTAAGTGAGCGGCTGATCGAGGAGGAAGAGTTTTTAGAAGCGGTGAGACATGGGGGAAAAGAGGAGATAAGAGCTTTGGTTTCCCAGTATTTAAACCAATATTTCAAACATTATCTGGATAAGATATAATATAAAAGCAAGGTGAAAGCCGGGCCCGAAAGGGTCCGGCTTTTCTGTTGATTTCAGATTTGGCGTTATCAGATGGCGCCAAATGCCATTTTGTTTTCATTGAAAAGGAGGAGATAACACCCCTATAATTTAGTTAGAAAGTTAACACAGGAGGGCAAGAAACGTGTTTGGCTACGGGAAAAAGAATGTAGAGAAGAGTGCAGAGCTTCTGGAACTTGGGAATATCCGTTTAAATTGTAAACCCGGGGAAAAGGAGGCGGTAATAAGGGAGGTAGGGCAGCTGCTTTATCAGTGCGGCTGTGTAGAAGAATCCTACATAGAAGCAATGCTTCAGCGTGAACTGACGTTTTCCACAAATATCGGCAATGGAATTGCACTTCCCCATGGCGTAGAGGCAGCTAAAAAATCGGTTAAGCGCTCCGGCATTGCAGTTATGGTATTCCCTGAGGGAACAGACTGGGGGGGAGAAATGGTAAAACTGGTCATAGGGATTGCAGGGGCAGGAGAGGAGCATTTGGAAATACTCTCGATCATCGCAGACTGCCTGGCCGATCCGGCCGATGTGGAACGGATCACCGGGTGCAGTGCAGAAGAAATCCATACCATGTTTACAGGAAAGAGGTGTCCGCAATGATCGTTACAGTCACGATGAATCCGGCTATTGATAAAACCGTAGATATTGACCGGTTTGAGCGGGGAGATTTAAACAGAATAAAACGTGTGGAGTTAGATGCCGGAGGCAAAGGCATCAATGTTTCCAAGACCATTAAGGAATTAGGCGGAGAAAGCATTGCTATGGGGTTTTTAGGAGGAACCAGCGGCACCATCATCAGACATGTGCTGGCTGACCAGGGCATTCAGACAGATTTCGTGGAAGTAAAAGGGGAGACGAGAACGAATCTGAAGGTGGTGGAGGAAAATGGAGAAGTAACAGAGCTTAATGAACCCGGACCTGAGGTGTCAAAGGAGCAGTTAGAGGATCTTCTGGAAAGGCTGAATGGTTATGCAGCCCCTGATACGTTGTTTGTACTGGCAGGAAGCATACCGGCAGGCATACCAACGGATATATACCGGAGGATCACGGAAGAGGTTCACCGGAAAGGAGCAAAGGTGCTGCTGGATGCAGATGGCCTGCTGTTTGCCGAATCCTTAAAAGCAGCACCGGATATGCTAAAGCCTAACCGTTCCGAGTTGGAGCGTTATTACCAGATGGATTACCGGGCATCGGAACAGGAGTTGGTTTCCATGGGAGAAAAGCTGCTGGATCATGGAACCGGTATGGTAGCGATTTCCCTAGGTCAGATGGGCGCTTTATTTTTAACAGGGGATAAACGGTACCGGTGCCCCGGGCTTCGCGTGAAAGCCCATTCAACCGTGGGAGCCGGAGATGCCCTGGTAGGTGCCATGGCTTACGCCTGGAATGAGAAGCTTCCTCTTGAAATTTGCATCAGATTATGCATGGGAGCCTCGGCAGGTGCGGTTACAAGTATAGGGACTAAGCCGCCTAAGCGCCGTCTGGTAGATGAACTGATGCAGCAGGCAGAATTGCTGGAGATCCAGAAGTAAATGATAAATATGGTTGGAGGATAGAAATATGAAAACAAAAGCGGTAAGAATGTATGGCACAGATGATTTAAGGTTAGAAGAGTTTGAACTTCCGAAGATAGCTGAAAATGAGATTCTTGTAAAAATCATGAGTGACAGCATCTGCATGTCGACTTATAAACTGGTAAAACAGGGGAAAAAGCATAAAAGGGCTCCCCAGAATATAGATACCAATCCGGTTATCGTTGGTCATGAATGTTCAGGACTGATTGTAGAAGTGGGAAAGAAGTGGCAGGAACAGTTTCAGCCGGGACAAAAATTTTCACTGCAGCCTGCTTTAAATTACATGGGAAAACTGGATTCGCCGGGATATTCATATGAATTCTGCGGAGGTGCCTGTACATACTGCATCATGCCAAACGAGGTTATGGAACTGGGCTGCCTGCTGGACTACACGGGAGATAGTTTTTTTGAGGCATCTTTAGGGGAACCAATGAGCTGTATCATAGGCGGATTTCATGCCAACTATCATACCAACAAACGGAATTATGATCATGCCATGGGGACCAAAGCGGATGGAAGTATCCTGATCATGGGAGGCTGCGGACCGATGGGTCTGGGAGCAGTCAGCTATGGCCTTCAGTTTGAAAATAAGCCGAAGAGGATAGTCGTTACGGATATCAGCGATGAGCGGATCGCCCGGGCCAGGGAAGTGATTTCAGAAGAATCCGCAAAGGAGAGAGGGATCGAACTACTTTATGTAAATACTGATAAGATGGAGGATCCCATTTCTGATTTATTGGCTATTACAGGCGGCCAGGGCTATGATGACGTGTTTGTATATGTTCCTGTGAAAGAGGTTGCAGAGATGGGAGATAAGCTTCTGGCCTTTGACGGTTGTATGAACTTCTTTGCCGGTCCATCAGACAGCCAGTTTAAGGCAGAAATCAATCTTTATAACTGCCACTATACAAGTACTCATATCATGGGAACCACCGGCGGTAATACAGATGATCTGATCGAGGCCAATAAGCTCTCGGCAGAAGGAGCCATAGAAGCGGCAGTTATGGTCACCCATGTAGGAGGGATTGACAGCATTGCAGAAGCAACGAAGAATCTGCCTTCCATTCCTGGTGGAAAGAAGCTTGCCTATACACAATTTGATATGCCTTTGACAGCCATTGAAGACTTTGAAGAGCTGGGCAGCACTGATCCGCTGTTTAAGAAACTAAGCGATTCCTGTAAGGCGCATAAGGGATTATGGAATTGGGAAGCGGAAAAGATTCTATTTGATCATTTTGGAATAGATCCAAAGGAATTGTAAAATTTAAATAAAGAATAAAGATCTTGTATGCTGTATCCTTCCATTTATAAGAGGGATACAGCATTTTTAATCAGCTGTAAGGAAATGGCAGAATTAGAGTTATCCTTTTTTTATCACCCGGATGTCTTTGTTCCCTGGTAAATTTCGGAAATTATGCAATAATGCCGTAAATTTTAGAATTGTTTTATAAATTCTCTTGTCCATGTGTGTTATAATACCCTAAGAAATATTAATTTTTCGTTATAAATAAAGTTTCAGAGCATGGGAGAGACGAGAATAGTGAAATTAAGATTGAGAACCCGTCTTGTTGTAGCATTTTTGATTATAACGGTGATCCCCCTGATCCTGATCTTTGCAGTGGTGGCAGGGCTTGGCAATTACCAGATGAAGGCGTTCCGCAAAGCCTATGATTTAACGGAGCAGATCGATCTTCTGTCAAGCAATTCCCTGCAGTTATTTAACCGCCTGACCCGGTCGGAACAAAGGGAAATCGGCCAGATCTTACAAAGTGACCCAGGGCAGTTTCAGGATACGGATTTTTTGGTAAAGATTAATGAGAATCTGGCAACAAAGTATGCCTATATGATCGTCCGAAAGGGAGATTCTCTGATTTTTGACGGGAACAGCCATATCACCCAGGGCCTTTATGACCAGCTTCCTAAATATGAGGAAATAGACAGTAACGTTGATGGTGCCATTTATCTGGATGGAGAGACACAGCATCTGGTAAAGCAGATGGATTTTATGTATCCTGATGGGAACAAGGGGAGCGTATTCATTGTTTCCAATGTGAATGGTCTTCTTCCGGAGATCAAGGTCATGATGGCGGAAATGCTGACGGCCATCATTATGATCATCGTATTTACTGATGCGATCCTTATGATGTGGGTATACCGGTCTGTGGTAAGTCCCCTGGGGCGGCTCCAAACAGCCACCAAGAATATACGGGATGGAAATCTGGATTTCTCTCTTGAGGTGGAGAATGACGATGAGATCGGACAGCTTTGCCAGGATTTTGAGGAGATGAGGATCCGCCTTAAGGAATCTGCAGCAGAAAAGGTGGAGTATGATAAGGAAAACAAAGAGCTGATCAGCAATATTTCCCATGATCTAAAGACTCCCATTACTGCCATTAAGGGGTATGTGGAGGGAATCATGGATGGGGTTGCTTCCTCCCCGGAAAAGCTGGACCGTTATATCCGCACTATCTACAACAAGGCCAATGACATGGATAAGCTGATTGATGAATTGACCTTCTATTCAAAAATTGACACCAATAAAATCCCTTATACCTTTTCCAAGATCAACGTAGCCGGCTATTTCAGAGACTGCGTCGATGAAGTGGGACTTGAGATGGAAGACCGCAGCATTGAGCTGGGATATTTTAACTATGTGGATGAGGATGTGATGGTCATCGCAGACGCAGAGCAGCTGCGCCGGGTCATTAATAATATTGTCAGCAATTCTGTAAAATATATGGATAAGAGGAGCGGAATCATCAACATCCGAATTAAGGATGTGGGAGACTTTATCCAGGTGGAAATTGAGGACAACGGTAGAGGGATTCCAGCAAAGGATCTGCCCAGTATTTTTGACCGGTTTTACCGCACGGATTCATCCAGGAATTCCTCTCAGGGCGGAAGCGGAATCGGTCTGTCCATTGTTAAAAAGATCATTGAGGATCATGGAGGCCGGATCTGGGCTACCAGCAAGGAAGGCATTGGAACGGAGATACATTTTGTTTTGAGAAAATACCAGGAGGTCATACAGGAATGAGCAGAATTCTGATAGTAGAAGATGAAGAAAGCATTGCAGAGCTGGAGAAAGATTATCTGGAGCTGAGCGGATTTGAGGTTGAGATTGAGAATAATGGGGAAGCAGGACTTCATAAGGCCCTTCATGAGGACTTTGATCTGCTGATCCTGGATCTGATGCTGCCGGGAGTGGATGGCTTTGAAATATGCAGAAAGGTCAGGGAAGTAAAAAACACCCCGATCATCATGGTTTCCGCTAAAAAAGAGGACATTGATAAAATCCGGGGCCTGGGGCTGGGAGCCGATGATTACATCACAAAACCCTTTAGCCCTAGTGAGATGGTTGCCCGTGTAAAAGCCCATCTGGCCCGTTATGAAAGGCTGATCGGAAGCGGAGTACCGGACAACGAGATCGTTGAAATCAGGGGCCTTAAAGTCGATAAGACAGCCAGACGGGTATGGATCAATGGAGAGGAAAAGAATTTTACCACAAAGGAATTTGACTTATTAACCTTCCTTGCCCAGAATCCAAACCATGTATTTACGAAGGAAGAGCTGTTTAATAAAATATGGGATATGGAATCCATCGGTGATATCGCTACCGTTACCGTCCACATCAAAAAGATCAGGGAAAAAATCGAATTCAATACGGCTAAGCCCCAGTATATCGAGACGATCTGGGGAGTCGGTTACCGGTTTAAGGTATAAAAATGAAGGAAAAATTATACGAGATACCGTTAAATGATGCCATAGATGCAGACGAAGAGTGCCTGTTCTGCTTTCTTGAGAGAAAAGCGGAGCAGGAGCTTATGGATTTTGTATTAGGTTCCTGCGCTTCCTATATGGAAAGCGATACGAGAGAAGCCACAGACCGGTCAGGCTTTTGCCGGATCCATCAAAAGAAAATGTTTGATTACGGCAATGCTTTGGGAAATGGCTGGATCTTAAAAACCTATTATAAGAAACTGATAAAGGAAATGAAGGAAGAATTTAAGGAGTATGCTCCCGGAAAAACCTCCTTAAAGGACCGCCTTACGGGAAAGACAGGAAATGGAAATTCCATGGCTGCCTGGATCGAGGGGAAGGAAAAGACCTGCTATATCTGCGACCGGTTTTCTGAAAGCTATGAGCGGTATGTGGCAACCTTTTTCCACCTTTATAAAAAGGATTCTGTTTTTCGGGAAAAGCTTGAAAAAAGCAAGGGATTCTGCCTTCACCACTTTGCAGATCTGTGCAGCGGAGCGGATAAATATTTAAATGACAAGGAGCGGAAGGAATTTTACCCTGTCATTTTTCAGATCATGGAACAAAATATGGAGCGGATATCCGGTGATGTCGACTGGTTCATTGAGAAATTTGATTATTTAAACAAGGATGCGGATTGGAAGCAGTCAAAGGACGCCGTTCAGCGTGGGATGCAAAAACTGCGTGGCGGATACCCGGCAGATCCTGCCTATAAGCAGCGGTAAGCTTACCGGCTAAGGCGCTTAAACTGTCCGGGCGTATAACCTGTAGTCTGGCGGAAGGTGCGGATGAAGTTGGAATAATCATGAAAGCCTGATAAATGGCAGGCTTCTAAAACCGTATGTCCCTGGGAAAGCAGCTCCTTTGCCAGAGCCACCCGCTTTACCACGATATACTGGAATATGCTGCTTTCTGTTTCAGATTTAAATAAGTGGCTGATATAATATTTATCAAGGGAAAGAGCCTGGGAGATAGAATCCAGGGTCATGGGCGTTGTTAAGTTTTTGTCAATATAACTCATGATTGCCTGGGCCCTATGGGGCTTAGGGGCTGTTCCCCCGGGGCTTGTCTTTTGCCAGGCCCTGTTAATAAGAATAAGAATCTGGAGCAATGTGGTCATTGCTGTTAAGTCGCTGCCGTAGGAGCAGCGATTTTTTTTTGCCTCGTGAAGACACTGGGCCATGGAAATCAGGCTCTCGTATTCCTCTTTTGAAAGCAGGACCAGGTTGCCTATGGCAGGTTCCCGGTGGAAACATTCTAACAGGTTGGTGTCAGGGGTACAGTAAGGGCGGATAAAGGCGGGGTTTACATGAATGACCAGGCGGGTGAAGGCTTCGCTAGTGGTGTTGATGGCCTTGTGGATCTCCCGGTTGGAAAACAGGATTAAATTTCCCGGGTTCATATCATAGCATGCATTTTCCACAAAATACTGGATATGGCCGTCCATGAGCAGATAGATTTCATGGCTGTTGTGCATGTGAAAATCCACATTTCCTGCAATCTGGCTGGTGGTAAAATCACAGCTGAAAGGCTCGGTAAATTCGCTGTAATGGTAAAGGCTCTCCTTTTTCATGGCTTCCTCCTGAAATAGACAATTTATGCATACTTCTAGTCAATCTACGCAAACAAATTGCGTCAAGAACAGTATATAATAAATCTATCATAGAAAGAGGAAAAAGAAAAGAGGAGGTAGTCATGGTTCGGGTTGGGATAATCGGCTGCGGAAACATCGGGGGAGTTCACACCATGGTACTGAATGAAATAAAACAGGTTAAGCTCTGCGCTCTGGCAGATATCCGCCTGGAACGGGCAGAGGAATACTCGGCCCGTTTTACGGATGGAAAGGCGAAGGCTTATGATTCCATGGAGGAGATGCTTGAGAAGGAAGCACTTGACGTGGTCCATATCTGCACGCCCCACTACTGCCATGTGCCAATGGCAGTAAAGGCCCTAAAGAAAGGGCTTCATGTATTTATGGAAAAGCCGCCCGCCATAAGCAGGGAGCAATTCGATGAGCTTTTGGAGGCTTCCGGCCAGAGCGGGGGCAGGTTAGGTATCTGTTTTCAGAACCGGTATAATGAAACAACAAAAAAGGTTAATGAACTTTTGGCCCAGAGAATACTCGGGAGGATAAAAGGCGGAAGGGCCTTTGTTACCTGGCACAGGGATGCTCCCTATTACACAGAGAGCGGCTGGAGGGGAAAGCTTGAGACAGAGGGCGGTGGTGCGTTGATCAACCAATCCATTCACGCCCTGGATCTGCTACTTTCCTGGCTCGGAAAACCAGTGAGAACAGAAGCTTCCATGAGCAATCACCATCTGAAAGGAATTGTGGAGGTGGAGGATACACTGGAAGCCTATATGACTTTTACGGAAGGAACGGATCCGGTAAGCGCCAGCTTTTATGCCACTACGGCTTACGCCATGGATGCACCGGTTTTCTTAGAGATTGCCTGTGAAAATGGGTTTGTCCGCCTGGAAGGAAACTCTGTCTGGTATCAGATGAAAGAGCAGGAGGAGCCGGTGGTATGGCAGGCGAAAAAATCTTCTCTGCTGGGAAAGACCTATTGGGGCAGCGGGCACGAAGCCTGCATCAGAGATTTTTATGATTGTCTAGAAACCGGGAAGGCCTATTTCAATGACCTTGACTCGGTTCAGAATACATTTTACACCATGATGGATATTTATGATTCTGCAAGAAATGAGGGGAGATAGGACATGGATAAGGTAAGACTTGGTATTATCGGAATTGGAAATATGGGAAGCGGCCACTTAAAGAATATTCTGGAAGGAAAGGTCCCGGAGATGGAAGTGACTGCGGTAGCGGACCGCCAGGAAGGCAGAAGGGCTTGGGCAAAGGAGCATTTACCGGAGTCGGTTGCTGTTTTTGAAGAAGGAGAGGATTTAATCGCAGCAGGCGTATGCGACGGAGTCTTGATTGCAGTGCCTCATTACCAGCATCCCGAACTGACCATTGATGCCATGAACCACGGACTGCATGTAATGTGTGAAAAACCTGCGGGGGTTTACACCAAGCAGGTACGGGAAATGAACGAGGCAGCTAAAAAATGTGACCGGGTCTTTGGCATGATGTTCAACCAGAGGACCAACTGTATTTACCGGAAAATGCATGAACTTGTAACCGGCGGGGAACTGGGAGCCATCAAGCGGGTCAACTGGATCGTAACGGACTGGTACCGCACCCAGTCCTATTATGACTCAGGAAGCTGGAGAGCCACCTGGGATGGAGAAGGCGGCGGCGTACTGTTAAACCAGTGTCCTCACAACATGGATTTAATCCAGTGGATCTGTGGAATGCCAAGCAAGGTACAGGCATTCTGCCACAACGGAAAATGGCATGATATTGAAGTGGAAGATGATGTAACAGCTTATTTGGAATATCCAAACGGGGCCACGGGTGTTTTTGTCACCACAACCGCAGATGCACCGGGAACAAACCGGTTTGAGATCACTTTGGAGATGGGGAAACTGGTCTGCGAAAATGGCAAGCTCATGCTTCATAAGCTGGCTGAAAACGAGCGTACCTTCTGCAAAACGGCAAAGGGCGGATTTGATACTCCGGAATGCACGGTGACAGAGGTTGAAACGGACGGGGAGAATGAACAGCATGTTGGGGTTTTAAAGGCATTTGCAGGCAGAATCCTTCACGGTACGCCCCTTATTGCGGAAGGCGTGGAAGGTATTAACGGTCTGACCTTATCAAATGCCATGCATTTATCCAGCTGGTTAAAGAAAGAAGTGGAGATCCCCTTTGATGAAGATTTATTCTTAGAAGAGCTTAATAAACGCCGCAGTGAATCCAGGAAAAAAGAAGGAACCGGCGTGGTATTTAACACAGAAGGAAGCTATTAAGAAACACCCTTCGGGTATCCCTTAATGCCAAAAAAACATGGGCAGCAAATAGGAAACACCCTTCGGGTATCCCTTTATGCCCAAAGTGAATGAGCAGCAAATAGGAAACACCCTTCGGGTATCCCTTTATGCCCAAAGTGAATGAGCAGCAAATAGGAAACACCCTTCGGGTATCCCTTTATGCCCAAAGGACATGGGCAGCAAATAGGAAATGAAAAAAGGAGAAACGATTATGTGGGATGGAATTTTATTATCTGGTTTTGCAGATGAAATCGATATGGACTTAGGAAAGCAGATTAAAGTATTAAAGAAGCTTGATATTCATCATGTGGAGATGCGGGGCGTTAACGGCAAGGGCCTGGTCGAGTATTCGATCAATGAAGCAAAAGAAATCAAAAAGCAGCTTGATGAGGCAGGCCTCCGTTTATCCTCCGTTGGTTCTCCCATTGGAAAAATAAAAATCACCGATGATTTTGCCCCTCACATGGAGCTTTACAAGCATACGGTGGAAATCGCCCATTTGATGGATGTTCCATACATCCGTATGTTCAGCTTCTTCATGCCTGAGAATGAAAGTTATGCTCCTTACCGGGGAAAGGTCATGGATCAGCTGGGACAGTTTGTTGATTACGCAAAGACCAGCCAGGCAGTGCTTCTTCATGAGAATGAAAAGGATATTTACGGAGATGTGGCAGACCGCTGCCTGGAAATCATGAAGGAATTCTATGGGGATCATTTTAAGGCAGTCTTTGACTTTGCAAATTTTGTTCAGTGCAAGCAGGATACTCTGAAAGCTTATGAGATGTTAAAGACCTACATTGCCTATATCCATGTTAAGGATGCCCTGTGGTCTGATGCCAGCGTGGTTCCGGCAGGCATGGGAGACGGACATGTGGAAGAAATCTTAAAAATGCTGAAAAACTGTGGATATAAGGGATTTTTATCTCTGGAACCTCATTTAAGCGATTTTGCAGGATTCAGCGCTTTGGAGCAGAATGCAGCAAATAAGAAAAAATTGAGCGGAGAAGAGGCCTTCACCATGGCCTATGAGTCACTTAAGAAAATACTGGAATCAATTTAACAATATCCCATATTCCTGCCGACTGGCTTATGAATGCAAGAGTGAGATAAGAAAATGTCACTTGTAATTTGTCTGACAAGCTGTTATAATGCATCTCAAGGAGATTAATGCTTATGAAGATTCAAAAATCGAATGTAACAGCTCAGATTATTGAATATATGAAATCCAACATTGAAAACGGCATCTGGAAAGCCGGTGAGATGATTCCGTCGGAGCATGTTCTTACTGAGGAACTTTCCGTATCTCGGGCAAGTATCCGTACGGCGATTCAGCAGTTCATTGCATTGGGACTGATGGAGAGCCATCATGGAAAGGGAACTTATCTTATTTCAAATGATATGTCCGTCTTTCGGAAAACCGGCAGAAAAGATCATTACTACAGCATGGAAGACATTGTCCAGTCTCTTCAATATCGAATTGTCGTGGAGAAGGGGACGGCCCAGTTGGCAGCGGAGCATATCACTCCGGAGGGGTTAAAGCGGCTGGAAGCTTATCTTGATGAGATGAAACGAAGTGTGGGAGATTCGGATGAGTTTGTGCACAGCGATATGATGTTTCATCAGGAGATTTCAGAAGCCTCCGGTAATCTGCTGCTTAAGCACGGTTTGTGTGAAGTGCTTTCAAACACGAGAGAGTACCATCATCAGCTGAATGAGCTGGTTGGATATAAAAATGGCATCTATTATCATACGATGATTCTGGAAGCGCTTAAGAATCGGGATGGGAAAAAGGCAGGACTGCTGATGGAAGAGCATCTGCAGACTTCCATGAAAGATGCGCTGGACTCAGAAACTGAAACATAGTTCATTATATTTTAGCCCCGGCATGATGAGCCGGGGTATAAGATAGAAGATACTTGTCAGACGACTAACAAGGTGAAAAACAAGTTAAGGTATTGGAGGAAAAGGAGAAAAAGGGATGGAAATTAAAAATTACACAGATTTAACCGGGAAAAAGGCAATCGTAACAGGTGCGGCACAGGGATTGTGTCATGGAATGGCGGAAGGCCTTTTGGAAGCAGGAGCAGAAGTCTGCATCATTGATATCAGCCCTAAGACTCTGGAGGCAGCGAGAGAGTTTTGTGACAGTGGTTACATTTGCCACGGCGTGATTGCAGATCTGGGAGATGATGAAGACCTGGAGAACGGCTTCTATGCTGCAATCACCGGCATGGGTGGGCATCTGGATATTCTGGTCAATGGTGCAGGTGTGCAGAAGCGTCATAAGTCAGAAGAATTTCCCATTGAGGATTGGAATTTTGTAATCAATATAAATTTGAATGCCGTGTTCAAGCTCTGCAAGCTTGCCGGGCAGCAGTTCTTAAAACAGCAGAGCAAAGGAAAAATTATCAACATTGCTTCTATGTTGTCCTTTTTTGGCGGCTATACCGTGCCTGCATATGCGGCATCCAAGGGAGGCGTGTCACAGCTTACAAAAGCTCTGTGCAATGAGTGGGCAGCTGCGGGTATCAATGTCAATGCACTGGCACCTGGTTACATGGATACGGAAATGAACGCTTCACTGACAGAGCCGGATAACCCAAGATACAACGAGATAACGGACCGTATCCCGGCACATGTATGGGGGACTCCGGAAGATATGAAGGGACCATGCGTTTTTCTGGCATCAGCAGCCTCCGATTATTTGAATGGTGCGGTTATTCCAGTAGACGGGGGATATCTGGTCCGGTAAGGAGAATTTCCTATGATAGCTGGAAAGATTACAAAAGAACGAATGGAAGGCCGGAGATATGTTTCTGCAAAAGCCAGAGTACTGCATGAGGTGATTTCACTGGGGGATACAGTTCCGGCCATGGCAGAATGTAACTGGATTAAAAGGTTGGAAAGGAATGGACAGTGATCATGAATAGACGAACATCGATTTATTTGCCCCAGTTTACGGTTGGTGAGGATGCGTTTTCAGCATTTGGTGATGAGATGAGAAAATACGGAACCAGAGTGGCAGTGGTTTATGGCGAAAAGGCATGGAATGCATCGAAATCTTATGTTTTGCCTGCATTGCAGGCAGCAGGACTTACCGTAACAGCAGAAGTGCTTTACGGCAGGGACACAACCTTTGAAAATGTGAAACGAATCCTTGCAATACTCGGCAGTCAGGAAATCCATATGATTCTTGCCGTTGGAGGGGGAAAATGCATTGATACGGGTAAGGTAATTGGGGACAGAATGGGAAAGGCTGTGTTTACGGTTCCATCCATCGCATCAAACTGTTCTCCGGTAACAAAAATCAGCATTATGTATCATAAGGATGGTTCCTTCCGTGAGATCGTAAAACTGAGATCCGTGCCGTCTCATTGCTTTATCGATCCACGTATCATATTGGCGGCTCCGACAAAATTTCTCTGGGCAGGGATTGGTGATGCAATGGCGAAAAATGTGGAATCCGAGTGGTCAGCCAAATCAGGTGAACATCTGGACTTTGGCAGTGAGTTTGGCATCACAGCCGGTAATATGTGCTTTTTTCCAATGGTTCGGGAAGGAAAGCAGGCACTGGAGGATGCGAAAGCAGGAAAGATAAGCGAGGCATTGGTAAATACGATTTTAAATATCGTCGTAGCTCCTGGCGTCACTTCGGTATCGGTTCAACCAGATTATAACGGCGGGGTCGCACATGCGTTATTTTATGGACTGACAAAGCGTAAAAGTATCGAAAAGAATCATCTGCATGGTGAGGTTGTGTCCTATGGCACTCTGGTAAATCTGATTCTCGATCAGAACTGGGATAAGTTTAAGAAGGCTTATGAACTGAATCGTTCCATCGGTCTTCCGGTCTGTCTGGCAGACCTGGAGCTGGACCGCAGCGATTCGCTTGAGGATGTATTGGAGGCAGCGCTGGCAAATCAGGAACTGACCCATACACCTTATCCGGTTACAAAAGAAATGATATACCGCGCAATTCAGGAGTTGGAAGATTATAAAAGTTAAACCACTTATAATAGACACAGGAAGTGCCAAATAGCAACAGCAGCACCTGTGTCTTTCTTTTATTTTCCGCTGATTATCTTTTTAACAGAAGATTCTCTCCACACCGAATAGATAAAGCTTTCATCTACGATTCGGGAGCGATTTGGATGGCACAGTCCTGATCTTTGCAGTAAGAACTGAATTCATCATCAGGCATCTGTTCTGTCAATATACAATCAAACTGACCGATCTCTCCGAAGGTCATAAGTGAGGTACGCCCAAACTTTGAGGAATCAGCCAGAAGATAGTGTTTCTGGCTCTTTTTTAACGCTGTTTTCTTAATGATGTATTCCTCTGTGGAGGCGTTGCAAACCCCAGCCTGAAGGGAAATTGCGGTGCAGGCCATAAATGCCCGGACAATGTTATAATCCTCTAAGTATTCCACGCAGGAGCTGCCCACTAATGAAGCAGTATCCCTTTTTAGGGATCCTGGGAGGACGATTAAATTAATGTTGGGATAATTCATGGATTTATTGATGACCTGGAGGCTGTTGGTAATGACAGTGACCGTACTTAAATGGGCCAGGTGATCCACAATGCTCATGGTGGTGGTCCCGCTGTCAATAAATATGATATCCCTCTCCCGTACAAAGGAAGCGGCCAGTGCGGCGATCTTTTGTTTACTTTGGGCATTTCTTCCGGTACGCTCATGGAAGGTGACCAGATTCGGGATAGGGGTCGCATTTTCACATGCAATGACGCCGCCGTAGACTTTTTCCACGGTGCCGCGGGCGACAAGGATCTCTAAGTCCCGGCGAAGGGTGTTTTTTGAAATTTTAAATTCTTCACACAGAGTATCAATGGAAGCCGTTCTGTGCTCCAGTATATATTGCTCCAATTGGTCGATTCGGGAAATTCTCATAAGTGTACTCCTTGCTCAGCTGCCTCTCTGGCATACTGTTATAGAAAGATTATAGCAGATGTACAAAAAAATATCAAGAAGTAACCAACACTTAACCATTATTTATAAAATAATAGAGGAATGTCTTGACTGACATCGAAATAAGTGCTAAAATATGACCATAACATTACATAAATAAAATCAAAACATAACCATAAAGAGGAAGGGAGAGGAAAACTCTTATTGTCATTGATGAAATGGTAGTGGAACAGGAAATGTGATTTTCTCCTTCCATACCAGAAAAGAGATGATTAGGGATCATGCGGCGGAAATTTTCCACAGTCAGTGGGATGGAAGCCCGGATAAAGGAGAAGATGTATGGGATTAGTAAAAATGAAGGAATTGCTGGATCAGGCCTCAGAAAAAAACAGGGCGGTTGGAGCCTTCAGTGTGGGAAACCTTGAGATGGTGAAGGGAGCTGTAAAGGCAGCTGAAGATATGAATACCTCCATTATCTTACAGATCGCGGAAGTGCGTCTTCCTCATTCCCCGCTGACTCTGATGGGGCCCATGATGGTGGAGGCAGCGAAGAATGCAAAGGTCGATATCGCAGTTCATCTGGATCACGGCAAGACCATTCAAGTGTTAAAACAGGCTTTGGATTATGGGTTCACCTCCGTGATGATGGATGGCTCCAACCTTCCCTTTGAAGAGAATATGGCAAAGACCTTAGAGGCAGTCAATCTCGCAGGGGTATATAGAGCGACTGTAGAAGCAGAGCTTGGCCTGGTGGGCGGAAGCGAGGATGGGAGTACGGATGAGGGAATCCGATGTACCAATCCTGACGATGCCAGAACCTTTTGCGAGAGGACCGGTGTGGATGCACTGGCAGTAGCAATCGGTAATGCTCACGGCAATTATCCGGTGGCTCCCAGACTGGCTTTTGATGTGTTGGAAGCCATTGATCAGAAGACTGATGTTCCTCTGGTTCTTCACGGCGGGACCGGAATTACTCCAGAGGACTTCCGGAAAGCCATAGGCCTAGGAATCCGAAAGATCAACATTGCAACAGCCAGCTTTGACAGTCTTACATATGAAGCTGCAAAATATCTGGAATCTGAAGGAAAGCATGATTATTTCGGACTGAATAAAGCGATGGTCCGGGGAGTGTATGAGAATGTAAAGCAGCATATCCGGATCTTTAACTGTGAGGAGCCGCTTACATAAATCAGTATGATATCATTAAAAACCGCTTAAACAAGCCGTTTTTTATAACGCTTTGTATGTTAAGCGAAGAGAAAGGAATGGATATAAAAATGGGAGAAGTAAAAAAATTAAAGTTTCTTGTAAATGGTCAATGGAAGGAATCGAAGACAGAAAAGTATTCTGATGCGTACGATCCCAGTACCGGTGAAGTAATTGCCAAGGTGCCTTGCTGTACTCCGGCAGAAGTGGAAGAAGCCGTGGAGGCAGCCAAAGCGGCATATCCGTCCTGGTCATCTACCCCTGTGATTAAAAGAGTTCAGGTACTTTATAAGCTCAGGGATCTGCTCATCGAGCATATGGATGAACTGACCATGCTGGTAGCAAAAGAAAACGGCAAAAACTGGGAAGAGGCTCAGGGCGATGTACTGAAAGCCAAAGAAGGAACCGAACAGGCCATAAGTGCTCCGTCACTGATGATGGGAGACAGCCTGATGGACGCTTCCAGCGGATTTGATACGGTTCTGTACCGTATGCCTCTTGGAGTATTTGCCGGCATTGTGCCATTTAATTTCCCGGCAATGATACCTATGGGCTGGATGACCCCTATGTGCATCGCCTGCGGAAATACCATTGTGCTGAAAGCCGCATCCTTTACCCCTCAGTCTTGTATGCGTATAGCAGAATTGTATAAAGAAGCAGGACTGCCGGACGGCGTTATTAATATTGTCACCTGCTCCAGAAATGAAGCAGAGATTCTTCTCACTCATCCCGACATCAAAGGGATCAGCTTCGTAGGTTCCACATCTGTGGGTATGCATATCTACTCGACTGCTGCTGCAACAGGTAAGAGAGTTCAGGCTCTCTGCGAAGCAAAGAACCATGCTCTGGTTTTAAATGATGCGCCAGTCAAAAGGGTAGCGGCTGGTATTATTAATTCCACCTTTGGATGTGCAGGAGAAAGATGTATGGCTCTTCCTGTTGTTGTCGTGCAGGAGGGAATTGCCGATGCTCTTGTGGCGGAAATTATCGCACAGGCCAAGACTCTTAAAGTGGGTCCGGCGTATGATAAGAGTTCGAAACTCGGTCCGGTGGTTAATCAGGCTCATAAAGATTCTATCGTCAAGTGGATCGAGACAGGAATAGAAGAAGGCGCAGAGCTTGTACTTGATGGACGGGACATTGTTGTTGAAGGTTATGAAAGCGGCTTTTACTTAGGGCCCACAATATTTGATCATGTGGCTCCCGGCATGAGTGTAGGGGAAAAAGAAATCTTCGGACCGGTGCTGTGCATCAAGAGAGTAAAGACTTTTGAAGAGGGATTAGAGATCATGAATGCCAATCCATATGCAAATGGTTCTGTTATCTTTACGCAGAACGGTCACTATGCCAGAGAGTTCGCAAGACACACCGACGGTGGTATGATCGGTATCAATGTGGGGATTCCGGTTCCGGTTGGAATGTTTCCTTTCAACGGCAAGAAGCTGTCATTTATCGGAGATCTGCACTGCTTAGGCAAGGATGGATTCAGATTCTTCACAGAAAATAAAGTTGTCACCACCAGGTGGTTCGACGAAGAAACCGGAGAATCCACAAACGTGAATACCTGGGATGGTACAATCTAAAAGAAGCCGGCCAATGATAGAAAAAACGCCCTGCAAGGCGGATTAAGACCTTGCAGTGTGTTTTTTCGTTACAAAAAATGGTTTCCGCATGCAAAACGGGATGGGAGAGATGTAACGATGGAATATGTAAAATTTGACGAAACCAGAGAAATGGACATAATTCTTCTTGGAAGGGTGGCAATTGATTTTAATCCGGCTTACAATGAGTATGTGAAAGAAGAATTTAAGCCGTTAAAAAAAGTGCACATGTTTGAAAAGTTTGTAGGCGGTTCTCCGGCTAACATCGCCGTGGGTGTGACCAGACATGGCATGAAGGCGGGATTTATCGGGAAAGTGTCAGATGACCAGTTCGGTGAATTTGTCGTGGATTATTTTAATGAACAGGGGATCGATACCTCTCATATTACAAAGTGTAAAAATGGAGAAAAGCTGGGACTGACTTTTACAGAGATGCTCTCTTCCAGTGACAGTAATATCCTGATGTACCGGAACTGCATTGCTGACTTGCAGCTGGATGTAGAAGACATAGACGAAGCATATATCAAAAAGGCAAAAGCAATTCTCATATCAGGTACGGCACTTGCACAAAGCCCGTCAAGAGAAGCAGCCCTTAAGGCGGTCATGCTGGCGAAGAGAAACGATGTCAGAATTATCTTTGATATCGATTACAGAGCCTATAACTGGAAGAATGCGGATGAAATCTCCATATATTACTCTGCAGTTGCCAAAGAAGCTGACATAATCATGGGCTCAAGAGAAGAATTCGACTTAACGGAGAAACTGATCAGACCAGGCATGACAGACGAGGAAAGTGCGGCTCTTTGGCAGGGATATCGTGCCAGGATCGTGGTCATTAAGCATGGAATGAAAGGGTCTACGGCTTATACTTATGACGGACAGTCATTTTCCATCAAACCGTTCCCGGTGGAAGCCAGAAAGGGATTTGGCGGCGGCGACGGATATGGTTCCGGGTTCCTCTACGGCCTGTACCAGGGTTGGGATATCATAGACTGTCTGGAGTTTGGTTCGGCAGAGGCCTCCATGATGGTAAAGAGCAATAACTGTTCGGATTCCCTGCCGGCTCCGGAGGAGGTACATGCATTTATAAAAGAAGAAAAGAAAAAGTTTGGTGAAATGATTGCCCGTGTATAAAAATATAAAGGAGAGCGGATCATGTCAAAAACAATAAGAATGACAACAGCACAGGCACTGGTGAAGTTCCTGGATAACCAGTATGTTTCTGTCGATGGAGTGGAAACAAAGTTCGTTGAAGGTATTTTTACTATTTTCGGTCATGGAATCGCGGTTGGTTTAGGTGAGGCTCTGGATTCGGACCCCGGTCAGCTTAAGGTGCTTCAGGGAAGAAATGAGCAGGGGATGTGCCATACGGCCATTGCCTTTTCAAAACAGAATAACCGGAAGAAAATCATTCCGTGTGCCTCATCCGTGGGACCGGGTGCGGCCAATATGGTAACAGCCTGTGCAACCGCAACGGTAAACAACATTCCGCTGCTGGTATTTCCGGCCGATACCTTTGCCTCCAGGCAGCCTGATCCGGTATTGCAGCAGCTGGAACAAAGCAGCAGTCTTTCGATCTCAACCAATGATGCGTTCAAACCAGTGTGCAAATACTGGGACCGGATCACCAGACCGGAGATGATCATGAGCGCTTTGATTAGTGCCATGCGTGTGCTCACAGATCCGGCAGAAACCGGAGCATGCTGCATTGCCATTTGCCAGGATGTAGAGGGAGAATCCTATGATTATCCGGATTATTTCTTTAAGAAGCGGGTCCACAGGATTACCAGGCCTCTTGCGGTAGAAGAAGAACTGGATGAGATCGCAGATATCCTTTCAGAGGCAAAGAAGCCGTTTGTTATCGTAGGCGGAGGAGTCCGCTACTCCGATGCGGGAGAAACTGTAGAAAAATTCTGTGAAGAATTTAACATACCCTTTGGAGAAACCCAGGGAGGAAAGAGTGCCTGTAAATCAAGCCATCCCTATTGTCTGGGCGGTATCGGAGTCACAGGTACCTATGCCTCCAATGTAATCGCTAGGGATGCTGATGTGGTGATCGCTATCGGAAGCAGGCTGAGTGATTTTACAACAAGCTCAAAGTGGCTGTTTAAAAGAGATGACGTCAGATTTATTACCATCAATAACAGCAGGTTCCATGCATACAAGATGGATGCAGTCAAGGCAGTGGGAGATGCGAAGGTTACCGTTCAGGCGCTGGCGGAAAAGCTCAGGGAAAAACAGTATGTGTCCCAGTACAAAGACGAGATCGCCGATGCAAAAAGAAAATGGGATGAAGAGATGGTGCGTTTGGGAAGCATTGAATACACCGGAGATGATTTTGAACCCAACATAAAAGCAAGGGATCCCAGGACGATCCCGGAGTTTGTCCGGTTAACCAATGGAAGGCTCACCCAAACAGCTGCACTTGCAGCAATCAGAAGGGTCATCGATGAAGATGCTACCATCATCACGGCAGGGGGCTCCCTTCCGAGCTGTATGCAGCGTATGTGGACGACTGACAAACGGGGCGGATACCATGCAGAGTACGGATACTCCTGTATGGGGTATGAAGTGGCAGCCACCCTGGGTGTTAAATTTGCGGAGCCGGATACGGAAGTTTACTGTGTAGTCGGCGATTCCAGCTTCCAGATGTTACATAGCGAAATTATGACCATTATGCAGGAACGGCAGAAGGTCAATATTCTGATATTTGATAACTGCGGCTTTGGCTGCATCAATAATCTGGAGATGAACCATGGGATCGGAAGCCTTGCCACGGAATTCCGCTATACGGACGGGAAGAAGCCTTCCGGGGATTTAATTCCAGTTGATTATGCCAAAATCGGGGAGGGGTATGGTCTGAAAGCTTATACCTGCAGAACCACCAAAGAGCTGGAAGAGTCTCTGGAAGATGCCAAACAACAGGAAAGGGCCTGCCTGTTTGATTTAAAGGTGATCCCCAAAACCATGACGGATGGTTATGAATCCTGGTGGAACGTAGGAATTGCCACAACCTCGGAAAAGAGCAGCGTGAGAGAGGCGTGGGAAAGAGTCTTAGAAGGAAGAAATGAAGCCAGAAAGTATTAATCTGCTGCAATGCCGGCGGAATAAAAAATTATATGACAGGGAAGGGATACAAATATGTTAAACAAGGAGAAAGTGAAATTAGGAATTGCACCGATTGCATGGACCAATGATGATTTGCCGGATTTAGGGAAAGAAAACACCTTTGAACAGTGTGTCAGCGAAATGGCTCTGGCAGGCTTTACCGGTTCCGAGGTGGGCAACAAATATCCAAGAGATGTGGAAGATTTAAAAAAGGCTTTGGACCTTCGGGGAGTAGAGATCTGCAACGCATGGTTTTCCACCTTTTTAATCAGCAGGCCCTATGAGGAGACGGAAGAAGGATTTGAAAAGCATGTGGCGTTTCTTGCTGCCATGGGAGCTAAGGTTGTAGGCGTTTCCGAGCAGAGCTACAGCACACAGGGGGATCAGGACCAGCCTGTGTTTGAAGGAAAGCATGAGATGGATGACAGAGAATGGGAGCTGCTTTGTGAAGGCTTAAACCGCCTTGGAAAGCTTTCCAAAGAAAAATACGGGGTTGCTTTAACCTTCCATCATCATATGGGAACCGTTGTTCAGAGTGCTGCAGAGGTGGAACGCATGATGGCGAACACGGACCCGGAATATGTAAGCCTTTTGTTTGACAGCGGCCATTTTGCATACTGCGGTGAGGACCCGGTTGCTATGGTGGAAAAATATGTGGGGCGCATCAAGCATGTTCATTTAAAAGATATCCGTTCAGAGATTGTAAAAAAAGTAAGAGAAGAAAAGATGAGCTTCCTGGCAGGGGTACGGGCAGGTGCATTCACCATTCCAGGAGACGGCTGTGTGAACTTTGATCCTATTTTCAAGGTGCTGGAGGATGCTTCCTATGAGGGATACATGGTAGTGGAAGCAGAGCAGGATCCTGCAAAGGCAAATCCTCTGGAATATGCCATCCGCGCAAGAAAATTTATTGCTGAAAAAACCGGTCTTTAAGAATAAGAAAAGAGAAGGAGAAGAAAATTATGGTAACTGTAGGAATTATCGGAGCAGGAAGAATCGGAAAGGTACATACAACCAGCATCTGCAACCTTGTAAAGAACGGAAGGATCAAGACCATTGCCGATCCATTCATGAATGAGGAAACAGACAAATGGGCAAAGAGCATGGGAGTTCCTAATACTACCAAGGATTATAAGGAGATTTTAGCAGATCCGGAGATCGACGCCGTGTTGATCTGCTCTTCTACCAACACCCATTCCCCCATTTCAGTTGAGGCCATTAAAGCAGGAAAGCATGTATTCTGTGAAAAACCAATTGACCACGACATTGATAAGATCAAAGAAGTGATTGAAGCCTTAGAGGGCAGTAAGATAAAATATCAGGTAGGCTTTAACCGCCGCTTTGACCACAACTTTGAGGCAGTTAGAAATGCGGTTGCAGCCGGAAAGATCGGAGAGCCTCACATCATCAAAGTGACATCCAGAGATCCTGAGCCGCCCAGCGCAGAGTATGCGGCAGTATCCGGCGGCATGTTCTTAGACATGACCATTCATGATTTTGATATGGTCCGTTATTTGGCAGGCTGTGATGCAGAGGAAATCTATGTTCAGTCCGCAGTGCTTGTGGACCCGGCCATCGGGGAAGCAGGGGATGTGGATACCGCAGTCATTACCTTAAAGATGGAGAACGGAAGCCTGGCAGTTATTGATAATTCCAGAAAGGCCGCTTATGGCTATGACCAGAGAGCAGAGGTATTCGGCTCCAAGGGAATGGTGGCAACCTCCAATGATACCGAATCCAGCGCAGTATTAAGCACTGCCGATGGCGTCACCGGTGAAAAGCCTCTTTACTTCTTTTTAGAGCGCTATATGCAGTCCTTTGCAAAGGAAGTGAACTGCTTTATAGAAGCCATTGAGAATGATACCGATACTCCTCTTGGTGTAGTGGATGGATTAAAACCTGTATTAATGGGCATTGCTGCCAAAAAGTCTGTACAGGAGCACAGACCTGTGAGAATTTCTGAAATCATGATGTAATGAACGGTCGAAAGGAGCTGCCATGAGCGAATTATTCAGTTACCCGGAATTTGATCCCAAGGGAGTAAAACTCCTCACAAATGCAGGGGATAAGGAAAATGATATGTTAATGGACATTGCCGTTTATGAGATGAAGGCAGGAGAGGAGCGGTCCTTCTCCAGTCAGTCGGAAGAGATGGCGGTCCTTCTCCTTACCGGGGATATCCTGTTTTCCTGGGAAGACAGGAAGGAGCGGGGAAATAGAAGCAACCTGACGGAAGAAGGTCCCTATTGTCTTCACGTTTCAAAGGGCGTTATGGTAAACGTGGCGGCAAAAGAAGACAGTCAGGTTTTGGTCCAGTGCACCAGAAATGACAGGGAGTTTGACAGCGTATTCTATAAGCCGGAAGACTGTACCAATGATATTTTCGGGGAAGGTCTTTTGGATGGTAAGATGAAGCGGACGGTCCGCACCGTCTTCGACTACAACAATGCTCCCTATTCCAATATGGTAAACGGGGAAGTGATCAATCATCAGGGAGGCTGGTCCAGCTACACCCCTCATGAGCATCCTCAGCCTGAGGTTTATTATTACCGGTTTGAACGGCCGGAAGGTTTTGGCGCCTGCTTTATCGGAGAGGATGTCTTTAAAATCAAGGATGGAAGCTGTGCTGCCATTCCCGGCGGCAGAACCCATCCCCAGGTAACCGCCCCTGGGTTTCCCATGTACTATTGTTGGATGATCCGGCACCTTCCGGATAACCCATGGACAACACGGGTAGATGATCCCAGATACAACTGGATCAAAGAATTAAAATAAATTGATCGGCTAGAAAGCGTGGTGTTTTATTCCGGATAAAACACCGCGCTTCTGTCGTTTCCAGCAGATCCGGACAAACGGATTCGCTTCTGCAAACATGATATACTCTGGCAGCATACTTTATAAGATATTGATGGATAATTGATATCAGAAAAGAGGAGTGATCATGAGCCAGGTTTGGAAAGTGCTGGGAAGCCTTGTGGAAAGGTATGACCTTATCTACCAGACGGGTTTGTTTTTTAGAATTGTTGTTGCAGGATTTTTAGGATATTTAATCGGATATGAGAGAACGAATCGTTACAAAGGAGCAGGGATGAGAACCCATGCCATTGTGGCTATGGGAGCCGCTTTGATGATGGTGATTTCCAAGTACGGGTTCCGGGATGTCCCTAATTTTGATGCTTCCAGAATCGCCTCCCAGATCGTATCAGGAATCGGTTTTCTTGGAGCAGGGGTTATCTTTGTTAAGAATCATTCCGTCAGTGGTCTAACCACTGCAGCAGGCATCTGGGCAACTGCAGGTGTGGGGATGGCAATCGGTGCAGGTGACTACTTTATGGGGTGCGGAGCAGGTCTTTTTCTTATTTTCACCCAGATCCTCCTTCATGATGTACCTTTTTTGTCCAGGGAGCCATTCCAAGGAGTCTTAAAAATAACTACGAACCAATATGACATCGTTATGATAGAGCTGCTTCATTATCTAAATGAGGAAAAAATCAAGGTATTAAACATTAAAGTGGGTAAATCTAAGGATTATACCAAGGTGGAGCTTGATCTCCTTTATCCTGCGGGATACGGGAAAAATGACCTGATCATCAAATGGTCAAATGATAAGAGGATCAATTCCATCAGTGGGTAATTTAATTTTAATCACCTTAATGCATATAGAAAAAGTAGGAAATAATTTAAAAACAGTTGCAAAAGTTCCGGAAATATGTTTATAATGAATCTGACTTTTCCGACTGATGACCGGTTGCGGTATCAGGCATAATTATAGGAGAACTGAAAGGAGAAATGTATGAAAAGATTTATGAAGAGTGCAGCATTCCTGTTAGCATCTGTCATGGTGCTGGGAGGCCTTACTGCCTGCGGAGGAAAGGACCCGGTTGCAGAAAGTACCACAGCAGCGAATGCCAGTTCAGCAGGCGGATCTAATGACGGAGCCGGACAAACGGCTGCAGGAGGGGAAAGCACATTTACTTACGCAATTGCAGGAGATCCGGGCGCTAATGTAAATGTAATTACAACCAGCGACCGTTTCGGCCTTATGACAATTAAAATGATCTATTCCCCGTTATATATGTACAATGCAGATGGAATCAATTATTTCCTGGCAAAGAGCATAGACACCTCCGATGACAAACTGACCTATACCATGCACCTTCGGGATGATGTAAAATGGTCTGATGGAGAGAAATTCACTGCCGATGACGTTGTCTTTACCTTTGAAGCCATGGCAGATGAGAAAAACGCAGGCTGGGCATATTCTCAGCTGGTATTCCCTGAAGGAGCAGTTAAGATCGAAAAGCTCGATGACTATACGGTTTCCCTCACCATGCCTTTTGTTAACTCCGCTGCAGTGGAAATGTTTTCCCAGATATTCATTATGCCAAAGCATATCTATGAAAACGTGGAGAACTTTGAAAACAATGACGTAAACACCAAGCCGGTCGGTACAGGACCTTATGTAATGGCAGAATACTCCCCAGGCTCCTATGTAAAATTCACAAAGAATGAGAATTACTTCTTAGGTGCTCCTTCTATTGATAATTTTGTATACCGGATCATTGAAAATGAAAATACAGCCATGACAGCCATTCAGAGCGGGGAAGTAAACGCCTGGATCGGAACTCCTGCGCAGGTGGCACAGATGAACCTGGATGCAGCCAATCTGACGGTTTACCCATACCAGGAAGGCCGTGTGGGATATATGATGATAAATGCAAACCGCATAAAGGATGAAAACTTCAGGAAAGCGATCTTCTATGCCCTGGATAAAAAGGCCATTGCAGACGCAGCACTCCTGGATCCCCAGTATTATGATCTTCCATGGAGCTTCATGCCTCCCAACAGCCAGTATTTTACGGAGGATGTGGAGAAATACGAACAGAATCTGGATAAATCCAAAGAGCTTCTTGCAGCTTCCGGTGTAACAAATCAGGAACTGACACTTGCCTATAACGCTTCCGACAGCCTCCAGTCCACCTCAGCCATTATGATACAGGAACAGCTTCAGAAGGCAGGAATTAAGGTGAACTTAACCGGCGTGGATTCGACGGCTCTCAGCCAGCAGATGAAGCAGGATGATAATCCTTATGATATGTATTTTGGCGGATATATCATGGGCATTGACCCGGATACGTTTTCAAGTTTATTTGAATCAGGTGCACCATACAATTATATGCATTACGACTATCCTGAGATGAATGACCTTTTTGCCCAGGGCCGGAAGGAAACAGATGATGCAAAGCGTAAAGAAATCTATACAACGATCCAGCAGAAACTGCAGGATACCGCATGCTTCTATCCTCTGTATTCCAATAAACGCCTTCTTGTAGTATCCAAAAACGTATCAGGAATTGAAGAGTCAAAGCTGGTTCCTGTTTATACCTTTGAAGATACTTCCAAACTACAGATGAAGTAATGATGACAGCAGATTCATAAGCAACAGAAATGGCGGGTTGTGGATCAGCTGTGAAGAGGAAAGGGTGTTCTGCTGCTGGAATCCTGCGGCAGACACCTCTTTCTATATATAAGGAGAAACCATATGGCGAAATATATATTAAGACGGATATTGACAGCCATACCCATGGTCCTTTTAATCACAATTCTATGTTTTGCTTTGATGCATTTTGCACCGTATAATGCCATTGATGCAATGACAACACCAAAGATGTCTCCGGAAACAATTGAATTGATTAAGGCCAAATATGGGTACGACAAGCCTCTGTTCATCCAGTATTTACGCTGGCTGAACGGGATATTAAACGGGAATTTCGGATATTCCATCGTAACCAAGCAAAGCATTGCCGGGGATCTTGCTGTGAGGATTCCAAACACCATAAAACTGGTACTTCCGGCCTATGGAACCGCTTATATCCTGGCAATCATACTGGGACTTTTGGCAGGCTCCCACAAGAATAAGGCAGCAGACAAAGTGATAGACGGATTCTCTTCCGTAGCGATCGCCGTTCCTTCCTTCTGGTTTTCCATGCTTTTGATTTTTGTCCTGGGTTATAAGCTTAAGCTTCTTCCCATCGTAGGAATGCATTCCGTAGGAAAGGAAGCTTCTATGGCGGATTTTCTAAGACATTTTATTATGCCTTTTATCACCCTTACCTTTGCATTTTTACCGGCCAATGTTAAGTTTGTCCGTTCTTCCACGGTCACCCAGTTTTCTGAGGACTATGTGCTGGTTCAGCGGGCCTTTGGCGCTTCCAGAGGGGAAATTATGTTTAAGCATGTCTGTAAGAACGTCCTGCTTCCCATTATTACCAGGCTTGGCATGGCTCTTCAGCTTCTGGTAACAGGGGCCATCATTACGGAGACCGTATTTGGGTGGCCGGGCGTCGGACCTTATTTTATCAAGGCGATCCAGGGCATGGATTATCCCATCGTCATGATCGTTCTGGTTCTGTCCTCTTCCCTCGTTATTCTTGGTAACCTTCTGTCGGATATCCTATACTGTATCACGGATCCGCGAATCAGGGAAATGGGGTGACAAAGGATGAAAAGAAACGAAGTGAACAAAAAGAAGAACAGATCCGTAAGAGTGGACAGCGTATTCCTGGCATTAAAGCATGATAAGGCGGCAGTCATTTCCCTGATTCTTTTGGGATTAATCATATTATTTGCACTCATTGCGCCCCTTCTTCCTGTAGAGCCTAATGCCACCAATATTGCAAACCGCCTTCAGCCTCCGTCTGCCGGACACTGGTTCGGGACCGATGAAGTCGGAAGAGATTATTTTGCCAGAGTTATCTACGGCGGCCGTGTTTCCCTGCTGGTAGGATTTTTGGCCATGCTGACAAGCCTTACCATCGGCGTGGCAGTGGGAACCATTTCCGGCTTTTGCGGCGGGATAGTGGATATGGTTCTTATGCGTATCGTAGATGTCCTGTATTCCATTCCTTGGATGATCCTGGTAACCGTTGTCAGCATCTTTTTAAGGCCAGGATTAAAGTCCATCATTCTGGTTATCGGCTTCTTTACCTGGATGGAGATTGCCAGGCTGGTGCGGGCCGAGACTCTCTCCCTTAAGGAAAGAGAATTCATCCTTTATGCGGAGTTTTCCGGCGTGGGCATCTGGAAGATCATTATTAGTCATATCATACCTTCCGTATTTCCTACGATCATTGTATCGGCGACCACAAGCATGGCCAACGCAATTATGACAGAGTCTTCCTTAAGTTTCCTGGGAGTTGGTGTCCAACAGCCGATGTCTTCCTGGGGAAGTCTTTTGCAAAATGCTCAGGGAACCATGCAGAACACCTTTTACATGGCGCTGATCCCGGGACTTTTGATCATCATTACGATATTTGCTTTTAATAAGCTGGGAAATCTGCTCCGGGTTTTCGTGGAACCTAAAATTATGAACGACGAAAAAGAGTAAAGCGAGGAAACAGGAATTGGAAGAGATAAAGAAAAACGATGATAAAATCCTGTCCGTCCAAAATGTGCATACCACCTTCCGCACCCACGGGAAATCGGTAAAGGCGGTTCGCGGCGTAAGCTTTTATGCAGGCCATCAGGAAATCCTGGCCGTTGTGGGGGAATCTGGCAGCGGCAAAAGTGTTCTGATGAAATCCATCATGGGCCTGATGCCGGAGAATGCAGAGGTCACCGCGGACCAGATTTTATTTATGGATAAGAACATACTTGAAATGACACCGGAGCAGCAAAGAAAGATGAGGGGAAAAGAGATCGCCATGGTTTTCCAGGACCCCATGACGGCTTTGAACCCTTTAAGAACCATTGGCTTTCATCTGACAGAGGTGCTGAAACGCCACAGGGGAATGGATAAGCGTGCTGCTCAGAAGGAAGCGGTTGCAGTTTTGGAACAGGTGGGAATCCCATCTCCGGAAAAGAGGCTTAATCAGTATCCTCATGAATTTTCCGGAGGTATGAGACAGAGGGTGTTAATTGCCATGGCCCTTTGCTGCCGGCCGAAGTTACTCATTGCAGATGAGCCGACTACGGCTCTTGATGTTACCATTCAGGCCCAGATCCTGGAGCTTTTGAAAAAACTGCAGGATGAAACGGGAATGAGTATCATACTCATCACTCATGATCTTGGAGTGGTGGCAAGCTTAAGCCGCCGGATCATGGTCATGTATGGCGGACTTATGATGGAAGAGGGGCTTACCGAAGAAATCTTTTATTCGCCTAAGCATCCCTATACCAGGGCCCTTCTTCAGGCAATTCCCAAACCTCAGACAGGGGACCGGAAGCGGCTGGAACCAATCCCGGGAATGGCTCCGTCCTTAATCGATCCTCCGGATGGCTGTCCCTTTGCTGAGCGGTGTAAATTTGCCTGTGAACAGTGTGAGAAGGGAATTCCCAAGTACCGGGCATATTCGGACACCCAGAGAGCCATGTGTATCTATTCGGCAGAGGAACTGGATGCAAGGGAAAGGAAGGTAGACTGATATGGATAACAGGAACCAGGAAATCCTGCTGGAAGCCAGGGAGGTATGTAAATATTTTCCTGCCAAGGACTTTTTCGGCCGCAAGAAGGCAGAGGTAAAGGCAGTGGACGGGGTGAATCTTACCATCCGAAAAGGGGAAACCTTTGGACTGGTAGGAGAATCCGGCTGCGGGAAATCCACCTTAGGACGGACCCTAATCCGTATGTACGATCCAACCAGCGGGTCTATCCTGTTTAAGGGGCAGGATATCACCAGGGTAAAGGGCAGTAAGTTACTTCCGATCCACCGGCAGATGCAGATCATTTTCCAGGATCCCTATTCAGCCCTGGATCCTCACCACAATGTGCGGGAGATCATTGGAGAGTCCATGGCGGCGGTATCTGGCATAGCGGCAAGCGAGGTGGACGGCAGAATCGAAGAGATGCTTAAAAAGGTTGGAATGAAGCCGGATGACATGTACAAGTATGCCTATGAGTTTTCGGGAGGCCAGCGTCAGAGGATCGGAATTGCCAGGGCATTGGCAGTAGAACCGGAATTTTTACTCTGTGACGAACCGATCTCGGCCCTGGATGTTTCCATTCAGGCACAGGTAGTGAACATGCTGGAGGATTTACAGGAGGAGATGGGGCTTACTTATCTGTTTGTAGCCCATGATCTGTCCATGGTACGCCATATTTCCACACGGATCGGCGTCATGTATTTAGGCAGACTGGTGGAGATCGCAGACAGTGACGAACTGTATGAAAATCCTCTTCATCCTTATACAAAGGCGCTTCTTTCTGCTATCCCGGTAGCTGATCCGCAACTTTCTGCAAAGTCAAAGCGGCTGATGCTTCATGGAGAACTTCCAAGCCCTATGCATGTGCCTTCCGGCTGCCATTTTCATACCAGATGCATGTATGCCGTAGAAGAATGCAGCAGGGCTGTGCCGGAGATGAAAGAGGTTTCACCCGGACATTTTGTGGCATGCTCTTGTCTGCCAATTAAAGGATAAAACGAAAATAATCCTTGACTTTTCAAATAAAACTTTTTATAATAACAACAATTAAAAAAAGACTAAGCAAAGACGCTTAAGACATTCAAACTCTAAGGCGTCTTTTTGCATATTTTTAGGAAGAAATACAGAACGCCTTGTGTCCAAAAGACATAAACAAGAAATAAGAGGAAAGGGGATGGAATTATGCCAGATATGGTGAAAGTTGAAAACTTAAAGAAGAACTTCGGAGATTTAGAGGTTTTAAAGGATATAAGCCTGACAGTAAAGGAGGGCGAAAAGCTGGTCATAATCGGACCCTCCGGCTCAGGAAAGTCCACCTTTATCCGCTGCATCAACTACTTGGAGGAACCAACCAGCGGAAAGATAACCGTGGCAGGCACGGAAGTGACAAAAAAGAACCATTTGGAAATGGCTAAAAAGTATTCCTCCATGGTCTTTCAGCAATTCAATTTATATCCCCATCTCACTGTCTTAGAAAATCTGACTTTAGCACCCATTAAGCTGCAGCATGTTCCCAAGGAAGAGGCAAAGAAGAATGCCATCAAATGCCTGGAACGAGTCGGTTTAAAGGAAAAAGCGGGAAATTATCCGGTCCAGCTCTCCGGCGGTCAGCAGCAGCGAGTGGCCATAGCCAGGGCTCTATGCACCAAACAGCCCTTAATACTATTTGATGAGCCTACCTCTGCACTGGATCCTGAGATGGTTCAGGAGGTTTTAAATGTTATGGTGGAGCTGGCTCATGAGAACATCACCATGATCTGTGTGACTCATGAAATGGGCTTTGCACGCCAGGTGGCAGACCGGGTGATCTTCATGGATGGAGGTTACATCCTGGAAGAGGGAACACCGGAACACTTTTTTGAATGTCCGGAACATGAGCGGACCAAAGCGTTTTTAAGCAAGATCCTTCATTAGGATGTTGATTAAATTATATTAATGAGGAGGGAACCAATTATGATGAAGAAAATGTTATCACTTGCCCTTGCTTTTGCGACTGTGGCATCTTTAACCGCATGCGGCGCAAAGGCTCCGGAGGCTACTACGGCTGCTCCAGCTGAGTCTACTGCAAAGGAAGGAGCAGCTGGCTCAGATGCAGCAGGCGGAAAAGCAGCAGCAGACGTACAGAAAATTATTGACCGCGGAGTTTTAAAGGTTGGCTGTAAGGCAGATATTCCAAAGTTCAGCTTACAGAATACGGCTACCGGAGAATATGAAGGCTTTGAGGATGACCTGGCTTATGAGATTGCCGGCTCCATCTTCGGATGCACCGCAGATGAAGCAAAAGAAAAGAAGCTGGTAGAATTCCAGGGCGTAACCGCTAAGACAAGAGGACCTCTCTTAGAGAACGGAGAGATCGATCTTGTTATCGCTACCTTTACCATTACACCGGAAAGAAAAGAAACTTATAACTTCTCTACCCCATATTTCACTGATGCGGTAGGACTTCTGGTTAATAAGAGTTCCGGGATTGAGTCCATTGAAAATCTGGATGGCAAGATCATCGGAGTTGCCCAGTCCTCTACGACAAAGGACGGCTTTAAGAAATATGTTGATGAAAAGGGATACAAAGTAAATCCTCAGTTCCAGGAGTTTGACGGTTATCCGGCGTTGGCTCAGGCACTGGCAACCAATCAGATCGACTGCTTTTCCGTAGACCGTGCGATTCTGGCAGGCTATTTAAACGACGGCAACCAGATCTTACAGGACCGGTTCGCGGAACAGGATTATGGTGTTGCAGCAGCAAAAGAGAATGCAGGGCTTGCAGCTCTTGTTGATGATAAAGTGACTTCCATGATTTCTGACGGTTCTCTTATGAATCTTCAGGACAAATGGGGCTTGCAGTAAACCCATATGTAAAGGATAGATGACATGATAAAAGGTCTTTTTGATGCAAAACGCTGGAATGCCCTGTTTCAGGCATTTCCTGAATATTATATACCGGGCTTTCTTATGACGCTTAAAATATCACTGGTGGGGCTGGCCGTTGCGCTGGTCCTGGGAGTGATATTTGGTATGTTTTCCACGGCTAAATTTAAGCCATTAAAGATAATTTCACGAATTTATGTGGAATTCATACAGAATACGCCTTTGGCTTTGCAGGTATTGTGCTATTATTCTGTGCTGCCTATGGTATTTTCCAGCTCAGGGTTCCGGATTCCCAAGTTCGTGCTGGGCGTGATCGGAGTAGGTGTCTATCATGGCGCCTATATATCAGAGGTCATAAGGACCGGAATAGAAGCCATACCAAAAGGCCAGTCCGAGGCAGCTTCGTCTCAGGGCTTTTCCTATCTGGATACCATGTATCATATCATTCTGCCTCAGACTATAAAGATTATTATGCCGCCTCTTGCGAATCAGGCGCTGAATCTGGTGAAGAATACCTCCATTCTGGCTATGGTGGCTGGTATGGACCTTATGTATTTTACGGATTCCTGGGGAGCTGACCGGGGATACTTTGCCCAGGCGTATTTTACAAGCGCCGTGATGTACTTTATCATCTGTTTCCCATTGGCAAGGCTGGCCCGTTATCTGGAAATCAGATCCATGCGGCTTCCCGTAGCAAAAACGCTTGATATCAAGGCAGATGAGGAGGCAGCATGTTAGAATTATTTCATCAAATATTTACACCGGCTAATGTGACCTTCATGCTGAAGGGCCTAAGAATGACGGTCATGATCGCTGTTCTGGCCACCGTTATCAGTACATTTTTCGGAACGATCCTGGCTCTTATCAGGACCTATTCATCAGGGAAATGGAAGTGGGCAGGAAGGCTCGTGGCTGCCTATACGGAATTTTTCCGCTGTACACCCAATCTTTTGTGGATACTCTGGATCTATTTCACAGTAAAGGGGAATAAGGTAGGAGTATCAGTATTTGCGATTTCCCTTTTTACCTCAGCGGTCATGGCTGAAATATTCCGGGGGGGCTTAAACTCCATTCCAAAAGGGCAGTTCGAGGGAGCCCAGTCCCAGGGATTCAGCTTTATAGAGACTCTTATATTTATCGTGCTTCCCCAGATGTATAAGAAGGTGATTCCGGCCCTGCTCAGCCAGGTGATCACCATTATCAAAGACACTTCCTTCTTAAAGATGGTGGATGTGGCGGAGTTTATGAGAAACTGCTCCGTTGTTCTTGGAAGCATATACGATGTCAGAGGCATGCTGCTTTTATTCGGTTTTGAAGCTCTCTGCTATTTTACCATCTGCTTTGCCCTTAGCTGCGCGGTGAGGGGATATCAGAAAACCATTGTGACTGGTTAGGGAGGATCATCTTGACATGAAAAAGTTTACTATCACCATTACCCGTGAATTCGGAAGCCTGGGGCGTTCCATCGCCAAGGAGCTGTCCAGAGAGCTGGGAGTGGAATTCTATGACCGTGATATTGTGGAGGAGGTCGCTAAGCAGTTGAACCTTCCTGTTTCCACGGTCAGCGATGAAGAAGAAAAGTCAAAGCAAAGCTTTTTGCCACGCATGTTTCCTTTGGGAACTGACGAGACTTATATCCAGGATATTATTTTTGATGTTCAAAAAGGCATTATTCTGGATCTGGCCAAAAAGTCCAGCTGCATCCTGGTAGGAAGATGCTCGGATTACTTACTGGAAAAGGAAAAGAACAACATCAATATTTTCATTTATGCACCTTATGAAAAAAGGCTGGAAAACTGTGTGAACACTCTTGGCATGACTGAGAGTGAGGGGAAACGAATGATCGCCTCCGTAGACAAGGCCAGAAATGCCTATCATAAGAAATACGCCGGTTATCTGCCAGGTGATCCGAAGCATAAGAATCTGATGATCGACTCCTCCCTTCTTGGAGTTACAGGAACTGCAAAGCTGATCGCTGAGATTGTGCACCAGCTGTATGGCGAATAGAATAGGAAGCTTTTGTAAATACAGGCCATTTTGGCGAAACTCGGGTGAATGCCCGGTTTTTCGCTGAAAGGGCCTGTTTTGTTGACATGGAAGAGAACCAGGGATAAAATTGGATAAAGGAACAGGCTGGCAGGGATTGGGTGAGGAGGTCTGGCCGCTTGATAAATATACATCGGCAGGAGGAAAAGAACGTGCGTTATCGAATAAAGAAAAGGCTGGTTCCCGTGGGAACGGATGAGGTAGTTCCGGAAGGGGAGGCCCTTGTGGAGATCATGAGCAAGGAAGAATACTGGAAAGAATATCATACGAAGTATCAGGACCATTTGCTGATGAAAAGTTTGGAAAGGGCGCAGTATTGCAGGGCAGACTTATTAAAGGACTGTATCATCGGAACCCTTGTTATTCCTGTTAAAAAGGAACTTCTGGGCAGTCCCGTAGTGTTTGGCTATTACATGGACAAAAGCCGGCTTATACTCATTGATGACAGCGGGGAAGCGAAAAAAATACTTCATGAAATGGAGCGGATCCAGTACTTTGACAAGACCGGTGTTTCCCATATGTTTTTTGAATTTCTGGAGTATCAGGTTAAGGATGAGATTGAATTTTTACAGAAGTATGAGGAAAAGCTGGCAGCAATGGAAGACCGGATCATGAGCGGAAAAAGAGAGCGGAGTGATGTTCCGGGAGCCATACTAAGGGCGAGGAAGGAGCTGGCAAAGATTTCTTCCTACTATGGACAACTATTAAATGTCAGCCAAACCTTGACGGAAAATTATAATGGGCTATTAAAGGATGAAGACTGTGCACTGTTCCATCTGTTTTCCGGCCGTATGGCAAGGCTTACCGAGCATGGAAAGGAATTAAGGGAATATGCCCTGCAGATCCGGGAAATGTATCAGGTGCATATAGATATGAAGCAGAACCATGTGCTGTCCTTTCTCACAATGGTCACTGTGATCTTCATGCCCCTTACGCTGATTGCCGGCTGGTATGGCATGAATTTTAAAAATATGCCGGAACTTAACTGGGATTACGGCTATCAGGTCTGTGTGACAGCCAGCGTAATAATTATTCTGATAGAGATATGGTATTTTAATAAGAACGGCTGGTTAAAAAGATAGGAATTAAGGGATTTGGTAATTATTTCCTGTTGAAAAGTTGCGGGAAATTCAAGTCATTGCCCTTGACACTCAAAAAAAAATCTGCTATAGTATATCTTTGTGTGAAGCGAGAGGATGAAGGTCTGAAACGTGCCTGATACCTCTCGTTTTGTTTGCGAAAAGTGTGTGCGAGGCCGTCGGCAACATGGGAAGCCGGTTGGCCGTAAGAAAGGAACCAAGCATTTATGGAAACAATTAGATTTGATGAATTACAGTTAGATGAAAGAATTCTGCGGGCAGTTGCAGACATGGGATTTGAAGAGGCATCTCCGATCCAGGCCCAGGCCATTCCGGTCCAGGCTGAGGGAAGGGATATCGTTGGGCAGGCTCAGACAGGAACCGGAAAAACAGCAGCCTTTGGCATCCCACTGTTGCAGAAGATTGATCCTAAGGTGAAAAAGCTACAGGCGGTTGCCCTCTGTCCTACCAGAGAGCTTGCCATTCAGGTGGCAGATGAAATCCGCAGGCTTGCAAAATACATGCACGGTGTGAAAGTCCTTCCGATTTATGGAGGACAGGACATTGTAAAACAGATCCGTTCTTTAAAAGACGGTACTCAGATCATTATCGGAACTCCTGGACGTGTTATGGACCATATGCGCAGGAAGACCGTGAAATTCGAGAACGTTCATACGGTAGTCATGGATGAAGCCGATGAGATGTTAAATATGGGATTCCTTGAGGATATGGAAACTATTTTAAGCCAGCTTCCGGAAGAGCGCCAGACGGTTATGTTCTCCGCTACCATGCCGCCTGCTATCATGGAAATTGCCAGAAAGTTCCAGCAGGAGCCGGTGACCGTTAAGGTAGTAAAGAAAGAACTGACCGTTCCCAAGGTAACCCAGTATTATTATGAAGTAAAGCCTAAGAGCAAGGTAGAAGTTATGTGCCGTCTGCTTGATATGTACGCACCAAAGCTGTCCGTTGCTTTCTGCAATACCAAAAAGCAGGTAGACGAGCTGGTACAGGCTCTTCAGGGACGCGGTTACTTTGCGGAAGGACTTCATGGAGACTTAAAACAGATCCAGCGTGACAGGGTCATGAACAGCTTCCGTAACGGTAAGACAGAGATTCTTGTGGCAACTGATGTTGCAGCCCGTGGAATCGACGTAGACGACGTAGAGGCCGTATTTAACTACGACCTTCCCCAGGATGACGAATATTATGTTCACAGAATCGGCCGTACCGGTCGTGCAGGCCGTGAGGGTATTGCCTTCAGTTTTGTAGTGGGTAAGGAAGTTTATAAGCTTCGCGATATCCAGCGTTACTGCAAGACCAAGATCATTCCTCAGGCAATCCCTTCCTTAAATGACGTAACAGCTATTAAGGTGGATAAGGTTCTGGAAAATGTGGCTGATACCATTGGAGATACTGATTTAAGCAAGATGGTAAACATCATTGAAAAGAAGCTTTTGGAAGAGGATTATACCTCCCTTGATCTGGCAGCAGCTCTGCTGAAAATGATGATGGGCGAGGAAAATGAAGATATCATCGATACAAGAGAGCCTCGTTCCCTTGATGAACTGGAAAGCCTATATGGCGGCGGAAACCGTGGCCGCGGCAGCAGAAACGGAAATGGCCGTGGAGGACGATATGATTCTTCTTCCAGAGATGATATGGCCCGCCTGTTCATTAACATCGGAAAGAACCAGAATGTGAAGCCAGGTGATATTCTGGGCGCCATTGCCGGAGAGTCCGGTATGCCGGGTAAAATGGTCGGAAGCATTGATATGTATGATAAGTATACATTCGTAGAGGTGCCGAGAGAAAGTGCCGACACAGTATTACAGGCTATGAAGGATGTTAAAATCAAAGGAAAAAATATCCATATGGAAAAAGCCAACGGAAAAGGCAGATAAATTTCCGGGAGCTGGGAGAGAAAGGAAGACGGAGCGTCTTGCCGGATCCACCCTGCTCCCGTTTTTTTGTCCACAGGCCGTAAAAGGTTTTCTTGCTTCTTGTGGAAAAAGAAGTTACAATAAGTTCAAGATGTGTATATGATACCGGCTTCATGGGGTTTTGAGCCTGGAAATGCTTCGGACAAGGCGTGATAATCAGCCTGGGCGCGGGTATGCAGAAACTGGAGGTTATGATGGCAGAGTGGAAGAAGAATGATCGGATAGAGGTAGTGATTGAGGATATGAGCGAAACCGGGGAAGGCATCGGTAAAACCGATGGATTTACCTGGTTTATTAAGGATACAGTTATAGGAGATAAGGCCCAGGCAAAGGTGATGAAAACCAAGAAGTCCTATGGGTTTGCAAAGCTGGAGCGGATCACAGAGCCGTCTGTAAACCGTGTGACACCCAAATGTCCGGTTGCAGGGCCCTGCGGCGGCTGTCAACTTCAGGCAATGGATTATGAAGAACAGCTTCGGTATAAAGAACGGAAGATTTATAACAATATTACCAGGATCGGCGGTTTTACTGAAGTTCCCATGCTGCCTATCATGGGGATGGACGAGCCATGGAGATATAGGAATAAGGCACAGTTTCCATGGGGACTGGATAAGGATGGGAACATCATTGTGGGATTTTATGCGGGACGCACCCATTCGATCATAGACTGTGAGGATTGTCTTCTGGGAACAGAGGAAAACCGGGAGGTCCTAAGCCGGATCAAAGCGCATATGGAGCGGTATCACCTTATGCCTTATGACGAAGCCACTCACAAGGGGCTGATCCGTCATACCCTGATCCGTAAAGGGTTTCGTACCGGTGAACTTATGGTCTGTCAGGTTATTAATGGAAAAAGCCTGCCTCACAGCGGGGAACTGGTGAATCGTCTACTGGAAATTCCGGGTATGACCAGTATTTCTTTTAATATCAATAAGGATAGAACCAATGTGATCTTAGGGGACCGGGTGGAAAACCTTTATGGACCAGGTTATATTACGGATTATATCGGCGATGTGAAATACCGCATTTCTCCTCTTTCTTTTTATCAGGTGAATCCGGTGCAGACGGAAAAGCTCTATGGCACTGCTCTTGAGTATGCAGGACTTACCGGAGGGGAAACGGTTTGGGATCTTTACTGCGGGATTGGAACCATCTCGCTTTTCCTGGCACAAAAGGCAAAAAAGGTGTATGGAGTAGAGATCGTGCCTCAGGCCATTGAGGATGCCAGGGAGAATGCCAGATTAAATGGATTGGATAACGTGGAGTTCTTTGTGGGGAAGGCGGAAGAAGTTCTGCCCAAGCAGTATGAGAAGAATCATGTGCATGCGGATGTTATTGTGGTGGATCCTCCCAGAAAGGGCTGTGATGAAGCGTGTTTAAATACCATTGTGAAGATGGCGCCGAAGAGAGTGGTGTATGTGAGCTGTGATTCCGCTACATTGGCAAGAGATATGAAATACCTGGCTGAGAGAGGGTATGAGGTGGAGAAGGTCAGAGGGTGTGACATGTTTCCTCAGGCGTTGCATACAGAAGTAGTTGTCGGATTAAGTCGTAATATACCATAAATTGGAGCTTGGAAATATATGAAAATAAACGTATACACATTAAATTCTTTTGCTAAAACAAAAGAAGGCGGAAACCCAGCAGGTGTTGTTATGAATGCAGATTCATTATCTGAGGAAGAAATGAGAAAAATTGCCGCTGTTCTTGGATTCAGTGAAACTGCTTTTGTATTACAATCAAACGCGGCAGATTTTAAAGTGAGATTCTTTACACCGAATGAAGAGGTGGACTTATGTGGTCATGCTACGATTGCCACCTTCTATGCAATGTCAAGTCTAAATTTGTTAAAACAAGGGAAGTATGAGCAAGAAACCAGAGCAGGAATACTTGGCATTGAAATTCACAACGATAATTTTGTTATGATGGATCAATCGATTCCTGTATTTTCAGAAATTATAGATAAAGATGAAGTAGCAGATTCCTTAAACATCAGTACTTCCCAAATTTCAGCAGACTTGTTGGTTCAAGTTGTATCAACAGGGCTTCGGGATATTATGGTTCCTGTAAGAAGCATTGAGATTTTAGATGCGATCAGACCTGATATGAAAAAAGTAAAAGAAATCAGCCAGAAGTACAATACTGTCGGATACCATGTTTTTTCTTTGAAATCCTTATATGGCGCTAACGCTTATTGTAGAAACTTTGCTCCCTTATATGGTATCCCGGAGGAATCAGCCACAGGAACATCGAGCGGTGCACTTGGTTGTTATTTGTACCACTATGGAAAAATCAACGAGGAGCAGGCTTCACACATTGTTTTTGAACAAGGTTATTCTATGAAAAGGCCATCTGAAATCCGAGTGTCTTTAGCTGTAAAGGAAAATGAAATTTTTGAAGTCAAGGTCGGAGGGAGAGCGATGAATTTAACCTTAACGGAAGTCGAAATATAGAATAAGAGAACCTAAGCAGCTAAGAGTAAGCATCTGGATGATAACAACAAAAATTTGCCGTTTAAAAAAATAAATGATATTCTATACAAAAGCTGAGGAGGTTTTTGTAATGACTGAGAAAGGTTTGGTAACAAAATTATCAGGAAAGAGCATGTGCGTGAAAATGTTCCCACTTACAAGCTGCGGTGAGTGTAAAGCATGTGATGCGCACAAACGGTCTGACATGACAATAGAAATTGAAAATACCTGTAACGCTTCTGTTGGAGACTATGTATCTGTTGATATGAAGGAAACTATTTTGGCAGGTGCTGTTATTTTTTACGGTATACCGCTTATGGCTTTTATAATTGGTATTTTGCTTGGCTGGCTGATTACACCGGGCTTGGTTTCAGAAAGCCTGCGGGAGCCGGTTACAGCCGCTATAGGGGTAAGCTTTTTATTATTAAGCTATTTGTGTATCCGCCTGGCAGATCCGCTGATTAAGAGTCATACGACATTTCCGGTAGCAACAGCAATTATTTCAAATGACTTGGAAGACGACCCGGAAGAAGAAAAAGAATATTAAAAATTACCACTGTAGAGTTTATAGCTTTACAGTGGTTTTTTTTGTGGTAATTTATTGCATTTTGTGGTAATTTGCAGCATCTTATGATAATTTGCAACACTTTGTAGTATTTTGCAACATTTTGTGAACTTATTAACGAAATTGTTATCTTTTTGATGATATGTTATAATATTTAGCGAGAGTTAAAAAAAACAGAAAGACTTGGAGTGAAATTATGAGATTGCCTACTTTTAAAAGAGGAATTCATCCAAAAGGTGAGAAACACCACACGGATGACAAAGCAATACAAGTAATACTCCCCAGAGTCGGTTCTAAAATGGTATATCCTATGGTGCAAAGCATAGGTGTTCCATGCCAGCCTGTTGTATCTGTTGGTGAGCATGTGCTTCTGGGACAAAAAGTTGGAGATGCGGAAGGTTTTATTTCTTCTCCAATTCACACAAGCGTTTCGGGTACTGTAGACGCGATTAAAAAGGTGCTTACCCCTGCCGGAATTGTTTCAAACGCTGTTATTGTAGAAAATGATGGTCTCTATGAAGAGCACCCTACAATTTCTAAACCCAAAGATTATAACAGCTATACCAATGATGAGATTTTGAAAATAATTCGAGAGGCTGGAATAGTCGGCTTGGGAGGAGCAGGCTTCCCAACCCATGTGAAGCTATCGCCGCCTAAGGATATGATCATTGATAAAGTCCTTATAAACGGAGCGGAATGCGAGCCGTACCTGACAACTGATTATCGGGTTATGCTGGAGGAGTCAGAAAAAATTGTCATTGGTATAGAGATCATACTAAAGCTATTGCCGACGGCTGTAGCCATTATTGCAATTGAAGACAATAAGCCGAAAGCAATAGATGCTATAAAAAAGGCATGTGAGGGCCATAACAAAATAAAAGTTCTTACAATAAAAACAAAATATCCTCAAGGCAGCGAAAAACAATTGATTCAAGCCTGTACCGGCCGTGAGGTGGAAAAAGGAAAGCTCCCTGCAAGTTCCGGTGTTTTGGTGATCAATGTGGATACTGCGGTTGCAATCCATCGTGCAATTGTAAGAGGACGCCCTTTGATGCGCAAGGTTGTTACCTTTGCAGGCAGTGCGATAAAAAAACCGGGCAACTATAAAATCAGACTTGGAACGCCCATTGACGAAATCGTTGAGGATATCGGCGGATTGAATGTCGAACCATCAAAAATTATAGTGGGTGGCCCAATGATGGGAATATCTACATATAAGCTGAAAATACCTGTCATGAAAACAACATCCGGTATTCTTCTTTTTGCAGCAGAAGAGGCAGAAATACCTCCTGAAAGAAATTGCATCCGATGCGGCCGCTGTGTGGCTTGTTGCCCCATTGGGCTTATGCCGTATGCGCTCAATCAATTTGTGATCCACCGCGAAGTAGATAACTTTGTTCATAATAATGGGATGGAATGCATTGAATGCGGCAGTTGTTCCTATGTATGCCCCTCTAAAAGGCACTTGACGCAGACCATTAAAAAGAAGAGAAGACAATTGCTTTCACAAAAAAAGAATAAAGGATGATTAAAATCAATGTCAAAAAAAATATTAGTTTCAGCTAATCCTCATATACGCTCCGAAGCTACCATTGAAAAAATCATGTATGATGTAGTCATCGCACTTTTGCCCGCATGCATTGCAGGAGTTTATTTCTTTGGTATAAGAGCACTTATTACAATTGTTTTATCTGTGACAGCGTGTGTATCTGCTGAATGGTTATTCGAAAAAATAGCAAAAAAGCCAATAACCATTCGGGATGGCAGCGCCGTCGTTACAGGCTTATTGCTGGCAATGAATTTACCATATACGGTTCCCTTCTGGCTGCCAGTTGTCGGCGGCTTCTTCGCAATTATTATTGTCAAGATGTTGTTTGGTGGGCTGGGGCATAATTTTATGAACCCGGCACTGGCTGCCAGAGCATTTTTATTGACTTCTTACCCTGTACAAATGACAACCTGGTCGATCGATGCCACCTCAGGAGCAACACCTCTTGGGCGCATGGAGGAAGGCGGTTTCATACCGGCCTCAATTGATTATTTCAATGCCCTTTTCGGCTTTAATGGCGGCAGCCTTGGGGAGGTATGTACGATTGCAATTATTTTAGGTGGCATTTACCTCATTGTACGCGGTGTCATTTCATGGAGAACCCCGGTTTCTTTTATTGCAGCATTCTTCCTCCTTGCGTCAATAATAAAACGCCCTGGATTTGATGCTTCCTATCCGCTGTATGAACTTCTCACTGGCGGTTTGATGCTGGGTGCGTTTTTTATGGCCACCGATTATGCTTCGGCCCCCATTCATCCGAAAGGGCAATTCATTATGGGAATTGGTTGCGGAGTACTCGCCATTCTCATCCGGTTCTACGGCGGATATCCGGAAGGTGTCTGCTATTCTATTCTGATTATGAATCTTGTTGTCCCATATATAGATAAAATTACGGTGCCTCATGTATATGGAGGTGGAAAATAATGTTCAAATCTGTTATAAAGCAGGCATTGTTTTTATTCACGACGACAGTAATCATTGCCGCCCTGTTAGGCGTTGTACACTATGTTACCGAAGAGCCTATTCAGGCACAATTAGAGAAGGAATTGCTTTTAGCAAAGCAAATATTATTGCCCTCTGCAACAACCTTTGAAACAGTTGACATCACAAAAGATAACGTGCCATCTGTAAAAATGGTGGAAAGAGGCCTGGATATATCCGGAAGCAAGGTTGGATATGTTGTAACCGTTACACCGAAAGGGTATGGGGGAGAAATTTTGATAATGGTAGGATTTGATGCTAGCATATCCTTGACAAGCTATCGTATTTTAAAATCAAATGAAACACCTGGCCTTGGCGATATGGCTGCAAAACCGGAATTTACAAGCCGCTTTGAAGGCTGGTCCGGTTTTCCGATCGACATTGTAAAGAATCCCGCAAAAGAAACGGAAGTACAAGCGATCACAGGTGCAACCATAACTTCTAAAGCAATGGTACAAGGAATAAATAATGCCGCTGAAATTGTCACATTCATAGAGGAGGAAAATAATGAGCAATCTTAAAAAAATAGCTTTCAACGGGATTATTCGTGAAAATCCTGTATTTGTCCAACTTATTGGTCTGTGTCCGACTCTTGCGGTCACCACGAGTGCATCAAATGGCTTGGGTATGGGTGTTTCTACAACATTGGTCATGACGTTTTCAAGCATGGTGATTTCTTCTTTGCGGAACGTTCTGCCCGAAAAAGTCAGACTACCTCTTTTAGTTTCTATTACAGCTGGTTTCGTTACCATACTTCAGCTTATCATAAGTGCGTATTTTCCTGATCTTGATAAATCCTTAGGTATATTTATCCCATTGATTGTTGTAAACTGTATTCCGTTTGCAAGAGCAGAGGTTTTTGCATCAAAAAATAGTGTCTTCCACTCTACGGCGGATGGCTTCTTCATGGGCTTAGGCTTTACGGCTGCTCTTATACTTATTGGCAGTATTCGTGAAATTATAGGAGCCGGGACTTTCTTTGGGATTACAGTTCTTCCGTCGCAATTCCCAAAAACACTTATTATGATTTTTGCCCCCGGAGCCTTTTTTACAATTGCATTTATCATTGCAATCATTAACTATTACAAAGAAAAACCTAAAAAGGAGGATCAATAAGTATGGATTTATTTTTTCTGTTTTTAGGTGTGGTTTTGGTCAATAACTTTATCCTCGCTCAGTTTTTAGGGGTTTGCTCCTTCTTTGGAGTTTCCAATAAAATTGAAAACTCCATAGGGATGAGCCTGGCTGTTACCTTTGTTATTACACTGTCCGCCTTCTTTACGCATATCACCTATCGATATATACTGGTGCCATTGGAGGTGGAATATCTATCCACAATGGCTTATATCCTGATTATAGCATCGCTTGTTCAGCTTGTGGAAATGTTCATAAAAAAAAGCAGTCCCGCTCTTCACCGTGCTCTTGGCGTGTACCTGCCTCTCATTGCAGTTAACTGCGCGATATTTGGTGTTGCAATCATTAATCAGGAGAATAATCATACGCTGCTTCAATCAGTTGTCTTCGGCTTTGGTGCTGGGGTTGGATTTTCTATTGCGATTCTTTTACTGGCAGGGCTGCGTACAAAGCTTGAAAAAGCAGATATCCCCAAGATATTTAAAGGATATCCGATTACCTTTATTATCGCTGGATTAATGAGCATTGCATTTATGGGATTTAATGGTCTGTTTTAGAACTGTATTAGAAGTAACCTAATGGCTCAACAGAACTGGATGCTTTATGACTATAATCATACAAAAAAATGATATGAGGAGAAAATTATATGAATTTCCCCGCTTTTATAAATCCGATTATTGCGATGGGCACAATTAGCATGATCTTTGGACTTGTGCTCAGTTATGCAGGCAAAAAACTTGAAGTACAGGTTGATGAACGCTTGCAGAGAGTTCTCGATGCATTGCCCGGAGCAAACTGCGCCGGATGCGGCTTCGCAGGCTGTTACTCATTTGCCGAGGCATTGGTAGAAGGTCGCGCCCCATTGAATGGATGCCCTGTCGGAGGAGCCAGCACGGCCGAAAACATTGCCGCTATTCTTGGGGTTAAGGCCGAATCCTTTGAAAAGCATGTTGCCTTTGTCAAATGCATGGGCTCGGTTGCGGTTGCGCACTACAGATACAGCTACCAAGGGATTTTGGATTGCAACGCTGCCGTACAGCTGGCAGGCGGAGGCACAAAGCAATGTACATATGGCTGCATCGGTCTTGCAAGCTGCGTGAAGCTATGCCAATTCGGTGCCATACGGATTGAAAATAATATTTCGGTGATTGATCCGGCAAAATGCACTGCTTGCGGTAAATGCTTACCGGCTTGCCCCAAGAACCTTATTGAACTGGTCCCAGTATCCTCCAATGTAAGAGTTTCATGTTTCACAAAGGAAAAAGGCAAGGAAGTAAAGCTCCACTGTTCAGTGAGTTGTATTGGCTGCAAGCTGTGTGAAAAGGTGTGCAATTTCGATGCCATAACGGTTAAGAATAATTTGGCAAAGATTGATTACCAAAAGTGTACACAATGTCTGGCTTGTGTTAAAAAGTGCCCTTCAAAGGTTATTACTATCATTCATGAAGAATAAGAAAACCCCGTAAATCAGTTTTGGAAAAAGGTTCGGATTCTGCCGGATAGATACTTTAAAGTATGTTGAAAGAAATAATTGAAAGGTGGCAGCATTATGGATAGAGTGAAATTGGTAGCGCCGTCTAAAGAGTATGAAAACCAGGTAATGGCATATAAAGCAGAAATGCTGAAAAATAATGATAGTTTTGACGGTTGTGCTGGCTTGGAAGATGTTGATAAATATGATGAATGGCTAAATTTTGAAGAACGGTTATCAAAGAAATATGGAGATGCATATGTTCCTTCAGAAGTTTATTTAGCAGTTAGACGTTCCGACAATAGGCTGATTGGAATCATAGATTATCGGCATCCTTTATCAGAGTTTTTGCTAAAGTATGGTGGTAATATCGGATATAGTGTAAGACCCCTGGAAAGACGAAACGGATATGCAAAGGAAATTTTAAAATTAATATTATGCAGATGCAAAGAATTAAATGAAGAGAGAGTTTTGTTGACTTGCGATAAAGGAAACATTGCTTCTTCAAAAGTAATTATAGACAATGGCGGAATACTGGAAAATGAAGTAAATGATACGGTGGGCATAAGTGAATCTGGTATCATACAGAGATATTGGATTGTTTTGTAATATGCTATGATGTAATTGTGAAAATGGAACTTGAAATATTTAGGATTTAATAGTAGAGTATCAGTGGAGGTGGCAGTTTGTTAAAGTATGCTGAATGAGGGAGAAGATGTAAATGAAGATTTATGTGGATGCAGACGCCTGTCCGGTAGTTAAAATAGTGGAAAAGATAGCAGAAGAGAATAAGATAGAAGTATGTCTCCTATGCGATACCAATCATGTGTTACAGTCCAATTATAGCGTGGTAAAGGTTATCGGAGCAGGAGCAGATGCAGTCGATTTTGCATTGGTTAACCTGTGTAAATCCGGTGATATTGTGGTAACGCAGGATTATGGTGTGGCAGCAATGGTATTGGGAAAAGACGCTTATGCGATTCATCAATCTGGAAGATGGTATACCAATGACAACATAGATCAACTTCTTATGGAGAGGCATATGGCAAAAGCTGCGAGGAGAGCAAAATCTAAACATCATCTGAGCGGACCAAGAAAAAGAACTCTGGAAGATGACAAACAGTTTGAAGAATCTTTTCGGAAATTAATCGCCCATGCTGTTGTTAAGGAAGATAGGGTTTATGGAAACCCAGATTATCAGGATTCTATCTCGAAAACGAGACGAGGAAAATGGAGAAACCAGTGAATACAGTACAAAAAATAAAAACTCTGCGGAAGCACCCATTAATTGAATTATTAAAAAATAACAAAGGGAATCCAAGAACTCTGATTTTGATGGAACCGCTCTGGGGTATTCCTTATAACTTGATCGCACCTTTTGCTACATTATATATGTATACGCAGGGAATAACGGATGTTCAAATCGGACTGATCCTATCGGTTGCCATGTTTGTCCAGGTGTTTTTTTCCTTCTTCGGCGGTATCATCACCGATAAGTTTGGCCGCAAGTTTACAACCATGATGGGTGATTTCTTTGGTTGGTGTGTTGCTTGTCTGATCTGGTCTGTTTCGGGTAACTTTTGGTTCTTTTTAATTGCAGTTTTATTTAACAGTTTTGAACAGATTAACCAGACTGCATGGTATTGCTTATTGATTGAAGATGCAGATCCCAAGGATTTATTAGGAATCTATACCTGGGTGAACATAGGCGGTCTGGTTGCAATCTTTTTTGCACCAATATCAGGATTGCTGATAAATTCCTTTACCGTGGTTCCGGTTGTCCGTGTTTTATATTTTGTTTTTGCTGTGAATATGCTGATTAAGGTGATTGTTACTTTTCGGTATTGTGATGAAACCCGGCAAGGTAAGATTCGTATGGCCGAGACGAAAGATACCACTGTTTTACAGATGTTATATGAATACAAGGATCTGATATCAAAAGTGCTAATGGACAAAGAGATTATGAAAGTGCTTATTGTCTCTGTAATATTACATATAACAAATCTTGTCAGTACCAACTTCTTTAGCTTGTATGTAACACAGAGGTTAGGTATAGCGGATCGCTATCTGGCTTTTTTTCCTATTTTGAATGCGGCTGTGATGTTAATTTTCATGATTGGAGTCCAGCACCGCTTGGAATCTGTAAAATTCCGGATACCGATGTGGATTGGTCTTGTATTGTATGCTGCATGCTCGATTCTTCTGATACTGACTCCGGTCGGTGGTATGCCGTTTATCATCATTTATGTCTTTGTTGCAGCAGTAGCCAGTGCCCTTGTAATGCCTCGTAAAGATGCCTTGCTCCAGCTAAATATTAATCCGAAGGAGCGTGCTCGTATTAATGCTTTGATTATGTCCTTTACCATTGCTTTTGCTTCACCATTTGGCTATTTTGCTGGCTGGTTATCAAGTATTGACCGCCGCCTGCCATTTGTGTTTACATTTTCTATATTCATCGTAGCAATTATTATCGTTGGCCGTATCCGTGATCCTGAATTCGGTAAAGATCATGAGGAAGCTGATAATTCTGTGGCTCATGGTTAACCGTTTCATCGGTAACTTTAGGATTTCTTAATCCAGGGTTGATAAATAACAGAGGTGTAAAATGAACTGCTCCCTGTCAAAAAGTAAGGGAGCGGTTCATTTTTTCTGGTGAACTCGATGCCTGATCTCCTGGCGTCTTGTAACCCTGCGAACGATTTAACTAATATGTGCTATAGCACGAATTTCAATCAACTGGTCAGGGAACGCCATACCTGACACACCGACCAGGGTGCCGGCTGGCCGATGATCACCCACATACTCCTTAAAAATACGAATGCACTTTTCAAAATGTTCTTGCGGGTCAGCCAGAAAAATCTCCATCTCTGCGATGTTCGATCTGGCAGCGCCAAATCCTGCCAGTACGCGGTCAAGATTCTCCAGCGTTTGTCTTGTCTGTACCTCGATATCGCCCTCTCCGACAAACGTGCCCTGTATATCATGGGAGAATTGACCCGAAATATATAGAGTGCCGTTAACGCAGTAGCCTTGGGCGATGCCGTGTTCGTCTTCCCATGGAAGACCGTGGTTGTAGGTATTAATATCAGCCATTATTATCTCTCCTTTACTTTAAAGTGAGCTTAGTATATACTAAGCTAAAATAAAAGAATAGTACGCACTATGTTAATAGGTACTATTCGAAAGGATAGTGTATGTAAACATGGGCATGGCTGATTTTAATGGTGAAGTTAAAAATATTCAGGATACACCTTTTGGCTATACAATGTCAGTGATTGGCGGTAAATGGAAAATGGTTATAATATACCTTTTAGCCGAAAATCAACCAGTTCGCTTTAATGAACTGAAAAGACAATTAGGAACTATTACTTTTAAAGTATTGAGTTCTCAATTAAAAGAATTGGAGGCGGATGGACTGGTGAACCGAAAAGAGTTTCCTCAGATCCCTCCTAAAGTAGAGTACAGTCTGACTGATAAAGCAGAAACTCTATTACCCGTTTTGGAAGAGTTGTGTGAGTGGGGAGGTAAAAATCGAAATAATTAATAGTCAGCCGATCATGCCGTTCTAAATGGACTGGCTTGGTCAAGCGTCATATAAGAGATAAATTAAAACAATACAGATTAAAAGGAGAATTTATGCAATTTAAAGAATTAAATATTATGCCTGATATTATTAAGGCTTTGGAAAAGGAAAATTACGATGTTCCTACACCGATACAGGAAGAGGCAATACCAGTTATATTAAGCGGCAGGGATTTACTTGGTTGTGCCCAGACTGGTACCGGAAAAACAGCTGCTTTTGCTATACCGACGATTCAGCTGCTCAGTGAAGAAAAAATGCCTCATCGGGCAAAACAAAATATAAGGGCTCTGATCGTAACACCGACGAGAGAGCTCGCTCTGCAAATTTATGAAAGTTTTAATACTTATGGGAAATTCACCGATTTAAAATGTTGTGTAGTCTTCGGGGGAGTATCTCAAAAGCCTCAGGAGGAAAGTTTAAAGCAAGGAGTAGATATACTGGTAGCAACGCCAGGAAGACTGCTGGCCTTAATTGATCAAAAAATTATAAATATAGAACATATTAAAATATTTATCTTGGACGAAGCTGACCGTATGCTGGATATGGGATTTATTCATGATGTTAAAAGGATCATTGCCAAAACACCTTTAAAAAAGCAAACATTACTTTTCTCGGCTACGATGCCGCCAGACATCGCCAAGCTGGCGAGTACGATATTAAAGACTCCTGCGAAAATAGAAATCACTCCGGTATCATCAACAGTGGATACCATCGAGCAGTATCTGTATTTCGTTGATAAATGCAATAAGAAGGATTTGCTTTTGCACATTCTAAAAGATAAAAACATAGATTCAGCGCTGGTATTTACACGTACCAAGCACGGGGCGGATCGCCTTATGAAGCAATTAGCAAGAAATGGTGTGATTGCGCGGGCGATTCATGGTGATAAATCACAGGGAGCGCGTCAGAGTGCATTAAACAACTTTAAAAACAAAACATTGCGAATATTGCTTGCAACAGATATCGCGGCAAGAGGAATAGACATAGATGAACTAACCCATGTTATTAATTATGACCTGCCAGATATACCAGAGACGTATGTGCATCGTATTGGGCGAACAGGCAGGGCAGGACTTGGTGGAACAGCAATATCTTTTTGCGATTTTGATGAAAAAGGACAACTTAACGATATTGAAAAATTGATTGGGAAGAAAATAACAGAAATTAAAGATCATCCCTACCCATTAAAGAACAACTTTCCGGCGATAAAGGTTGTGCAGCCAAGAAGAGATACAGCAAAAACAGCAAAATCAGATGCATCGCCAAAGAGAGAGTCATTGCATACAGCTTCCATAGATCGTGTTTCATCTTCAAAGAAAAAGTATCGAATGACAGCAGATGGAACATTAAAAGAAAAAAGGAGTTTTAATAAATTTTCAAAGAATGACAAAAAGCGGTAGATTTGCTCTTCCGTTGTATTATAGATTTTGATGAAGTAAAGAAATATAGAAAGAAGAATGCCGGTGTTTAACTTACGCCGGCATTCCTTTTTTCGATAAAGATGAGATTTGAATGATGAAATTAAAATTATCCATTATTTTGCTTATTCAGATTGCTTTGCTTTAGATGCTCTAATCCCCATCGATTCATTTCCTCCATAATCGGACTTAATGATTTTCCAAGTTCCGTTAGAGAATATTCGACCTTTGGCGGTACCTCTGGATAAACCTTTCTATCAATTATCCCATCGGCCTCCAGCTGGCGAAGCTGTTGAGTCAGCATCTTCTGACTTATTCCGTTGATTCCTTTACTGAGTTCAATAAATCTTTGTGTACCGTTATTGAATAGATTTCTCAGAATAAGCACCTTCCATTTATGCCCGATCAGATTGACGGTATGTTCAATAGGGCATAATTTATCACACGGCATTATGATCACTCCTATCAACTATTGTATTTACTTACTGTTTGGTTAGTATAGCACAAAATAGTGCCTTCTTGCAAAAAGTTTGTAACGATATTATAGTGAATATACAGCAGTACCATTCAAATCAGTTGGTTTCGATTTAAATGGAGAAAAATTGCTGAATATTATTTCAAATAGATAGGAGTTAAGTATGAAAAAAATTAATATTAACGATATTCTGGATTTTGCAGCTGATAAAAGTGCGCGTAAGGCAATTTTTAAAGAAGGCCAGTTGGATACAGGACTTTTACTATATGCCCCGGGACAAACAACACCAGATCATAAGCATTCGGATATCGATGAAGTCTTCTATGTGATTTCTGGTGAAGGTACCATTACCATAAACAATGAAGAAATGCCTGTGAAGGAAAAGGATATCATTTTCTCCCCAAATGGTGAGACACACGGATTCAATAATACCAGCTCTGATAATTGGGTGGTGCTGCAGATTAAAATTGAAACATCCAAAAAGGATTAAACGATATATATAAAAAATTAAGATTCAGTGCAGGAGGTATTGTTTTATGTTTACACGAATAGACCATGTTGCATTTTCAGTAAAAGACAGACAAAAGTCGATCGACTTCTATGAAAAAAACTTTGGTTTTAAAAGATATTTTGAACACGATGTTCCCGGAGTGCCGGACCTTGAGAAGGTTGTTTACCTTCAGTTAGGCGATACCGTGTTAGAGTTTGAACACTGGACAAATGAAAAGGAGAATAAGGGGTATCATTTCTGTCTCATTAGCGATGATTTTGATTTTGATTATCAAAGGCTTAAGAACGCAGGGGTCCCGGTTGTGACTGAGCCACATATTCCCGAGCCCAGAACGCCACAGGAAAAAGGTTGGAAAAGAGTTGTTTTTCAAGGCCCTGATGGCGAATTCATTGAGTTTCGAGGGTAAACATGTGATTTGTTAACAATTACTAGCTATATAATTATAGACAGTAAGAATCATTCTGTTCCCGAAATTCTTACTGTCTATAAATCAATGAAAATGACGATTCTTTGAATCTAATGGTAGGATCAAATGATAGACCACCCTGAATCATTTCCAGCACTTTCTACAACAGCATGGATAAACTTTACACCTTCAACCCCATCTTCAATTTTAGGGAAATCCAAATCTTCTGCTGTTAGTTTTTCAACGTTAATGGTTTTTAAAATGGCACCAAGATACGTTTTGTAGACATTGGCGAAAGCTTCGTAATAGCCTTCAGGGTGTCCGCTAGGAATACGGTTCAGCCTGGCAGCTCTTCCGGTAATATATCCGGTACCTCTTTCATAAATAGCTGATGGCTGTCCTTTTAACGTGACCTTTAGCTGATTCGGCTGTTCCTGCCTCCATTCAATGGACCCCTTGGTGCCGAAAATCCTTATGGTTAAGCCATTTGCATAGCCTACAGCAACTTGAGAACAGGAATAGACACCGCTAGCACCGTTATCAAACTCAACCAGCATGTTTGCGTTTAACTCCAAAGGCTGATTGAAATAATCCAGCTTGGCAGCGACACGTTTGATTCTCAAACCAGTCATATACGCTACGGTGTTTTCAATATGAGTTCCGATGTCCCCAACGCAATTGGATATACCCGCAATTTCAGGATTCGTCCTCCAACCAGATAATTTTGCTGTTTGAGAAGCATCGCTGCCAATGGAATCGATAAGCCATTCCTGCAAATATTCTGCATTTACATTGATAACCTTGCCGATGGTACCCTCCTGGATCAGCTGTTTCGCCTGCTTTACCATTCCATAACCGGAATAAGTGTATGTTACGGCAAATAACAACCCTCTTTCAAAGGCGATTTTTTTCAATTCCTCTGCCTGGCTTATTTCAGAGCATAGCGGTTTTTCACAGACTACGTTAATATCATGTAACAGAAATTCTTTTGCTATATCATAATGAGTTGAATTTGGTGTGACAACACATACAAAATCGATTTTATCTTTTCTTTGACTTTCCTTTTCTGCCATTTCTTTATAATCTGCGTATACCCTGTCTGCTGGTAAATGATAATAATCTCCGGTTTCCAGATTGTTTGATTTGTTCGAACTAAAGCACCCGGCAGTCAGCATTGCATTGACTTCGAAATTGATAGCATTTTTATGTACTTTGCCAATGAAAGAGTTTAGGCTCCCTCCTACCATACCATAACGGACTATATCGCGTTTCATAATATTACCCTCCTCAGCTTTTAAGTGCATCGTCAAATTTAACATTTGAAGGAGCAAAGTCAACCTTTTTTACAAAGGCTGCTGCTTCTGCTCCGCCATATTCCCTTTCCATACCGCTATCTTCCCATTCTACCGATAAAGGACCCTGATAGTTATGCCGGTTTAAAACGCGGATTATTTCTTCAAAATTTACATCTCCATGTCCTAAAGAGCGGAAATTCCACCCTCTTCTTAAATCACCAAAACCAATATGTGAGCCAAGCAAACCAGATTTTCCATCTAAAGTCACGGCGGCATCCTTCATATGCACATGATAAACTCTATGAATGAAATCATTCAGGAAGATATGCGGCGTGATTCCCTGCCATATTAAGTGACTGGGGTCAAAATTAAGGCCGAATTCTTCGCGGTCAGCAAACTTTTGAAGAATTTTTTTAGTGGAATAGTAATCGAATGCGATTTCGCTGGGATGAACTTCCAAAGCAAACTTAATACCATTTTCTCTGAATACATCGAGTATTGGGGTCCACAAGCGAACAATATCGTCAAAGCCTTCTTCAACCATTTCATCTGTTGTCTGAGGGAAGGAATACAGGTATTTCCATATAGGAGATCCTGTAAAGCCTGTAACAACCTTTGCACCTATGCGCTTCGCTGCAATTGCACAATACTTCATCTCCTGAACGGCCCAGCTACGTATTTCCTCTGGTTTATTCCAATATTCTTTAGGAGCGAAATTATTCAGTCTTACATCCGGCCCATCTCCTACACATTGGCCGATGATATGTGCTCCGAGGGCTTCACATTTTAAATCATGCTTTTTCAGAGTATTCAGGATGGACTGAACGTAACTTTCATCCGTTGCAGCTTTTGATGGATTTAAATGATTGCCCCAGCACGCTATTTCCAAGCCATCATATCCCATTTGCTTAGCCTTTTGACACATAATGTCAAATTCTAAATCCGCCCATTGGCCAGTAAATAATGTTACCATTCTGCTCATGATATAGCCTCCTTTAGGTTTAAATGTTAAAAAGTTATATAGCATAATGTTATAATACAAAATCGTGATTCGTAATTCCTGAAAAATACTTGAATAATACTAAGATAAACCTGGTATTGAATGGCTTTTCCATTTCAAAAGTTCTAATGCAAAACGGATAGGACCAGATAATTTATAAAAATACCAGGTTTCCATTAGTATTTTACAGGCGTTTTATAGGCGTTGTCCTTTTTCTTTTTAGGTTTAAACTATAATTGTCAGATGGGTTCAAGCCATCGAACAAAAAAATCAAAAGGAGTGTTATGAAATGAGAGAGTCAAGTCCACTTTTTAAGTCCTTGAAGATTGGTAACAGGGTAGCTCCAAATCGTATCGTGATCAACGCTGTGGAATGCTGCGATGCATTACCAAATGGTGATCCAAGTCCAAATTATTAAGTTTTTAGGTGAAAGATTTATAGAAGTATCAGTTATAAGGGATATCTGTAAGTTTTTTGAGATTGATATATTAATTCCTCACATTATATCATAAGCTACATAAGAATACTATGGTATTTATTGAAATCAAACAAAATAGTAAGTGAAAAACAGAGGATTATTAGGAAAAATGTAAAAATATTTTGACATGTAGATTCGCAGTTTGCAGTTTAGCCAGAAATAATATCGCAATCATATCCGTGTCGACCTTAAAATAATTGTTAAAGTCAAAACAAAAGGCATATGTTATATGTAATGAATAAAAAAGCTGTTTGGAGGCAAAGGACCAAAATGACGAAGCTCACTGGCCGAATTGTTCTTCCAGATGATCCATGTTATGAGATTGCCCGTAGGGATTATAATACGAGATTCTCAAAATATCCCCTGGCTATTGTATTCTGCCAGGACACCCAGGATGTAATTAATGCGGTAAAATGGACAAGAGAGAATTGTATTTCATTACGTGCCCGCAGTGGTGGGCACAGTTATGAAGCTTTTTCAATATTGAATGATGGAATCGTCATAGATGTAAGCGAAATGGATAAAATCATTTTTGATGAAACCAATATGGAAGCAACGATTGGAGCCGGAGCCACCCTGCTGCCAATTTACGAGTTTTTATGGGATAGAGGTGTTACTATTCCGGGAGGAACATGTCCAAGCGTTGGCATTGCCGGCATTACACTGGGAGGGGGATTCGGCATGCTGACAAGAGAGATGGGCCTGCTTTGTGACAACTTAATCACAGTCCAGATGGTCAATGCAGAGGGAGAAGTAATATGCGCTGACCGATGCACGCATTCCGATCTTTTTTGGGCATCCCGGGGTGGCGGGGGCGGAAACTTTGGGATAGTAACGTCATTTATTTTTAAGGTTCATCCAATTTCAGATGTTGCTGTTTATAATATCACCTGGGATTGGTCGGAAGCCAGAGAGGTCATCAAAGTATGGCAGTCTTGGGCGCCGTTTGTTGATGAACGGCTGACATCGATTATAGACCTATTTACCAAGGAAGACGGCCGTATTACTTCTGCCGGTGAATTTTTAGGCAATGAGGATCAACTGAGATGCTTACTAAAACCATTAATTGCCGCAGGCAATCTAATTCAGATAGATATTCAGACAATTCCATATATTGAAGCAGTAATGAAATTTGATGGGGGGCTGGGCCCTCATAAATTTAAAAACACTGGAGCTTTCGTGTATCATAGTTTACCTGATGAGGCAATAGATACCCTGCTTTGCTTTATGGAAACTTCCCCAAATAAAGATAACTCCGTTCAATTTCAGAGTCTGGCAGGGGCAGTCGGGGAGATTCCTCCAGATGGAACGGCCTATTTCCATCGTGATGCAAACTATATCATGCAGTATATAACCCGCTGGAAAGCTGATAAAGAAAAAGAGACAAACATACATTGGGTAGAAAGTCTAAGAAGAGCCATGTTAAAATATGTAAATGGAACCTACGTCAATTGGCCTGATGTTTTTATCAAAGACTGGCCCATGGCATATTATGGTACCAATTATCAGGAACTTATGCAAATTAAATGCAAATACGACCCGGAAAATATATTCCACTTTAAGCAGAGTATATGTCCAGACTAACAGTGACTTAAAAATATAATAATGTTACTTTGATTACTGATATGGAGCAAAGAGATACAATGGAATAAAATTAAAAGTTATGAGATACCGTAAAAACGGTATCTCATTTTTTACCTGGATAATTAGAGGTAATCGGCAATCTCGTATATACCAACAAATGGATAATTTCGTAACAGTATTGACAAATTCATTTTCCAGCCCTATAATAAAATAGACATGTATGTCTACTTTGTGAGGAAAGGAGGTCTTAATGCCGCAGGTAAGCGAAAAATATCTGGAAGCACGAAAAAATAAAATAGCGACAGCAGCGGTGAATGTTTTTGCTAAGAAAGGTTATTCCAATGCTACGATGAAAGATATTATGGATGAAGCCCAGATATCGCGGGGTGGTTTATATGCTCATTTTGAAAACATTGACACTGTTTTTCTGGCCGCGTTAAAATATGATGATTTTTTAAACATCGAATCAGCTTTAAGTCCTGATCCCAAGGAACCCTTATTTCCGCAATTAAAAGATTGGATTCAAAAAACAGTATTGTCAGTGCAAGATTCAGATAGGAATTTAGTACGTGCAAAGTCAGAATTTTTCCTTTCCCATAATGCTTCTGAATTTCCATATTTACAAGAAAGGCATGAAAAGCTAGCAAATGTGATTCAATTATTCATTCATATGGGAATCGAAGCGGGAGAATTTAAAGATACAATTGATGTAAACACTTTTTCCGAATTACTTATTGCAACGATTGATGGAATCATGTTACAGCAATATAATCAATTTTGCTCCGGTATTAATCTTTCTAAAAGGATTGATTTACTGAATACGATGATTGAGCGCATTCTATCTTAAGGAGGATCATTCAATGTTTGAAAACGAAATCATAAAGCTAAGAAAATTATCACTTGATGATTACAATATTTATCATAGTTGGCGAAATGACGTAGAAGTCATGTATACCACCAGCCCCCTGTTAGACATTTACACATTAAAGGATACAGAAGAATTCATCACTTCAATAATTTCTCAGCCTAATGCAAAAAGCTATATCATTGAGCATAAGGAGACGAATCAAGCGGTCGGCATTGTCTCTCTAAGTAATATTGATTATAAAAACCGCTCTGCTGAATGTATTATTGATATTGGAGCAAAAGATATGTGGGGAAAAGGCATTGGTAAAGCGGCTCTTTCTCTGATACTTGAGTATGCTTTTAGCGAACTTAACTTACATCGGGTATTCTTAAACGTGTTCTCGTTTAATGAAAGAGCAATTAAACTCTATGAGAAAATGGGATTTATGAATGAAGGAGTATTACGTCAGGCGTTCTATCGTGCCGGAGATTGGCATGACATTGTTATTATGAGCATCTTAAAAAACGAATATTTTTCTATTAGTTAAAAATAGGCCCCCGCAGGAAGTCACAAGCAAAATTGACTTTTTAAGCGGAGGCTTTTTGCTTGGGAAGTACTATTAAGCATGATATCCACTTTTTATTGATAATCTTACAATTTTACTTGACAAATACATTAGGTGGCTTTATAGTTAAGGCAACTTAAGTAAAATAGGAGGTAAAGCTTTGGTTCCGAAAACAGATCATCAGAATGAAAATGAATTGTTCCATTTGGTTACAGAAATTAATGAGATAACTTATTCCATGAATGCTCGTTTGATGAAAGAGCGTCAATCCTTATTTAATGAGGATCTGTCATCCAAGCAAATGATAATATTGGATTTGGTGAAGAAAGAATCTCAATTATCTATAAGCCAACTGGCTGAAGCAATGAATGTTACTTCAAGTGCGGTTAGCCAGATTGTTTCTAAATTAGAAAAAGAGAAATATCTATTAAGGACAATTAATCCTGATAATAGGAGAGAGATAATTGTGCAGTTAGATGAGAGAGGGCACCAATACTATTCAAAAGAAGAAGAGATTAACAGGGAAATCGTGAATCGCTTTTATTCTCGCATGAAAATGGAGGATATGATACAATTACGAGACATTTTAGTAAAACTCAATTCAATAGTTGAAGAAGAATTATCAAAATAATTGTTAAAAGGAAAATTATATCATGAATGAAAAAAGAGAAATACTAAATAAATTATTTACAGAAATTCAAACAAAACAATTGATGAATGGTACTGTCTTAGTGGCTCAAGACGGCGAACTATTATATAAGGGAGCTTTTGGCGAGGCTGAACTCGATTCAAAACGAAAATTAAAAATAAATTCAATATTTAACTTAGCATCAGTATCAAAACCCATGACGGCTTTGGGTATATTGTTATTGGTACAGGATCATAAACTTTCTCTTGATGACCCTATAGAAAAGTGGTTACCTCATATACCTTATAAAGGGGCTACAGTAAGACAATTATTGAATCACACTTCCGGACTGCCCGATTATTTAGAGTTATTCGAACATCATTGGGATAAAACCCAAATAGCGGTGAACCAGGATTTGTTAGAGCTACTCATTAAGTATCAGCCGGAACGGCTATTCGAGCTGAATGATCATATGGAATACAGCAATACAGGTTATGTGATGCTTGCTCTCATTATTGAAAAAGTTTCGGGGCATTCGTTTGCAGATTATATGAAAACAAATATATTTTTACCTGTAGGAATGCAGGACACAGAAGTATTCTGTCAAAGATTAACTGGGCAGGTTATGGATAACTATGCCTATGGTTATGTGTTTGATGTGTACAAAGGTAAACATGTTTTGCCGGATGAATTTCCTGAAACAGATTTTGTTGTTTATCTTGATGGGATCGTGGGAGATGGTGCGCTTCATTCCACCGTTGACGATCTTTATCTGCTGGACCGGGCATTGAGAGATGGGACACTGATTGATGACACTTTATTGAAGGAAGCCTATTCTCCGTCTTCCCCAAGACTTGATAGTCAATTTAAATATGGACTAGGATGGATTTTAGAGAATGATAAGAAAAGGGGAAGATCTGTGTGGCATAGTGGTGGTTGGCCAGGTTATACCACATACTTTAAAAGATACATTGATCATGATTCTACGATTATATTTTTAAGAAACAAGGAACAGGATTTTGACTTTGAACAATCTATTTTACGTGCAATTGAGAATATACTATTTGATGAACCATATGAGATCCCCAATGTGCTGGAATTTCAAATGGCAAAAACATTAGACCCTGAGATTTTAAACAAATATGTAGGCGAGTACCGGCTGGATGAGAATCCGGAAATGTCTGCAAAGGTTCTGATGAAAAATCAGCGGTTATTCCTTGAACTTCCAGGATCAATGAAACTTGAAATGTATGCGGTTTCAGATACTGAATTTTTCCTTCGCAGCTTATCTGTGACAGTTAAGTTTGCAAATGATGGCATTTATCGTCATTTGACTATTCATGATGGCAGTACCACTCAGACTGCCAGGCGTATTTAAAAAATGAGGTTAAGAACAGGTTGTAATAGAGAGGAGAAAAAATAACTTGTATAAAAATTATTTTATCAGCCAAAATGATCAAAGTTTTTATCCGGAATCTGCATGTGGAATTGCCTGCCTTTCTATGTTATTAAAATATCATCAGATCACAGGTTACGATAATTTTGAGAAGCTTGCTATAGAATTAAACTTTAATGTTTCACCAGAAGAAAAAGGATATGATAATGATGATATGAAATGTGGGACTTACCCTGAAGACATATTTAAATATTTTACTAAAAATAATATCAACTTCAGAATGTCTTTCTATGATGACGAATGGAAGGAATCTCTGAAAAAATCCCCGATTATGGTAATGATGACCGGTAATGAAGAAGAGTTTGGTCTTAGGAATAGTCACTGGATCCTATTAGTGAAAAGAGATAAAGATTTTTTTACGTATCTTGATCCATATGAAACGATGATATCTAATAATTATGTGAAACATATCTGGTCAGGTGATTTTAGAAAATATTATACTGGAATTGCATGTCAGGTAATCAAATAAAGTTGGAGCCATGGAGTGTGAATGGACTGCTGGAAGTTGTAGACGGGAAGATCCGGACAGAAGATTTAAATAAAGATAGAAAGCTGGAAGAGATAATGATATAATATGAATTATTTTATATACGCTGGATCATGTTTATCAACAAAGTCTAACAGTACTGCCATCGGAGGTAATTATGAATAAAAAGAGGCTGTTTACAATTATAGCAACCTGTCTCCTTCTTACAGGTTGTGGGAAAAATGCTTCTACCAATAATCAGAAACAAAATGATAACACGTCCTTGGAAACTTCTGCAGAAAATAGTGTATCCACAGAATCCCAAGAAGAGAGTATACCCATAGCGACAACTACAGCGGATACAACGGCTGCAGCAATCAATAATATTGACTATAAACAATATCTTAAAAAGACATGGGTTAGAAATACTGATTCCGGTTTCCCTGATAATGGCGGCGTATCTATTTTGATTTCGAAAATTGGTGATGGGAAAATCCAAGGGGAGATCAGTGTAGTGGGTAATGCCCCGGCATACAATATGGATATCGCAGAACTTGAGGGAACTGTTATAAATGATACAGCAAAGTGTCAGCTTGTAAATGATTCGAGGAAAAATAAGGGAACTGTTGAACTTTTATTGAAACCTGATAATACCATTGAAGCCACGATCACAATAACCGAGAAATCCGAAGATACAGTCATGCGCCTTCCGGAAGGTACGTTTGAATTTACTCCATATAATCTTAAAGATATAAATGGTTTTGAACTTACCAAAGATCAAACTTTTATGGTGGATTTAAATTCATGGGGCAATGTTAAATTCGTATCAGGAAAATTAGCCGGTGGTAACCATATACCTGTAGAGTTTTATTTAACCAATGAAGAAGGAGATATTCTTTATAATTTCAATGCAGTTCTCCCTTATAGCGTAGATGTAAAAGCAGTTTCATTTCAGGATGTAAATAAGGATGGATTAAAGGATATAATCATAATTGTTGAAGATAACTATGACGGGGCGTCTGGAGAACCATTGGCCGCCGTTTACTTGCAAGAGGCAGATGGTTCGTTTACAAATGACAATGAGCTGAACCAGGAAATAAATGATTCCGGAAACAATAAAGATATAAGTACAATAGCCAGTTATCTTTTAAGTAAATTCTAAAGATAGCAGCGTTAAGGGGTTCCGTGATATCAAATAATATAATCAAAATAAAAACTAAGAGAACTGTAAAAAGGTTCTCTTTTTTTATGCCAAAATTTAAAGAGGATAAAAGGTAAAGTTTGAGTTACGAGAGTAAGTGCAAAAGGACGGGGCTGTCACCAATAAAAGCTTGGCAGAATATTATAGTATTACAGAATTCATATAAAGGAGTGATAATATGGCAACAGTATCAGGTCAAATTATATTTGACAGAAATAGAAGTGCTACTATAGATGCTGGTGATTCTGGAATAGCAAATGTACCCGTTGTATTACAGAATATAACAACAGGTGTCAGGCTTGTAGTTCTTACGGATGCTGCAGGAAATTATGCATTTATTAATGTTCCAAATGGCAGCTATAGAATCGTAGAGGCGTTTGGTACTGCGGGGGGAGTACCAACACCAGGTAATTTTACCCTGGCAGCAGCAGGACCAGTTCCTACAGCTGCAACACCTCCCATTAGTTTCGTCGCGAATCCCCCCGCAGGGTCGACAAACTTGGATTGTTTAACCCCTAACACAATATTAATAACTGTAACAGGAGCAGATATAACCAACCAAAATATACTAAATGGCCCAGTGATTTATACACCGATTACAACGATATTAGACCCATGTACAACTGTATCCAATACTAATCTTATTACAGATGCAGATAACGGAACGTTTGGATTCTTTCCGCCAGGGACACCAGCGAATACAGGACCTGCGGTCGCACCATACCCCAATGTTACACCAGATTTTACGTATGTAGTACCGGATCCAACTAAGTTTACACCAATTGATGGAGAATATACGGTACAAAATCTTATGACAGATGCAATGAGCAATGTTATAGGAGCTTGGTGGCGTATCGCTGACCATACGACAGGAAATGAAACCGGAAGAATGATGGTAGTAAATGGGTTTAACCCTGGAGCCGTATTTTTTAGGTCTACAGTACCGGTTACGCCAAATACTAATTTTTTATTCAGCACATGGATTCTTAATCTTTTTAAAGTAACAGGCTTTCCGCCAGCACAGTTAGGTGTCAGAATCCTGGATCAAAACGGTAATGTACTGTTTCAGCAAGCATTAGGAGTTGAGATTCCAGTTAATATAAACGCACCAGAGTGGAAACAAATAGGAACTGTCATTAATTCTATGAATAACACTCATATTACAGTAGAATTCTTCAGTGAAGGAGAAGCTGTTGTAGGGAACGATTATGCGATTGATGATGTGGCTTTACAGGAAATCTTAGTACCAATATTTACCCCAGTTAAATCAAGCAGCACGTTTACTGCAAATGTGGGCGATATCGTAACGTATACGGTTAAATTAACAAATACGTGTACCAGTCCTCTGACTAATGTATTTTTTAGGGATAATGTACCAGATGGTTTATTATTCATACCTGGAAGTGTATCGGTTAATGGAGTTCCTGAGCTGGGAGTTGATCCTAATATAGGTTTTCCGCTGCCGGATATTCCAGGTGGATCCGTCACGGAAGTGACGTTTCAGGTAAGAGTTGAAGGCATTCCGAATCCGAATCCTGCTATAAATACAGCAACTATCGATTACTCATATACACCTGTTGAGGGTGGCATACCAGGCAACTTTTCAGAAGAATCCAACCCAGTTCCTCTTATGGTTGAAGAATTACCAGGCGAAGCAGACATTGCTGTAGTAAAGCAAAGTGATAATCAGACTGCAGTCCCAGGGCAGTTGTTCACCTATACGATTATAGTTTCAAACTTTGGCCCAGCCGATGCAGAAAGTGTCCTTCTAACGGATAGTATTCCAACTAATATACTCAATCCACAGTTTTCAATAGATGACGGAGTAACTTTCCATCCATGGATCGGAAGCCTTAATTTAGGTACAATAGAGGCAGGAGGGGTAAGAATTGTTCTTATCAGGGGAACTGTGAGCCCAACAGCAACAGGCGTCATTACGAACACAGCAACGGTTAGCTCACCTACACCAGATCCAAATCCAGATAATAATACTTCAACCTTAGAGACTCCGGTAGCGGTCGTCGAGGCAGACGTTGCTGTAGTAAAGCAAAGTAATCAGGTAATTGCAGTCCCAGGAGAGTCGTTTAGCTATACGATAACAGTTAATAATTTTGGCCCAAGTGCAGCAGAAAATGTACTTTTAATGGATAGTATCCCTAGTTCTATTCTTAATCCAATGTACTCAATCAATGGAGGGGTAACCTTTAATCCATGGCCAGGATTTCTCAGCTTAGGAACTTTACCGGCAGGAGCAGAAAGGATTATCATAATTAAAGGAACTGTAAGCCCTGACGCAACAGGCGTGATTTCCAATACAGCAGTCGTTAGCTCCACGACACCAGATCCAAATCCAGAGAATAATACTTCAACGTTAGAAATCCCAGTATCAGCTGTCGAGGCAGACGTTGCTGTAGAAAAACAAAGTAATCAGGCAATTGCTATACCGGGTGAGCCATTTAGCTATACAATTGTAGTGAATAACTTTGGTCCAAATACAGCAGAGAATGTTCTTCTAATGGACAGTATACCAAGTTCTATTCTTAATCCAATGTACTCAATCGATGGAGGAGTAACATTTAATCCATGGCCGGGATTTCTTAATTTGGGAACATTACCGGCAGGAGCAGAAAGAGTTATCATAATAAGAGGAATTGTAAGCCCCGACGCAACAGGCGTGATTTCCAATACAGCAATCGTTAGCTCAACGACCCCAGATCCAAATCCGGAGAATAACACTTCAACGTTAGAAACTCCAGTATCAGCTGTCGAAGCAGATATTGCTGTAGAAAAACAAAGTAATCAGGCGATTGCGATACCAGGAGAACCGCTTAGCTATACAATTGTAGTGAATAACTTTGGTCCAAATGCTTCAGAGAATGTTCTTTTAATGGATAGTATACCAAGTTCTATTCTTAATCCAGAGTACTCAATCGATGGAGGAGTAACATTTAATCCATGGCCGGGATTTCTTAATTTAGGAACATTACCGGCAGGAGCGGAGAGAATTATCATAATTAGAGGAACTGTAAGCCCAACGGCAGCAGGCATTATTATAAATACAGCAACAGTAAGCTCCCCTACACCAGACCCAAATCCGGAGAATAATACTTCAACGACAGAGACGCCAATATTAGCTCCAGCACTGGCAGATGTTTCAATTAAAAAAACTGCAAGCCCCAATCCAGTGGCTCCAGGAGAAATGATAACCTTCACTCTGGTAGTATCCAATGCAGGACCAAATACTGCAGAAAATGTGATTGTAAATGATAATATTTCAGCAAGCATTACAGGACCGGTATTCTCAGTCGATGGAGGGGCAACCTTTAATCCATGGCTGGGCTCCCTTAATATAGGGGCATTGCCGGCTGGAGAATCAAGAACCATTATCATTAGAGGTACAGTAGCAGAATCAGCTTCAGGCTGTATTAATAATACGGCAATTGCAATCTCAGCAACACCGGATCCTAATCTGTTTAACAACGTAGCATCAATATGTGTAGCGGTTGCAGCAGGTGAAGAAACAGAAGCAGACGTTTCTGTAAAGAAATTTGCAAATAAGAAAAAGGCTTGCCGCGGAGCACTGGTGGAGTTTACTATCGTGGTTTCTAATGCAGGCCCGGCAGATGCTCATAATGTTGTTTTAACCGATAGCCTGGCAGACATTCTTAAAAAACCGATGTTTTCACTGGATGATGGTTTTGCTTTCCAGCCATGGCCGGGAAGTGTTAACTTAGGCACAATACCAGCAGGCACCTCAAGAGTCGTTCTTATAAAAGGATGCATACGGCAGACATGTTCTTGTAAAATAATTAATACAGCACAAGTCAGTTCAACAACACCAGATCCAGATCTTAACAATAATACCTCGACAGCTTGTATACTAATATTAAAATGTTGTGACGATTGATCTTGCTGCTCTTCCTGTTAAGATGCAGTGGATGAAATAAGTTCATACCGCCAGCCGTTCATTGGTTGGCGGTATTTTTATGCTCAACATTTGAGACATATGAAACCTGTTCAGATTCACGGAGGGAGGTTAACAAATCATATAATTCCGGCAGAGACTTCTTTAAAGAAACCGGACGCTTCTTATTAGTATTTAACTAAATATATTCATGGAATAATTTCAAAAACAGTACCTTGGAAATGATCCGCTACTTTCATAGATCCATAGACTCCTAAATATAGCCTGGTTTGATCCAGATTAGTTCCCAAGCTAACAAAATAAGCTGATTTAGAGCCAAAATCATAATCAATATCAATCACACTAAAATCCCGAAGTTTACAATCTGCCCTTACTGTGGTATAGGCGAAAGCCCCTCTGACAGGCGGCGGAGCTCCTTCATTCCTGGCAAGATCAGTGAACACAACACTCCCTGTTAAATCTGGGATTTCATTTCCCATATATGGCTGGACTCCGGTAAGCGCAGTTGCCCCAAATTTATCGGGCCGGGGATCTTGGTGAAAATAACTGATAAGAGGCGGTAAGCGTTTTACCGATGTTGTTATTGTTTCATCGTAATAAGCAATTATTTTTTCATTCAAAGCTGGATTTACAGTGCAGTTACTTACTACTGAAGTAGGCAGAGCGCCCTCCCAACCACGCCAGCCAAAGTTAATAAACCCTTCTTGCTCAGGCTCGGTATTCATCATAGAAGATTGGATAAGCTTAGTGACCGGTATGGATTTATAATCAACGAAAGAAAAAATTGACTCTGCCACATCCTGTCCCACATTCCCAACGTATTTGACAAATTGGCTGTTAAACCTTTGAAATGAAATTCCTGTTATATTGCGGACACCTTTGGCAATAACCGTAAGCGTCTCCTGAAAGGAGACAGGAAGTTCCTGAAAGCGTGTAATTACGGGTGGGTTATCATTCAATGTATTCACCGCCACATCAATTTCAATGATTTTACCGGCAATTTCCATATCATCCTGGCTTAAATTAAATGGATCGAAGCCTGCGCCGCCATCTCCGGTTGTTAAAACAAGCCTTCCAGTTTCTGGTGAAAAATTTAAGCTGTTGACACCATTATGATTTAGAAACGGTCGTCTTATACTAAGCAATGTACGGCGTTTTTGAGGTTGGGAATTGGATTGATAGATCCACTCTTCAACGGTATCAATGTGATTATATTGCATTTCCCTATTTGTCCACTTTAAGTTTAAGGTTGCTGGGTCACATGGGTCAGGCTTAAAAGATGTTGGAAGAGCACCTGGGCCCTGCGATCCGGCAACTGAATAATGAAGGTAAAACAGGCCATTCTTATAAAAGTCGGGATGAAACGCTAATCCCAGTAGTCCACGTTCATCATATCCGCCGGAAGAACCCCCCAGTTCTAAAACTCTCGGGCGAATATCTAAAAAAGTTTCTATAGCTCCGTCTCCGATGTAAAATATTTCTCCGATCTGGGTTGCAATAAATAATCGTTCTGCATTATCACCCGGAAGTATGGCTGTTTTTAAAACAGTGGGTAAATTTATATTACCTACTAATGGCTGTAAATGAACCTTAATCTTTACCAATGTCCAAACCCCATTCTAATCATTTTTTAATAAAATATGAATAGAGCTATTATATTAGTACAAGATTTAACATCTGGAAAATACCCGTTTTATTTTCGATGAAAAACAAATAAATAAAATTTACCGGCACTGGTTTGACAGGATCATAGAAATGACTGATACGACGCAAACGAGATCGATGGATTACTAATGGAGAGCAATGCATCAGCCAGGCGGTCGATATCTTCGTAATTATTAAACAAACCAATGGACGCCCTGACTATGCCGTATCCTTCCCCGCTTTGATAGAGAGAAAATGCCTGATCATCTGTAAGCCCAAGCAGTTCTTGAACATATAGATTAGCCCCATTTGTACCTGGCGCGATATCAATGCCGAATCCAAATCCCAGATGGCTGGCAAGTGTCCGGTATGGCATATAATTAAGATTAAATGCCGCAAACGGGGTTCGTGTATTCCTGTATACGTCACCATACAGAGTCAGCCCCGGGATTTGACTTAAACGGCTAATCAGGTACCGGTACAGCCCTTGTTCCCATACCTCAACATTTTTCATTCCGATCTCGTTTAGAAAACGGATTGTCGCACCCATTGAGATGATGCCAAGGAAGTCTGGGTACCCTGCCTCATATCGTTCCGGGGAACCCTTATATATGATTTTTGAACTGCTTACGAATTCAGTAATACCGGCTCCGTATATCAGTGGTTTATATTGATCTAAAAAAGCCCGGTCTCCTACCAGAACACCGCCAGATTGCCCAGTATAAAATTTATGGCCGTCAAAGGACACAAAGTCAATATGGGAGGCGTCGCCGTGAGGTTTCATGGTAAAGCTTTTGTGCTGTACAAGCTGAACTGCATCAACGAATATTCTGGCTCCATACTGATGAGCCATTGCAGCCATGTCATAAAAGGGGGGTATAATGCCTGTTACATTGGAAGCCCCTGTTACGGCTACTAATTTAATTTGACCTCTGTATTGTTCAAGCTTGGCGGCATAGTCGTTCATATCTACGTCACCCTCAGGCGTAACTCTGACAGCCACTGTCTTCATCCTTTCCCGGAAGGGCAGATAGTTGGCCATATGTTCCATTCTTGTCGTAAGGATAATCTGATCCGGGTCGTGCTCATAATAAACCTGGCTGAGAATGTTGATGGCTGAGGTAGTATTCGAGGTGTATATAACAGTATCCAGCGAAGCGTCGGCACCGATAAAATCCGTCACGATATCTCTGACCTCATTATATTTTTCTGTGAGTAAAGCTGATAAAGCGTTGGGTTCATTACCATACGAATAAATAGGAAGGATTTTGTTCAGCTCCTGAATGGCTGGTTTGGCAACAAGAGGTGTTGCAGCATTATTTAAATACACTCTGCTTGTAACACCAAAGTCAGTGTTTATTGGGGTATCGGTTCCATAAAAACAACTTCGCAGATTAGATATCATAAAGATTGATCTCCTTAGATATATACTGTATTATCATATGTTTTTTATGGATGAAATGACACCTGATGGGGAGCCTGCTAAAACGCAGTCTAAAATTCTAACTCATCATCGATATATTCGCAGCAGGTTGGAATTGGTGAGTTCGTATCGTAGGCCTGGCAGGCATCATGGTAATAATCCAGCTTTCGATCAATCGAACGAAGATGTTTTTTTAGATCATCGATTTGCTTTAAAATATCTTCTTTATGATTTTCTAACATATCGTTACGGATATGAAGGGTTTGGCTGCCTTCGTTATGCCAGTCCGTAAATTGCTTTATTTTCTTAATAGGCATTCCGGTATTTTTAAGGCAGCATATAAGAGAAAGCATTTCCATATCATCCTTTGTAAAAACACGGTTGCCTGATTTATCTCTTTTCACGTTAGTGAGCAGTCCTTCACGGTCATAGTATCGTATGGTATAGATTGTCAGATTCATTTTTTTTGCGGCTTGCGCTATGGTATAGTTCACATTTATCACCTCAAATAGTTTTATACAGCTATTATACAGCTTACACTTAGCTCCAGGTCAAGGATAATTATGAAAATATCGTATCGAAGTTGTCATATGATAAGTTATATTGTCATAAAATGTAAATATAATTTTAATTTAGACTATTGACCTACATCTAAGTGTTGGGTCTATACTCTCCGTATATCAAAGAAAGGAGTGTGGATTTATGAAGGTAATAGCAATTAATGGCAGTCCACGTAAAAACGGTAATACAAATCAGGCACTTAAGATCATGGCAGATGAGTTGGAGCAGCAGGGGATAGAAGTTGAAATCATTCAAATTGGTCATCTGGATATCCACGGGTGCATTCACTGTGGATACTGTTGGACTTCCGAAGACAATCATTGTGTTTTTAAAGATGATATTGTTAATGAAACTGCAAAAAAGCTGCGGGAGGCAGACGGTTTCATCCTTGGATCACCGACTTATTATGCAGGAATAGCAGGAACAATGAAAGCCTTTCTGGATAGGGTGTTTTTTACAAGTCCAGGTTACTTCAAATATAAAGTTGCAACTTCCATTTCCGTTGTTAGACGTGCTGGCGGTGTGGATGTAGTTCATCAGCTTAATAACTATCTTAATTTAGCCGAGACTGTTATACCGCCGTCCCAATACTGGACAGTAGCGTATGGCACGGATAAAGGAGAAGTGATACAGGACGAGGAAGGAATCCAGACTATCCGCAAAAACGCCAGGTCAATGGCCTGGCTGCTTAAGATCATTGATGCAGGAAAAGAGAACATACCTGTTCCAGAAGAAGAAGATTATGTTATGACTAACTTTATACGATAAGGGGAATTGCAGCTCTTACCGGATGTGAAATAAGCCAGGAAATGATCAGGCTTGCAGAAAAGAATGCGAGGGATTACGGCTTCGAAAAAAGAACTTCTTATGTGGAAGGCAACTGTATGCTTATGCCATTTCCAGACAGCTCCTTTGATGCTGTTATTTCCAATGGATCGCTTCATGAATGGGAAGACCCCGTAAAGGTTTTTAATGAAATAAACAGAGTCTTAAAACCCCAAGGACTTTTATGCATCACCGACATGCGCCGTGATGTGAACTCTCTGATCAAGTGGTTTATTTATTTCTCAACCAGGCCAAAGGAAATCCGTCCGGGATTTTTAACTTCTTTCAATGCCTAGTATACGGCCGATGAAATAACAAACTTGCTTGGTCAGTCAATGCTTAAAAATACTGCTGTCAGCATGGAGTTTTTCGGCTTATGCATAACAGGAAAGAAAGCCGCTTTGTAACAGCGGCGTTATGTAATAGTACAGGCTGAGGCCTGCTTTTTATAAAATATAGCATATATAAAAGAAAGGTGATTGTGCGTCTGCGCAATCACCTTTCTCTCTTCACCTTTATTATAACACATACTGCCGGCCACAACAAGACTGTTTTTCTGATACGGGTTGTGCTAGACTATTTTGAATAACGGTTTAGGAAATGAGTTTTCTGCCGATTCTATAAGAGAGGTGGTATTTATTATGGAAGATAACCGGAAGGAATTAGAATTTGAAAAGAGCAGGTTAGAACAAACCATTGCTTTAGCGAAAAAACAGCTGGGTCAAGCGAGAGAGCGCAATGTAGAGAATAAGTCGGCCATAATTTCTGCCAAGAAAGAGCTGCGTGAGAATACATCTCACTCCATAGCAAATCTATGGAGCAGCGAAGGTTTTGAAGCCCTTGCTGCCATAAATCAGTATGCAAATCCGATCACAGATAAAATCGCCGATTATGAAGCGGTAGAAAACAAAATCCTTTTGCTGGAGAAAATGATCCAATCCCCTTATTTTGCCCGGATTGATTTCAAGTTCGATGATGAAGACGAATTCGAAAATATCTACATCGGACGCACCTCATTAAAGAAAGATGAGACGAATGAATTTTTTATTTATGACTGGAGATCACCCATAGCAAGCGTCTTTTACCGGTTTGTATTGGGGCAGGTATTTTATGATGCCCCTGGCGGAAGGATCACAGGAGAGGTTAATTTAAAGCGCCAGTTTGAAATCAGCAAAGGGGAGCTGGAGTATTTTTTCGATGCAGATGTGCAGATTGTGGACGAATTTTTAAGGAAGCTGCTGTCTCAGAATACTTCTCCTAAGATGAAAACGATTGTAGAAACAATTCAAAGGGAACAGGACATTGTTATCCGGGATATGGAAAATGACTTAATGATGGTACAGGGCGTGGCAGGAAGCGGCAAGACGTCCATTGCTCTTCACAGGGCAGCCTACCTGATGTACCAGGGCCTTTCCTCAAAGCTGACCGCTGATAATATTTTGATTATTTCACCAAACTCATTGTTTGAGCAGTATATTTCCAATGTATTGCCTGAGCTTGGAGAAGAACATGTTGTATCAGTGGTATTTGAAGATATCATTGCTTCTGTACTGAAGAATGAGCAAGTACAGTCGAGAAATCAATTTTTGGAAAACCTGATCTCAAATACTCAATACAGGGATATTATAAAAAGCAGCATTGAATTTAAAACATCCCCCCAGTTTATGGAGATATTGGATCGGTTCATTGATGACCTGCCCCACAAATGGATGAACTTTGAGGATATCTGCTATGGCGGTGAGTGTATCATAAGCGGAGAGATGATAAAAGAGAAAGTATTATCCGGAATTAACGAAACTCCTCTGGGTATGAGATTAAAGCTGATAGGGGAATATATTTTGGAACTGATCAGCGAGTCTAAGAAATACCGCTTAAAACAATCAGAGAAAATCCTGATGAATGAAGAAATGTTAAAATTCATGGAACTTGATATTAAGGATGTCTATAGAAAGCTGTTCCATGACAAAGAATATTTTTACAGTCTGGCAAAAGGGATAGAGCTTCCCGGCTGCATGGACCACATTTTAACTTTCACCCAGGAAAATTTAGATACCAATATGCTATACTATGATGATGCAACGGTTCTCACTTATATGAATTTAAAAATATACGGGATCAAAAAATATAAGACCATTAAGCAAGTAGTAATTGATGAAGCTCAGGATTACTATCCTCTCCATTTTGAAATTTTTCACCTGCTGTTTTCAAAAGCGAAATTTACAATCCTGGGAGATATCAACCAGACCCTGGAAAAGAGGGAAGACTTATCCCTGTACCAATTGATCAGAAAAATCTTCAATAAGAAAAAATCTTCTCTTGTCACTATGGATAAAAGCTTCCGGTGTACAAATGAGATTTTAAATTACGGATTAAAATTCCTTGAACAAAGTACAGAGATAAAGAGTTTCAACCGAAAAGGAGATGAGCCCCAGTTATATGCGGCGAAGGATCAATCATCGTATTATGATTTAATTGTATCAGAAGTGAATTCCTGCCTGGAAATGGGGTACAAGTCAATCGGATTAATCTGTAAAACTGAAAAAAACGCCCGTTTTCTCTTTGAGTGCTTAAAGGACAAAGCTGATGTCCAGTTAATAAAAAGTGAAAGCACAACAGATTTACAAGGCGTTTTCATTATACCGGTCTATATGTCCAAAGGGCTTGAGTTTGATGCTGTTTTAATATGTGATGCTGATGCTGAGACTTACTGCAGCCAGGATGATAAGAAGCTATTATACATCGCCTGTACAAGGGCACTGCATAGACTAAACTTATTCTGTAAGGGTGAAGCAAGTCCGTTATTGGAGGAAAGGAAATCGTAAGGGAGGAAAACAACCATGTCAAATGAAGAACTGCTAAGTATACTGAAGAACCGATTTTTAGAAAATATGAACCGCCATAAAGGTCTTGAGTGGGATCAGGTGCAGGAAAGGCTGGAAGAGAACGCTGATAAACTCCGGTCACTTCATGAAATGGAAAGAACCGGAGGAGAACCTGACGTTGTTGCATTGGATGAAACAAGGGATAAATATGTTTTTTATGACTGTTCTGCAGAAAGTCCAAGTGGCCGCAGAAATATTTGTTATGATCGTGAAGGCCAGGAGGAGAGAGAAAAGAAAGGCGTATATCCGGAAGGCAATGCCGTTGGTATGGCGGCTGCCATGGGCATTGAACTTTTAACGGAGGAACAATACCGGGAACTTCAGAAATGGGGGAATTTCGATAGGAAGACATCAAGCTGGGTAAAGACTCCATCTGATATCAGAAAACTTGGAGGCGCTGTCTTTGCTGATTTCCGCTACGGTCATGTTTTCCTATATCACAACAGTGCGCACAGCTTTTATAGCAGCAGGGGATTTCGGGGCTGCTTGAAGGTGTGAATTTGTGGCTATTGTAGTTAATTTAAAATAACGTACGGAAGAATTACGGAGGCAATAAGTTATATAATCAGTACCAGCCTGCAATCCGCTAGAAGATTTTGTGAGGAAAAGTAAAATGAATCAAATAATTATGTTAGATATAAATTTTCAATATCAGAATGAAATCCGGACATTTCAACCGGTTTTATTATTAAGCGCTAATGATGTTGTTCTAGTGGACTGCGGATATCCCGGTTTCCTGCCTTTATTAGAGGATGAGATGAAATCAAAGGGGATTAATCCAGGTTCCTTAACAAAGGTATTGATCACTCACCATGACGACGACCACATGGGAGCTCTATTTGAAATTAAGGAAAAATATCCTGAGATTAAGGTTGTGGCAGGCCGCACGGAAAGCGGGTATATCTCCGGTGAGAAAAAATCGCTGCGCTTGTTACAGGCGGAAGAAATGTTGAATGTAATGCCGGAAGAGCAAAAGCCTTTTGGAATTCAATTCTGTGAATCCCTAAGAAGAATCAAACCTGTTTCCGTTGACATAGAGGTTAAGGACGGGGAACATTTCGACTGGGCCGGCGGCTGTGAGATCATAGAGACTCCGGGGCATATGCCTGGACATATTTCCTTATATTTAAAGGAAAGCAGTTCCGTTATTACAGGAGATGCCGCAGTTATTGAGGGCAATCAACTGGTCATCGCAAATCCGCAGTATACCCTGGATATTGAGGCGGCCAAAGCTTCACTTCATAAGCTGATATCTCTGGATGCAGACCGCTATTATTGCTATCATGGAGGGTTATTTGAAAATTTGAAGGAACAAGCATGAATACCAGCCGGAGGTGATGGAGTGAAAAAACTCCAAGTACGTCAGTAAAGAGCAGTTGTATGTAATTTGCCGGATAGCGACGCCATATATATGGTTAATAAATAGAATTCAGAGATCAAGGGCTTAGTTTATTGGAGGTATCTATAACCAGTAAACTAAGCCCCTTTTTGTATAACAAGTGGAGATAAAAGATGTGTTACTGATATAACGCAAATATGTATTTTAATGCTTGACATGTTACTATTTGTTGAAATATGTCGGTTTTTATGGTAAATTATAGGGAATTAAGATATTATGATGGAATACTTTAAGTGAAAATGAGCTGGAAAAAATGGGGCATTTGGAAAGGAAAATGGATGCAAAAAAGGTCAATCAACAGTACTGTTTTTCGGAAAGTCTAAGCTTAAATATATTACATAATTGATTATGTGAAAAAAGATAATCTGCTGTATTTTTTATTCATGGCAGATTATTTTTATATACTCCAATGATAAATTGTATTTCAATAATTCAAAGCACACAACTAATTAAAGACAATCAATGAAATAACTGGTTATGGAGAAACAAACCAGTACCGAGGTGGCAGTAATGAGTAATAAGTATTCCAGATATATAGCCGTACAGACGGTCATTATGCTTATCATTTTCATGACGATTGTTTTCGTTCTTTTGCGTTCCCAGAAGTCAGAAGACAATTATGTTCTTTCAAGCATTGGACAATCTGTATCCTATTCTGTTCAGCAGCATATTGCCATAACAGAGGGCGTATTAACCTCCCTTGCTTATAATTATGACATTGATGATGAAATCGATAAGCATAAATTTAATATTTTGTCATCCAAATATATGGAGAAAAACCCTGACATCCTTTATATCCAGCATAAAGATAAGGATACGATCACAGATATGGTATATCCTGATGCCTATGATTATACCATAGGCGCCTCCTTGCTTGGACGACCGGAGGTGGAGGAATCCCTTGAAAAATCGATTAAAAACAGGATTATAACGGTCAATGATCCCTTTATCCTGAAGGGGACTCAGAATTTGCTGGGGCTGGTCATACGGTATCCTCTTTATAAGAATGATCAGTTTAACGGATTTTTTGTTGTGGTTTTTAACTTCAATACCTATATGGACAGGGTGATCAGAGAGGCGGTACCGAATACCTACCACATCAGTATCTATAATAATAAAGGGGGGCTCATCTGGGGGGATTCCCCCTGGATGGACAGAAATTCCTACATAGTCCAGATACCTGTCATGGATACTTACTGGACATTGAAACTGTCAAAGGAAGGAAACAGTATCAATACCAACGGAGCAGTCATAGGGTTTATCTCGGTGCTGGTGCTGTTCCTTATGGGAGTACTCATCTATGTGCAGATGGGTCTCTTTAAAAAAGATGAAAACATCCAGCATCTTGCCAATCTTCACAAGGAACTGGAAAGGCTGAAGGAAAGCTACACCCTGGCTCTTGACAGTGCGAATGATGCGCTCTGGGAATGGAATCTCATAACCGATGAGATCATTACTTCCGATAAATGGATCGATATTACCGGAAATGCCCCGAAAGGACATGGACTCCGGGGGATATTACAGGAAGAAACCATTCATCAGGAGGATTACCAGGCAGTGCTGGCTGAATTTGACTCTTGCCTAAAGGGGGAAGCCCGGGAGTTTCACCGGGAATACCGTATTAAAAATAAGGATGGCAGCTATACCTGGGTCTTAAATAAGGGAAAGGTTTATTTTGACGGTGAAGGCCTTCCTGGTAAGCTTGCAGGTGCAGTGTCCAATATTGAAGAACGGAAGCATAGAGAATCGAAGATGGAATACATGGCATTTTATGATATGCTGACAGGATTGCCTAATAAGGTGCAGTTTATGGGTACCCTTGAGGACACATTAAGATGCATTGGAGAGGGGATATGCAGATATTCCATCCTTATGATTGATCTGGATAATTTCAAGATCCATAATGATTTACTTGGACTTGATTTCTGCGACCAGCTGCTTAAGCAGGTAGGTAACCGGCTGACTCAGATCCTGGGGCAGGAAAATATGGTAGCAAGGTTCGGCGGGGATGAGTTTTTAATTCTTATCAGGAATCATCAGGACGTCAAAGAGGTGGAAATGATTTGCCACAACATTCTTAGCATCTTTGACTCTCCCTTTGTGCTGATGGAAAAGTCCGTTTATTTATCTGTCAGCATAGGTGTCGTCCATGGTCTTGAAGCCGGCCAGACAGCAAATAATGTGCTTAGGAACGCAGATACGGCTCTTAACAAGGCCAAGGAAAGCGGAAAAAACCAGTACTGCATCTACGATGCACAGATGCATGATGAAATTATCAGAAAATCCGATGTGGAGGCATGTATCAGGGAAGCCCTGGCAAAAGATAATCTTCTCATTTATTATCAGCTGCAGCAGGATCTATCAAAGGATGAAATAAGAGGCGTGGAGGCTCTGGCAAGGCTTAATTCGGAAGAACTGGGTATGATCCTGCCTTTTGAGTTCATAGGGGTTGCCGAATACACAGGTCTAATTATTCCTCTTGGCAGCTGGATATTAAAAAATGCCTGTAAACAGGGAAAAGCATGGATTGACAGCGGCTGTAAAATCGGAAGACTGTCCGTAAATATTTCTGTACATCAGCTGCGCCATGAGAATTTCTATGATCTGGTTGAGGGGATTCTGAAAGAGACACAATTTCCGGTAAACCAGCTGGAGCTGGAGATCACGGAAAGTGTCCTCCTGGAGCTTTCCCAGGACAATATCGAAATCCTTAAAAAATTGCGGTCCCTTGGGGTCAGCATTGCGCTGGATGACTTTGGTACAGGGTATTCCTCCCTTAATTATTTAACGGTTCTCCCTATTGATATATTGAAAATTGACAAGTCATTTTTAAGAAGAGCTCTTGAAAGCGAGACAGAGCATCGGGTGATAAAAAGCATCACTGAGCTGGCCCATGGCCTGAACTTAAGGGTGGTGTGTGAAGGAGTGGAATCAGCGGAACAAAGAGAGATTCTTAAGGAGATGGGATGCGATTATATCCAGGGGTATTATTTTGCAAAGCCTGGTGATGCAAAAAGTATTGAAAAGTGGTTTCAAAAAGGACCATCAGCCACTTAGGAACAGGAAGGTGGAAGGCAGAACAAAGATTACCAATGAAACGGCCGGTGTGGTCAGATACAAACTGAAAACGAAAGCCTGATTAAGACAGGTTTTATGGGGCCGGAAGGCCCCTTTTCCTTTCTTATGACGAGTCGGCAACGGCAGATATTCAGATCATACAGGGGAGGCAGAATGTGGCCGGGAGCTGCTAAAGTTAATTGTCGGATTTGCAAAAAAGTGTAAAAATATGACAGAACATGATAGGAAAAAATGGATTTATCCTATAAAATATTAAAATGGGAAAAGTTCATAGATTGATGTCTAAAGAATTTTTTTAATTGTTTTTATGATAACATACATGATACCTGGAGGTGGGATATGGGATTTGAAAGTTTTGAGCTTCATACAGATAAAGAAAACTTAAATGACATGTACATCAGGGCAGTACAGGAAGAGTATTCAAAGATCGATGAAAGCTGGCTTAAGCTTCATTATAAGACCTCCGTTGTCCTGGTTATTTTTTCTTTATTGGTTGAGATTGCAATGGGAGTGATTCTGGTCAATTCGGATATGCTGTCAACAACGGCATACAGATATTTCATGAAATTTTTAATCATTCCCAGTGGAATAAACTTCATTTGTATTGCTATCGAAACACTGATCATGAAATCAAAACGTTTTTCCCGGAGACATAAAATTTATTCGGTTTCTCTTATCTTTGTGGGGATCGGTTTTGTTCTTTTTACAGTGCACAACACATTCACAGCAACTTACTATATTTTTGCAATCGCCATCATGCTGACTGCAATCTATGCGGACTATCGCGTAACCTGGGCTTCGGCTCTGATGAGCATTATTTCCATTATGATTTCCGAGCTTTTCTTGAAATGGGATACAGATAAGATCAGTATTTTTGAAAATACTCACCGTTTGGGGGATTTTTTGATATCACTTTTCGTATTGATTGCTTTTTCCATTGCCTGTATGGCTGTGATCCGGTTTGAGCGCAGAAAAAACAGCGCTGCTATACAAAAGGAGATAGAACGGCAGCTTTTACAGCAGAGCGTCCATATGGATGAAATGACCGGAATATACAACCGCAAGGCATTCCGGGATAGAATGAAATATGTGGAAGATAAGGCATCTGATCAGAGCTATATTCTTGCTATAGTAGATGTTGACAAATTTAAAAATATAAATGATACATGGGGACATCACGTGGGAGACCGATGCCTGATAGAATTTGCTAAAATCTTAAAAGAATTTCATGAAGATATGACTGCCTTTCGTTACGGCGGCGATGAGTTCTGCTTATTGTTCCATGATAAAAGCATGGAAGAAGCGGAATCCATATGCAGGGAGATCAAGACCAGGGTGAATCGTCTGATTTTTGCGGATTATCCCAAGCTGATGCTGACGGCCAGCTTTGGGCTTGCGGCAATATCGGACCAGGTTGATACGGTAAGGCTTTTTATTCATGCCGACCACGCCCTGTATGAGGCAAAAAGGGTTCGCAATGCGATCCGTGTCTGTTCACTTTCTGCAGCTGGAGCAGAGACTATATTTAAGTACAACAGAAAGAGCCAGGAGGTTTCAGAAATGCAGGAATACGAAGCTCTCATGGATAAAATAAAAGTTTTTGAAAAGACATATGATATCATGCGGATTGTAGACCCCTTGAAAAAGAGGGTGATTGAAGTCAGAGGTAATGAATGTTTAACGTCAGATACCATATGTCATGATTACTGGGAAAGAGGTCATTTATGTGATAACTGTATTTCCATGAGAGCCTTTAATGAGGATGACACTTTCTTTAAAGTGGAATATAAAAATAACAATGTTTTTATGATTACGGCTGTTCCTGTAAAAGTAAAAGGTATTTCCTTGGTGGTGGAACTGCTGAAAGACATTTCAAACAGCATGCTTATCGAGGAAAAGGATGCTGACAGAGACGTTAAGATTTTAACAATGGTCGACTTTATCAGACAGGTGGCAGTAAGGGATTCTCTGACTCAGCAGTACAGCAGCAAAGGGTGTGATTAGGCTGGTGGGCGAGCATTTTACAGTGAAAGGATCGTAACCGAACGTCTGGGTATTTAAGATTAAAACGGTCAGGAATTACTGATAACTGTAGGGTTTAACGGATAAAGAACAACAGAGGGCAAAGTTTGTGACGTAACATGCTCCCCTTATGGCAGACTGCTTTAATTAAAAAACTGTCTGCCATAAGGGGAGCATATATTATTTATTCAGAGATATGGTTATGTTGGAGAAAATCGTCAAGCATTAGCTTTTCGACTCCCGCCAAAATAGCGATTCCAATTCCATGAGGGTCGTTGAAACGCCATCCAAGCTGCTGGTAATAAGAGCGGCTGAAGGAACAGCCGGAACCCTGGCAGACACCGTAAAGATCGCCCTTCCGGTTGATTACCCTTTGCTTCATTCCTCTCCATGCCCGCTGTATGGATAAAACGCTTTCCCGGCACAGCTCCGGGCTTAAAATCCCCAGGCGGATTCCCCTGGAAAGAGCACAGATGAACATGGAAGTGGAGGAAGCCTCTTCATAGGTAGAAGGGTCGTCCAGGATCTGATGCCACAGGCCGTTTACATCCTGCACCCGCAAAATGCCTTCCGCCATCTCATGGAAGAATCCGGCCACAGCCTTATAGTCCGGGTGATCTTCAGGAAGAACCAGAAGCAGCTCTGATAAGGCCAGCACTACCCAGCCGTTTCCCCGGCTCCAGGGGATTTTATTCATTTTCTTATATTCCAGATCCACAATATGGGACATCAGATTCTGACCCGGCATAAAGAAGTACTGCTTGAATAGCTTCGCCTGGCGGCAAGCTTCTGTTAAGTATTCCTTTTTACCGCTTAACTGGTAGTAACGGCATAAAAATGGGATGCTCATGTACATATCATCGATCCACATGGTGTTGTCGTTTCTTGAGAATACCTGATCCTTTTCCCTTCGCTGGCGGTTTATCATAAAATCAGCAATCACATCCGCCAGGGCATGGGCTTCTTTTGAAGGACACCGCCGGTTGGCTTCCAGCAAAAAGGAGCCAAAGGAGCCGCAGTCATCCAACTCGGTCAGCCAGCAAAGCTGGGTGTTCACCCCCGGATATCCGCACAAAGGAATCCGGCAGGTCTGCCTGCCAGTAGCAGGTGCCATTTGCTCCGGAATACACTCTATCCATGCCTGTCAAATGGCTGATGGGTGGAATTTCCTCTTCAAAAAGACCGGTATAGATCCATTCACCCTCATATCCTTTTACCCCGGTGCTAAGAGGAAGGGTACCGCCGGCATCCTGAAATTCAACTGACAGACCTGTATCGTGACTTGCTTTCTTTTTGCAAATTAGTATTATCTCATATCTTCCTATGGGCAGTGAGATTTCCTTTTCAAAAGCCCCTTCCAGCCATTCTAAGTATAGCCCCCCGTTGATATAGACTCTAAGCGGCTGACTGGAGCTGCCTTTGATCATGACCTTACCGGAATACCCATGGAAGAAACTGCTTTTAGCAGCTACGGTTCCCTGACTGTCCAGACCGAAAATACGGGATAATGGGCAGGAGGAGACAGGCGATTCATACTCCTGCCTTGGAAACCAGAAAAGCCCCTCAAAAGAACCGTCAATCAGAGCAGAGGTATCCGCTGTCTCCCGGCTAATGGGAGGACAATAGATAAAGCCTGCCTGTCCCTTTCTTTCGGCCAAAGGCACCGTAAAATGGGAAGGCTGCCATTGAGGCTGTGCATGGCGGAGAGAGAGGCCGAAACCGATCTCCGTTTTTTCGGTTTCCAAAAGAAAATGGTTAGGGCCTGCTTCAAGGGGAATGGAACATGTGCAGCAGGATTTCAAGCCTTCCTGAGGGGGGAGAGAGTGAAACACTTTTTCTCCATTTACCCATAAAACAGTCGGTCCGCAGCATTGGATCTGAAACTGGGAGACAGTTTGGCTGTGGCTGTATAAATCTCCTGCTCCATAGCAGACCTCTCCAACGGCGGCCTGGGGAAAGCGGCTGCCGAAATCGAATTGATACCAGCCTTTTGTATTGCAGGTAATGCCGGATGTGAAATCCAGCCGGTACTGATAAGGCGCCTGGGGGTTGTGCCCGATAAAACGGTTGGCCAACAGTGCAATTACTTCACGATCCCGTTCTCCATATACGTGGAAGGCGCTATCTTCCCAATGGAAGTAATTACTATCGCAGACTTTGTTGCTTTCGTATTTCATAAGGGGTTCCTCCTGTTAAGAATTTCGTTCCATAAAAAGTTTCCTGGATTCTATATTCATATTATAATAGATTAAAGTATTACAAATCTTATGTAATCGGGTCTTTTTTTAATAAAATCATACTTTTGGCTACTTACATGAAGATTGGAAACGAACGGAAAAAATGTTTTAAATTTGTCTTTAACTATTATATAGAAAATGATAGAATAAACATGTCATTCTGGTATGATTAAGCACAGATAACCTTTTTGCACAGGCTAATATAAAATACGATAAAATGATTAAAACAGGAGGAATTATTATGAAGTTTTGCTGGAGCACTTTAAACGTCAGGAATTTAGAAGAATCAATCAAATTTTATGAGGAGATCATCGGTCTGAGGGTGAACAGAAGATTCCCCGCCGGTCCTGGTACTGAAATTGCATTTTTAGGCGATGGGGAAACACAAATTGAATTGATATGCGGCGGGGACAGGGAAATTCAAGTGGGAGATGATATCAGCTGGGGGTTTGAAGTGAAATCCCTTGATCAGACCCTTTCTCTGGCAAAGGAAAAAGGCGTGATCCTTTTAGGAGAGCCGGTGCAGCCAAATCCCCATGTGAGGTTTGCCTTTATAAAAGATCCTAATGGTATGAGAGTACAGCTTGTAGAAACTCTGGGGTAATGAACGGAAAAACCAGGCAGCAGCGGACACTACAGAGCAAGGAGAAAGAAAATGAAGCATTTAATTGATAAGCTGTATGAAACTCATAACCTGGATAAGGACGAGTTCATCTACCTGCTGGAAAATTATGTTAAAGAAGACAGTGAATATTTATTTTCCCTGGCAAGGACCTACAGTCAGGATCATTATGAAAAGGAAGTTTATATCAGGGGACTGATTGAATTTACGAATTACTGCAAAAATGACTGCTATTACTGCGGTATAAGAAGAGGCAATAAAAATGCCAGCCGGTACCGGTTAAGCAAGGAAGAGATCCTTTCCTGCTGCGAGTCCGGGTATGGACTCGGCTTTCGGACCTTTGTGCTTCAGGGTGGAGAAGACCCTGCATTTACAGATGAGGTCATGGTGGATATTGTTAAAACCATCCGGGAGGAATATCCGGATTGTGCCATCACCCTTTCCATAGGGGAAAAAACCTATGACCAGTATTTGAAATATTATGAAGCGGGAGCAAACCGCTATCTCCTCCGCCATGAAACAGCGGATGAGGAACACTATTCCCGCCTTCATCCGGACTCCCTGTCCTTAGAAAACCGGAAGGAATGCTTAAGGGATTTAAAAAAGATCGGCTATCAGGTGGGAACTGGATTCATGGTAGGTTCCCCCTACCAGACCGCCAAGTGTCTGGCTGAAGATTTGGAGTTTATAAAAGAACTGTCTCCACAGATGGTGGGTATTGGGCCTTTTATTCCTCATAAGGACACCCCCTTTGCCGATTTTCCTGCAGGAAGTGTTGATCTCACCCTGTTTCTCATAGGGATCTTAAGGTTGATGCTGCCAAATGCACTGCTGCCTTCCACCACAGCACTAGGGACCCTTGACCCCAAGGGAAGGGAAAAAGGGATCCTGTCAGGAGCCAATGTTCTGATGCCCAATTTATCACCCATTGGCGTTCGGAAGAAATATGAATTATATGATAACAAGATCTGTACCGGAGAGGAAGCTGCAGAATGTAATGTCTGTCTGAGAAACCGTGTTGCCTCCATTGGTTATAACGTGGTAGAAAAAAGAGGCGATTATAAAGAATGAGCCGGAGATAGGCATGGTAAAGTACTTTGGCAAAAAGGTACGGTCCGGTCTGTGGGGAACCATTAGGAATTGATTGCAATTATAATAAACAAAGCAGCAATGACAATGGAATCTGCATTGTATGAGGCCAAGAATGGCGGACGCAACTGCACCTTTCTGTATGAAGGACCCGTTTCTAGGCACGAAGGAGATATTTGATTATAAATTCCTGATTGAACTTATAAAACCGCTTATTATACCTGTGAAGATAATAAGCGGTTTTTTCTATCTCAGCAAGTTTAAACCAGTTGAATGCTATAAGCTGTGGACTGTGGAGGTATGCTGGCAGTCTGGAAGTTGGCATGCTCGACCCTCACCAGCTGTCCAGGCTGAAGGGAGCTGAATCGAATAGGATTGTTATTCTGATCCAGGATTTCTGTAGCGCGTGAGACAACAAATTTCATCTGGTCCGTCTCATCATCGGGATTGCCAGTAACGAGGAAGCCATTTGCAACATCTACGGAAACGATCCAGTCTGTCGTTGTGCGGTACGCAGGCATCTGCACGAAAGCTACGATCCGGAAAGCCTTTGTTTGAGGGGGAATGCTCCTTGTCATGGCAGCGGAGAATTCGGCATTTATCCACATCCCCTTCCTGACAGTGCACAGGCTGATAGAGTCGCCAAATTGATTGACTAAGATTGTGTCCCAATCAACGTTCAATTGCAGGAGTTCAATATTGATCATTTCATTTCGGCCGGGAGCTGCGTAGGAAACCAGGACATAACCAGTTCTGCTGTTGGAAGTAAAAACATCCTCGACTAGTGCATTTTCAATGCGCAGGATGCTCCCGACCTCGCTGATGGTTCCTCTCCTGCCTGCAGTGGTATCATTCATATAAATCCCCTAAATAGCATGTGAATTAATTAATATTATATGCTTATGCTGTAAAATATTACTCTATATGTACTAAGAATCAATATTCTTTGCTCACAGCGTGACCGTAAAGAAAAGTTCATGAATTTTACCAGTGATTATTGCCGGGAACAAGCGACATTTTTTTATGAATGTGTTATACTGTTTTTAAAGTGTATCTTTCGAAAAGCATTGGACCGTTAATTTGATGGAAGAGATGGCAGATGTGCTGGAAGTGCTATATTCTCTTTGCAGTGCAAGAGGATATACAAAGGCGGAACTGGAGGCAGAGCGGGAAAAAAAGGCGAAAGACAGGGGCGGGTTTAATAACAGGATTTTTCTGGAATATGTGGATGAGTAAATGAAAAGTGCTTACATGATATGCAAAAGTATACATTCCAAAAAAAGGAGGAATGCGTTATCAGGCGTAAATACGCAATATTTCTATCCACAATAATCAGCTTTATCTGCGCTGTCATGGTTTGCTTTTATTTATTTTCTATTGCCAAGGTCGGCGATATTTATATTGAAAAGTCAGAAGAAGCAATCTATAACATTAAGAAAGATTTTCTAAAGGATACGGTCAATAACCTGATTTCTGAAATTGAATTAAGGCGGGCGGCTAAATCGTCACACATGGAATCCTTTATATCCAGAACATCTGATATCATTAATATGAAAAAGGATCTTTCGGACTCTGAATTCAATGATTTCTTTATCGGTTTTTTCCGGGATAATCCGGATTATAAATTTCTGACCGTGTTTGTATGGGATAATGCGGCAAATAAAGTAACTTATGACCCGGGAAATCTGGCAGGAACCACCTGGAAGGATACTCTTAAGGCCAATACCTCCGGTTTATCCTCTTACCGGGTTTTCATTCACGGAGATTATTCCTTCCTCTTTGGGATCACCAAGAACTACGTGGATGAGCTTGTTCAGGCGGACATTGCCAATGTGATCCGGAATTCTAAATTTGACGGAAATTCCTACATCTGGGTTAATGAGATACAGAATTATCAGGGAGGTAAAAATTATGCCATCCGAAGGATCCATCCCAACATGCCGGAAACAGAAGGTATCTATCTTTCGACGGATATGACTGATATCGCAGGAAATCATCCATATTTGACCGAGCTTCAGGGAATTAATACGGATGGAGAGCTGTTTTTCTCTTACTATTTCAAGGAACAAGGCAGTGATAAGATATCCAGGAAGCTGGCTTATGCCAAGCTATATAAGGATTATAACTGGGTGGTTGCCATGGGAGTGTATCTTGATGATCTTCAGCCCTATGTTGACCAGACGAATAAGGAAAGCAAAGTGCTGGTATCCAGGATTACCCTTCTTTTGGTTTTACTGCTCATTGTTATATTAATTGTCAGCCTGTTTTCTGTTTCCTTATTGGAAAAGATATACTACCGCCATGCGAAAAAGGCAATGGAATCTGAGCTTAACCAGGATCCTCTTACAAAGGCGGGGAGCAGGAGAAGCGGGACCAATGATTTGACCAATGCTTTTAAGGAATTTAAACGGACAGGCTTAAGCCCCGGAATTATGATGTGCGATGTAGATCATTTTAAAGGGATCAATGATAGATACGGCCATTCCACAGGGGATATGGCTTTGGCGGAATTTGTTAATGTAATGAAAGGGATCTTAAGAAGCACGGACAAGATCATCCGCTGGGGCGGAGATGAATTTATCATCATTCTTTATGGCATGGAAGAGAAACATGTATTGGATTTTGGAAACAAGTTTTTGACTTCCGTATCTTCTTTAAAAATCCTGGATCACCATGAGGAGATCGGGATCACTGTATCCATCGGCTTTTCCTTCTTTAAGGAAGGAGATGAAGACTTTCATGATGCATTAAATCGGGCGGATGAGGCCCTTTATAAGTCAAAGTCAGAAGGGCGGAATCAGGCCAATATTATTTTATAGAAAATAAGACCGGGAAAGGGGAAGACTGATAATGACCATTTATACCGCACTGCTCAGGGGAATTAATGTGGGCGGGAAGAACAAGATAAAAATGGCTGAGTTAAGGCAGCTGCTGGAAGAGTCGGGCCTGACCCGGGTAGAGACTTATATTCAAAGCGGCAATGTTATATTTGAGACAGAGGATGGGGAAGAGGAACTAAAGGAGAAGCTTGAGAATAAAATCAGGGAAAGGTTCGGTTTTTCCGTGAGCGTGATTTTAAGAACCTCCGGCCAGCTGGAACAACTGATAAGAAACTGTCCTTATACGGAGAGTGAAAGGAAGGAAGCGGAGGCTCTAAATTCAGAAGGAGAGAGCTTTTATATCTGTCTTTTTCATCAGGCGCCGAAGGAGGCAGAAGCGGAACGATTAAAGCCCTTTGCAGGGGAGCTTGATGATTTCCGGATGCAGGATAGGAATATTTATCTTCTGCTTCGTCACAGCATCCGCAATTCTAAACTAGCCGCCAATCTATCCCTCATTGGCGGATCGGCTACGGTACGGAGCTGGAAAACCATGGAAAAGCTTTATTCTCTGGTGATGGCCAGGATCTCTGGGGAGCAGCCTGGCTGCTAAAGTAATGGCTTATGTATTGTTTTTTATAGTTGGGGCAGGATCAGGCAGGGCGGCGGAAGCTTCCATATTTAAAAGATACATATGGTTAAACTTTTCTATGGCCGCCTTTTTTTGTTCCATAAGGGAATGGGAATACACATTAAGGGTGATGGACACGCTGGAATGGCCCAATAGTTCGCTGATGGTTTTCACATCCACCCCCAGCTCAAGGGCCCGGGTGGCAAAGGTATGGCGGATGGCATGAAATTTTCGGTCCTGCACGTGAGCTTCTTTTAATAGTTTCTTATAAAGCTTTTGAAAGCAGCGGGGATCTAAGGGATTATCCCCTTCAGAAAAAATATAATGGTCCGGGCTTGCATGAGAAAATCCCTGCTCCTCTGACATTTTTAACAGAAAATCCGGCAGGGGAATTTTTCTTAAAGATTTACGGCTTTTCGGAGCACCTACCTGCAGAGATGTTTTGTTTTCACCCTCTTCAAAACGTTTGATTCTGGATACAGTCCTTGCAATGGACAGGGTGCCTGCCTCAGTATCAATATCTCCCCATCTAAGGGAACACAATTCTCCAAGGCGGATGCCTGTATAAAATGACAGGATGATCCCTGCCGCACGTTTGTCTTTAGAATTCAGTGCCGCATTTTCTATGAGCCTCTGCTCTTTTAAGGAAAAGACTTTAACCTCCTTGTCCTCCGGTTTCGGGACTTTAACCTGTTCAATTATGGAAAAACCATCTGGCGCCCCCTTTAAGATTTCTTTTAAAGCTATTTTAAAGATGGTAAGATTTTTCTTTTTCGATGAATCTGCCAGACAGGTATTTTCTCTTATGGTTTTTACAAAACAAAGGACAGAATCTTCTGTAATTTTCCGATTCTTTTCCTCTTTAAAAAAAGGAATGACATATTTATTCATGCATCGGTAATAGCTTTCATAAGTGGAGGGCTTTACCCGAAGGGCGGCATCCTCCAGCCATGCCTCAAATAAGCAGCAGTCATCGCTTCCATTCCAGGAAGGTTTCTCTCCAACGGATTCCTGGATTTCCTGGTGATTTTTCATCTTTTCTTTTACGCCTTTGTAGGTTCGGGAGTAGAAATACCGATACGTTCCATCCGATTTTAAACTCCTGCCTTCCCATCGGCCGTCCTTGCGTTTGTAAATATTTTCTCCTCTTCGCGGCATAGTACAATACTCCTTTGCTTATCATATAATTATTATATGACGTTTCTAATAATGGCATATAATCCAAATATTACCAGATAATTAGTTATAAAATCTTTAGATGCATCTGCATCGGAAGATTTGGCAAGTATGGTTGACTTTTCCTCAAACATCAGATAAACTGAAATTAAGAAATAAGATTATGAAAAGGAAGTGAAACAATGGATGGCAATCCTCGAAGTCCGATATGCGGCTTCAACCCCCGGTATGAAAATAAAAACCAATATACCGGCGCTTTAAGCATGCGCCCGTCCATTGTTGTTGAAACAAATGGGCTTCCTTAGCTTGTGCTTTTAACGCCGTCTATTGGGACGGCTTTTTTTATTGCTATTTTATTTTCATTGGGGAATCATAATAAAGAAAGGATGATTCCAATGAAATTCATGAGAAAGAAAATAATCAGCACTCAGATCCAGAAAAACAGAAACGACACGGAAAAAAAGATCAGAGCCTATGCGTTTCTTGAGAAAAAAAATCTCCTGTCATCCCTTTCTGCCTCAATAACCGGCCTTACCAATGAGGAGGCCTTAGAAAGGCAGAATGAATTCGGAGCAAATGTAATCACGGCAGGAAATAAAGATACAACGCTCCACAGGCTTAGAGAGGCAGTTATTAATCCCTTTAACGTGATTTTACTTGTCATTGCGGCTGTTAATTATTTTACAGATGTCATTGCTTCCTCAAGGCCTGATTATCTTACTGTCTCCATCATCATTTTTCTGGTGATTGTCTCAAGTCTGATTGCCTTTGTCCAGAGTCAGCGATCCAGTGCCGCTGCGGAAAAGCTTTCGGAGATGATTTCCAACAAAGCAGATGTGTGGAGAGACGGAAAACTTACTGAGATCCCCATGGATGAAGTGGTCCCGGGAGACATCGTAAAGCTTTCGGCAGGTCATATGCTTCCGGCAGATGTGCGTTTCCTGACCACCAAAGACACCTTTTTGGCTCAGGCGGCCCTCACTGGTGAGTCTGCTCCAGTGGAGAAATTCGCGGATGGGGACAATGATCCCGGTGATGCTTTGACGGATTTAAAAAATATCGGCTTTATGGGTTCTAATGTGGTAAGCGGAAGCGCCACAGCAGTGGTTCTGGAGACCGGTAATAACACGTATTTCGGCTCCATGGCTCAATCTCTGTCAGGTGACAGAGCCAAGACCAGCTTTGAACGGGGGGTGGAATCTGTCAGCGGGCTTCTGGTCAGAAGGATGCTGGTCATGATCCCGGTGGTATTTTTAATTAACGGCATTGCAAAAGGAGACTGGGCCGGGGCCCTTCTTTTTGCCATCAGTATCGCAGTAGGACTAACGCCGGAAATGCTGCCCATGATTATGACCTCCACCCTGGCAAAGGGAGCGGTTTCCATGTCCAGGCACAAAGTGATCGTCCGCACTCTTGGAGCGATACAGACCTTTGGGGAGATGGATGTGCTCTGCACCGATAAGACAGGTACCCTTACCGAAGATAAGGTGGTTCTGGAAAGATACATGAATCTTAAAGGGGATGAGGATACCAGGATCCTGCGTCATGCTTACTTAAACAGCTATTATCAAACCGGCCTTAAGAACCTTATTGATCTGGCGATCATAAACCGTGCCGAACAGAACGGACTGGAGTCTGTTTTAAGTTCTTACAGCCGTATTGATGAAATTCCTTTTGATTTTACACGACGCCGGATGAGCGTGGTTTTGACCGACCAAAAGGGAAAACTCCAGCTGATCACAAAGGGAGCGGTGGAAGAAATCCTGGAGATCTCATCCTTTGTGGAGATGAACGGGAGCGTTTTGCCAATGGATGAGGAAACCCGGCGTATCGCTTTGGCGACCTATGAAAAGTATAATAACGATGGTCTTCGGATCATTGCTGTTGCCCAGAAGAACGAGGTTCCTGGCATAGGGGTATTCAGCGTGGACGATGAGCGGGATATGGTTTTAATAGGCTTTATCGGCTTTCTTGATCCGCCAAAGGAGAGTGCAGGTACCGCAATTGCCGCCCTTTACGACCATGGGGTGAGAACGGTCGTCCTCACCGGAGACAGCGAGGGTGTGGCAGCAAAGGTATGCAGCAAAGTGGGCGTAGATGCCTCCAACATGATGACAGGCCGGGATGTGGAGCGGATGGATGATAAAGAGCTTTTACATGCAGTAGGCATATGTAATTTATTTGCAAAGTTATCTCCCTCCCAGAAGGAGCGGGTAGTAAAAGCATTCCAGAGTGCAGGCCATACGGTGGGGTATATGGGAGACGGCATTAATGATGCGCCGCCCCTGCACCAGGCCGATGTGGGGATTTCCATTGACAGCGCCGTGGATATTGCCAAGGAAACCGCCGATATCATTCTTCTGGAAAAGGATCTGATGGTCTTGGAGGAAGGCGTCATAGAAGGACGCCGCACGTTTGGAAATATCATCAAATACATTAAGATGGCGGCAAGCGGCAATTTCGGAAACATGATTTCCGTCATCGCTGCCAGTCTGCTCCTGCCGTTTCTGCCTATGCTGCCGGTGCAGATATTGACTCAGAACCTGCTGTGTGATTTTTCCCAGATGGGCATACCCTTTGATGATGTGGATAAGGAATATCTAAAGAAGCCCCATAGATGGGAAACTAAGTCCATCAAATCCTTTATGACTTTTTTTGGTCCTCTTAGCTCAATTTTTGATATCTTGTGCTATGCCGTCATGTGGTGGGCCATTGGCGCCAATAAAGTGGAGCTTTCCCCGCTCTTTCATTGCGGCTGGTTTGTATTCGGAACCATATCACAGGTACTGGTCATCCACCTGATTCGTACTGAGAAACTCCCCTTTGTGCAAAGCAGGCCTTCCATGCCACTGTTCCTTTCGACATTTATAGTTGCAGTTCTTGCACTGGTCATTGGATTTACGGATCTTTCCGTAGGCTTTGATATGCACCGCCTGCCGGTACAGTTCATTCCATGGCTTGCATTGATTCTGATCGGCTATCTTGCAGCTGTGCAGATGATGAAAAAGGTATATATACAACGATATAAGGAATGGATGTAACGATCCTCCAATCATAGAAAGAGCAGCCGGCATATTTTGGCCTGACTGCTCTTTTTGCTTTCTTTTTTATACTTCTCCTTCACCATTTACGTGAGCTTTAATGGCTGCAAAGCTTTCCGCGCTTATTACGTGCTCGACCCGGCAGGCATCCTCCAATGCGGTCTTAGGAGTCACCCCAAGGGCAATCAGCCACTCCGAAAGCAAGGTGTGGCGTTCGTATATCTTTTCTGCAATTTCAAGCCCTTTTTCCTGCAATGTGATGTGACCGTTTTCGTCTATCCCGATGTACCCGTTTTCCCGGAGGTTTTTCATTGCCACGCTGACGCTTGGTTTGGAAAAGTCCAGTTCTTCGGCAATGTCTATGGAGCGCACATAGCCGTTGCGCTTCTTAAGCATCAGGATCGTTTCCAGATAATTTTCTGCAGATTCCTGTATCCTCATATCATCACCCTCTTTCCTGCTTTCATTGGATATTCCTTTATTTTAACATGGACCGGCACAACTTTTCAAGATGACTTCTCCTTATATTATTTTGTTACCTGATTATTTTGGTTACAAAAAAACCATGTTACCATTTTTTTGTTGAAATATGTCAAAATTTTTATTATAATGTATTATGGTTGACTTTATCATTTTGCAGATGCCTTAAGGCGAAGCAATCGGGCTGTGCAGACAAAGATATGGGGGGAGGCATATGTTCAATGTTTTTCATATAGGAGAAGAGAAGGATTTTTCCTGGAGTATGATAGGGAATATAGCAGAAGGGAGAAGGAATCTGGGGGAAGGGATGCCAGTCATGATGTACCGGCTGTTCCAGTATTCCTTAAGAAGCGAATTATCACGGAGATTTAGTGAAGATATGGCAAAAGAGCTTTTCCGAAAGGCAGGAGAGCTTTCCGGAAGAGAATTTGCTTTGCATATGCTTGATTTAACTCTTCCTCTCAACGACTTTCTGGCGTCCCTGCAAAACAGCCTGGAGGTATATAAGATAGGCATTCTACGAATTGAAAAGTTTGATCCCCACACTGGAGATGTGGTCCTGACTGTTGGGGAAGACCTGGATTGTTCCGGACTCCCTGTGACGGGAGATCAAGTGTGTAATTATGACGAAGGATTTCTTTCCGGCGTTTTAAAGGAATACACGGGAAAGGATTATCATGTAAAAGAGGTTGATTGCTGGGCCAGCGGAGCACGTGTATGCAGATTTGAGGCTAATGTCGATCAACAGGCGAAGGTGTAGTGGATGACAGAAAAAGATGCGTCTGTACTTTTGGAGCAGATTCGCAATATCATTTTAAATAAGCCGGTTTTCGGGGAGCTGGAGGAGAAGGCACAGGTATATTCAGATCTGGAGCAGGCAGTTTTCTATCTTTCTCACTGTCTTATGGAATCCAATGAGCTTCTTAAGAACCTGGCGGATGGGAACTTAAATGTTCCTCTGCCTGATCGCCACAATTTTCAGGCAGGTGAATTAAAACAGCTTCATGCTGCTTTAAAGCATCTGGAGTGGCAGACCGAACAGGTGATCAAAGGAGATTATAAGCAGCGGGTGAATTTCATGGGGGATTTTTCCCAGGCATTTAATGAAATGGTAGTCCAGCTGGAAATAAGGGAAAATGAGTTGAAAGAGCAGGCAGATAAGATCAAAAGGTTTAATAGGCTGCTGATATTCATTATGGACAGTCTGAAGGAATGGGTTGTTGTTATAGACGAAGAGAACGGGACGGTATTATATACCAATGATTCAGCCAGAAAGAGGTTTTATGACCCCGGGACAAGGCAATTTGCCTGCGGGGGCGAAGATTGTCCCTTAATGGCCCGCTTAAAGTCCCATACCGGCCTGGAACAGGAATTGCGGTATGAATTCAAATGCTCCCGCAATAAGACCTTCCAGGTAAGGTCCTATTCTTTGTTATGGGAGGAGAAAAAAGCGGTGGTCCATCTCATGACGGATGTTACATATCAGAGGGAAAATGAAGCCTTCTTAGAGGTCATGGCCTATAAGGATGAACTGACCGGGCTGGATAACCGGCGCAGCGGCCTGCGTACCATTGACTCTTGTATTCAAAAGGGCATTCCTTTTTCCCTTTGCATGATTGATATGGACGGGCTGAAAAATATCAATGACCGGTACGGGCATTTATACGGAGATGAATATATAAAGTCTGTTTCGCAAGTGCTGAAGGACTCTGCCCGGGATACAGACATTACATGCCGGTTCGGAGGCGATGAGTTTATCATGCTGTTCAGGGGGTGCGACGAACAGACGGCAGAGGAAAGGATGGACCTGATCGATAAGAAGCTGTCTGAACTTGCGAAGGTTTATCCGATGTCCATCAGCTATGGAGTGGTTTATGTTGAAGAGGGGACGGAACTGTCTCCGGAAGCCGCTTTAAATATAGCAGATGAAAGAATGTACCGCTTTAAAAGGCAGCGAAAGAAGAAAAATAACGGGTTAGGCAGCAATGGAATTTAGAAAGCTCAACTTTTCTTGTATTTTTTGTAATTTTACATTATAATGATAGGCAGGTTAAAACGAAATAGGAGCAAGAAAAGAATGAGATTTATTGGAAGCAAGACATTGCTGCTGGACCAGATTAAGCATGTGATTGATGAAAAGGCACCGGGAGCGGAGAGCTTTTGTGATATATTTTCTGGAACCGCAGCGGTTGCCAGATATTTTAAACAGTGGTACCAGGTCTGTTCCAATGACCTGCTGTACTTTTCTTATGTGCTGCAAAGGGCTACCGTTGAGAATGACAGTGTGCCGGAATTTGCCCGTTTGCAGGAAGAAACCGGGATCATGGATCCGGTAGATTATTTTAACGGCAGGGAAAAAAAGGATTTAGAAGAGCTGCCAAAGGAGCGCCGGTTTTTTCAAAATACCTATGCTCCCACAGGCGGCCGCATGTATTTAAATGACGAGAATGCTCTGCGCATTGACTTTGCCAGATGCACCGTGGAAGACTGGAAGGCTGCCGGACTGCTTAGTGAGGACGAGTATTATTATCTGGTCGCCTGCATTGTGGAGGGGATCCCTTTTGTTTCCAATACCTCAGGAACCTATGGTGCATTCCATAAAGCCTGGGAGAGGCGAAGCTACAAGCGGTATGAGCTGTATCAGCTGGGTGTGACACACAATGGAAAGCAGAACCGCTCTTTTAATGAAAACGGAGTGGATCTTTTAACACGCCTTAAGGGGGACATCCTCTATATTGATCCTCCCTATAATGCGCGCCAGTATCTTTCCAATTACCATGTCCTTGAGACCGCTGCCAGATATGATTATCCTATGGTTCGGGGAGTCACCGGGCAGCGGCCTGACGAAGGGCAGAAATCGGAGTTCTGTATGAAGAATAAGGTGGTTCCGGCGTTTGAGGAACTGCTTAAGAATGCGCAGTTTAAGCATATTATCTTAAGCTACAGCACGGACGGGCTTATGACGGTAGATGAAATTGAGAAGGCCATGAAAAAGTACGGGAAGCCGGAAACCTTCCAGATCTATGAGATCCCATACCGGAGATATAAGAGCCGGAAGGTGAAGGAAACAGAACGGTTACGGGAGCTTTTGTTCTATATGGAAAAGCAGGTGCCGCCATGTACATAAAAAGTCCTCTAAACTATACTGGGGGAAAATTTAAGATCCTGGAACCCATTTTTGAGGCGTTTCCAAAGAATATCCGCACATTTGTGGATGTTTTTGCCGGGGGCTTCAACGTAGGGATCAACGTGGATGCCAGGCAGATCGTCTGCAATGACCAGATCATGTATCTCATCGAACTGTACCAGATGTTCCGTTCCACCGACATTAAGGAAATTCTGGAGAGGATTCAGAGCCTGATCTCAAAATATGAACTGACACAGCAGAACAGGGAAGGATATTATGCTCTTCGGTCAGACTATAACAAAACGAAGGATTTAACGGAGCTGTTTGTCCTGGCCTGCTATGCGTTTAACCATCAGATACGCTTTAATAACAGTCATGAATTCAATTCACCTTTTGGAAGGAACAGAAGCTCCTTTAATGGTAACATTGAAAAGAATTTAATAGAGTTCTGCCAGGCTCTTCACGAGAAAAACATTGAGTTTTCAAACCTGGACTTTATGGAGCTGGATTATACTGGTCTGGGGCCGGAAGACCTGGTTTACTGTGATCCGCCTTATCTGATCTCAACGGGGAATTATAACGATGGGAACCGGGGATTCAAGGACTGGAAGGAACGGGAGGAGCAGGCCCTTTTGGAGCTTTTGGACCGTCTTCATAAACAAGGTACCCGGTTTGCCCTGTCCAATGTCCTTTACCATAAGGGACTGTCCAATGACCTTCTCATTGAGTGGAGCAAGGGGTATCAGGTTCATTATATCGATCATACCTATTCTAACTGCAGCTATCAGTTTAAAGAGCGGGAGGCGGTTACGGTAGAGGTGCTGATCACTAATTATTAATTAAGACAATTTGTTAAGGCAAGGTTAATTATATATGTTTAAGGGAAGTCGTTATAAGACTTCCCTTTATTTGGCATATTTTATGAAGCAATTGCCTTATGGGCAAGAGCATTGCTTTTCAATTTATTCAGCATCACCTTTACAAAATCAAGCAGGCAGATAAAGGCGATGGTGATCCCTGTAAGGACTGCAAAGTCTGTTAACGGCAAAGATACAAACCCCATTAATCCGGCAGTAAAAGGATTATATACGAGCGCTATGGAAACAGCGATGAACAGCGCAATAGTGCCAAGCAGCAAGCGGGATGGCTTTGCTCCCTGCCAAAAAAAGTGATCTTTGCTTCTCACGGAAATAATAACCAGAAGCTGCGTAAAGTTATAAAATAAAAATAGTGTAGTTTGTGTCAAAGGTGTTGATTCTGTACCGGTAAACAGGAAGAAAAATAAATAATAAACAGCTGTAAAAGCACCCAGACCCAAAGAAGTATTTATTAATGATCTAATCTGACTTGCAGCCTGGGGGCTGCGTACTTCTTCCGGATCAACAAGATCAGAAAACACGGTCATTAAAGGCATATCCTGAATAATATTTCCAATTAAAAGCTGTATTGCCAGCATCGGTATATCCGCAGCAAAAAATATATAAAAGAATATCATGGAAAAGAAGTTGCCTAAATTTCCGATCATAGCATGCTTAATATATTTATTGATATTTACAAATATGCTCCGGCCGTATTGAATCCCATCTAAAATGACCCCTAAATCATCTTCAAGCAGAACAATGTCCGCGCTGTCCTTTGCTACGTCGGTCGCGTTATGGACAGCAATAGCTACATCTGCCAGTTTAAGGGAGGGTGCGTCGTTAATACCATCTCCCTGATATCCTACGACATGGTGATTCTTAAGGTGATTGATAATATTGTATTTTTGTTCCGGCGTAACTCTTGCAAAAACAGAGCATTCCCTTAATGCTGTTTCATATTGTACATCCGACATTCGTTCAAGATCATCTCCTGTGTAGATTTTATCGCCATCTTTTGAAAGCCCCAGTTCTCTGCTTACATATTCTGCTATTTCAATACTGTCGCCTGTTAAGATTTTAACATCTACTCCTAGTTGCCTTGCTTTGTCTATTGTGGATTTAGCTGTTAAACGAAGAGGATCAAGCAATTCCGCGAAGCCTAAAAAGATTAAATCCTTTTCGTCCGTAAGAATGTTATAATCCGGATTATAATCGATCTCTTTGTAAGCAATAGCCAATTGGCGCATACCTTTTTTTCCGGATTCTGCCGCTAGCTGTTTGTAACGTAAATTTTTATTATGATTTGAAAGATCAATAAGAGTTTCAGGTGCGCCGATAACCACTAAATATGATTTGTTATCCTCTGGATTCTGGACAACGACTCTTCTTCTCCTCTCTGCAGGGTTAAAGGGAATGCTATTAAGCTGAATCCAGCACCCTGCCTGTGTCATGATTTCTTCCGGTACATATTGTAAGAACGCCCGGTCAAAGGAACTCATATATTTTTTGTTTTCTACTTGTAAATCTTCAATCGAGATATAGGCTAATGTTTGAAAAAGCGTTTCATCTTCTGATATGACATTGGAAACAGTAAGGCAGTCATTGGTCAGTGTTCCGGTTTTATCTGAACAAAGAAGATTTATCCTGCCTAACCCTTCAATTACTGCCAGCCTTTTGACGATTACTTTTTGTTTCGCCAATTGCAATGCCCCATAGGAAAGGTTGATTGTGGTGATCATCGGCAGAGCTTCCGGCACAACGGTCATTGCCAAAGCAACAGCGAATATTAATACTTCCCCAAAATCATTGGCATTGTGAATCGTTACAGCTTTGATAGCCAGCATAAGAACAATTGTAGCACCAATCATACGCAGTAAAGTAACACTGAATTCCGCAAGGGATTTCTGATACGGTGTTACTTTCTTTGTATCATTGGATAACTGTGCGATTTTACCCAGTTCGCTTTGATTGCCTGTGGCAAAAACTACGCATTTACAGTGGCCTCTTTCAATGACACTGCCGGTGAACAGCAGACTGTCATTTGCATCAATGGAATTATACCCCTTACTTACAGGGATCGATTCACCAGTCAGCTGAGATTCATCCACTGAAAGGTTGTAAGAATCAATGATTTTTAAATCTGCCGGAACCACATCGCCTCCCCGCAATATGACAATGTCTCCCGGTACAAGCTGGCTGGCATCTATTACGGTCTGCTCATGATTCCTGATGACTAAAACGTTGCGTTTAATTAACTGTGAAAGTCTTTCAATCGCCTTACTTGAACGATATTCCTGAATAAAGCTTAAAAACGAGTTCAAAGTAACAATAACCATAATAACGGCAGCATCCGAATATTCCCCCATAATAACCGAAAGTCCGGCCGCAAACATTAGTATAAAGCTTAATGGATTGATAAACTGCCTGCAAAAAATAATAAAGCCATTTATTTTTTCTTTTTTAAAAGTATTTTCACCGAATTGATCTAATTTTGCCTTGACCTGCATGGAATTCAGGCCACCTTCAGAAAAGTTTTCAAGTGGCATTCCAGATACAGGGGCATTGATTTGCTCCATTTTACTACACTCCTTATTGCATTTATACCAACACTATATTCTATATTCCGCAACATTGTTACTGGCAGCCTAAAATAATTTATGAAATAGCAACAGCTGTTGCTATTACAGCACGTGATGTTGCAAATCCGGAACATAAGCTTCGTCAAAGTTTGTTAGGTATCAATAAAAAAGGCCGGTATAAAATACCGGCCAAACGGAACTATTATAAGGTTATATGGAACTCATTTAAAAGGCGGCTTACAGTCAGGGAAACCGCGATTGCGTCATCTAAATAACCAATCGGAAAAACATAATCAGGGATCACATCAGGAGTAAGGATTAAGTATAATAATGCACTGCCAATAATTGGGTGAATACAGGGATCAATATCAGCGGAGCAAAACAATTCATAAAGCCTTTTTAATTGTTCAATAATAATACCCTCTCCATTTAACTCCTTAATCTTAGAATGAAAGCCAGAATGTATCAATTCTTTTCCGGCTTCTGTCTTTGCGTACTGCTCATATTTCTTTAATTCTTTTTGCATATCAACAATAACATCATCCAATTCAATGCCATATGATTGAAGGATATCCTGAATGATTTTAATGATAAATTCTGAATTAGGAGATATATTACTGCCTACTTCAACGCCCACAGCCCGTAATAATTGTTCCATAGGTACATCTAAATACTTGGAAAATTGCTGCAGGTGATGCATGTTTGCAGCTTGTTTTCCGCTTATTATTCTTGATATACTCGACGCAGAAATTCCGCTTAGTGCACTTAATTTTCGTAAAGAGAGGGACTGTTTTGCAGCAGCTGCATTTACTATGGCTCCTAATTGTGATGTGCCTTCGTCTGGTACTCCATTTAAATCCAGATATTCTTTGATACATACCCCTCCTCTTTTATTTCATATTATATCTATATTCACGGAGAGATCCATTAATGGCTATTAATAAGATTTAACCGATATCTTATTCACGGACACTCCGCTTCAGCCAGCCGGCAGTTTTTAAGATATGAAATGCCTCAACCGCCTTACGGCAGATATTACCCAGGAAGCTATGAACATGATAGCTGAAATACACAAGGGGCATATAAAAAAATACGTTCCGGCTGAATAAACTGGATAACATAAACAAATTGCCCAAAAGCGCGAAACATAGGACAAAGCTGCAAACCAGTCCAATCAACAGCCATCGAATGCGCTGCGTATATGGTTTTGCCAACTTTGCCAGCTGGTAAAAGCCCATTATCCCTATTAGGAAGACGACCATGGTTGAAGATTCCGTTGTGGGGATATGAAAGAGAATGCTCGCTAATTGTATATAAAGTGAATTAAAAACAACTGTAATTGCAGCAGGAATTGTGTGCTCTAAAATATTAGTAAGCAGCTTTCCTTCTGGTCTGGAGTAATTTGCCTGCAGCGCCAAGAAGAATGACGGTATTCCAATCGTAAGTTCATTAATCGGCATCATTTGCAGCGGTGCGATCGGATAGGGATATGGAATAAAAATATAAATCAGGGTAAGCAGCACAGAGTAGACGGTTTTTAAAAGAAAAATCGCTGCCACTTTTTCTATGTTGTTGATCACCCTTCGACCTTCCTTTAAAACGTCAATCATGACACTGAAATCGTCAGTTATTAATACGAAATCAGAGGCGGAGCGGGCAGCATCGCTGCCGCCGACCATTGCAACGCTGCAGTCGGCTTCGCGCATTGCCAGAATATCGTTTACGCCGTCTCCGGTCATACATGCGGTATGGTCATTTTTTTTAAGGCCACGGATCAGCTCCCGCTTTTGCTGCGGTGTCACATGGCCGAATATGGTATATTCTTCTACGATAGCTGCGTAGTCTGCTTCACGCTCCACTTGGCTCATATCAATGCTTTTTTCTGATCCTGAGATTCCAGCCTTCTCTGCAACTGCTTGGACAGTACGGGGATTATCTCCGGAAATTACTTTTAAAATCACGCCTTCCTGTGAGAAATACCGGAAGGTCTCATTGGCATTCTCCCGCAGATGATCAGAAAGAATCAAAAGAGCATGGCAGCTTAGTTCCTCTGGAAGTTTCTCTTCCGTGATAGACAGAGGAGAGTGTGCAAGGCACAGTACTCTGAACCCCAAGGAGGCCTCTGCATTGGCCTGTTCTAAAAAATCTTTATTACTGCCCTTAAATACGATATTTGGTGCTCCAATGATATAACTGCCCTTTTCTTTAAAAGTAGCACCGCTCCACTTGCGCTCTGAGGAGAAAGGTAAAATGATGTCGGAAACCCAATTTTCAGTTTTCCCAAATGCTTTGGTCAATGCTGCGGCTGTTGCATTTTTGTCTTCCAAAGTCCCCATTAGTTCAGAAATGGCTAATCCTGCCTCTTTTTCAGAAACATCGGAATATGGTTCCAGCCTCTCAAACTGCAGTGATCCGTCTGTTATGGTTCCTGTTTTATCCAAACACAGCACATCCGTACGGGCTAAAGTTTCTATACTGTATAATTCCTGGACAAGCGCCTTTCTTTTTGCCAGTTTAAGCGCACCAACAGTCATAGTGACACCGGTTAGTAAGATCAGTCCTGCCGGTATCATGCCCAATACAGATGCTGATGAGCCAAGAACGGCAGTCTCCAGCGAATCTCCAAGCAGAAAGTATTTCATATAGAATAAGGTGGTGCCAAGCGGCAGTATCACAATGGTCAAAATCAAGATGATGCGGTTTAATGTACGCAGAAGTGGAGGGACCTGTTTTTTGCTTTTTTTGGCCTCTACGGTCAGAGAGTGGGCATAACTATCTTCCCCTATGGCAGTTATTTGGGCATAGCCATGTCCGCTTGTCACATAACTGCCGGATAGAAGAGTATCGCCCTTTGATTTTTGAATTCGATCCGTCTCTCCGGTAAGAAGGGATTCATCTACTTCAAGCCGCTCCGAAGAAACAACCACGGCATCTGCACATACCTGGTTACCGATAGCCAGTATCACAATATCATCGAGTACAATCTCATCCTGTGCTACTGTATATTCAGCCCCATCCCGGATTACGGTTACATGTGCCTTGGCTAATACAGATAGTTTATCTAATCCGCGTTTTGCCCTCAATTCTTGAAAAATCCCCATACACGTATTGCTTATGGCGATTCCAAGAAAAAGTATGTTTTCCGGATGTCCGACAATTACAAGAATCACCGCAAGGAAAACATTGATGAAGTTAAACAGTGTAAAAATGTTCTTTGATATAATACTGGAGATTGTCGGAGTAAGACCCGTTCTTTGTATATTTACTGCCCCTGCATCGATACGGTTGCGGACTTGTTCTGCAGTTAGTCCTGTACTGATATCAGGATTGCATCGCTTAAAAGATTTATTTATTACTAACCCTTTGCCTTTTCTGTCTTTCATAAGATGATCACCATTAAAATTCCTATATAATTCTGCCGTTAACTGGTCCATAAGTCTTCCAAATAGGTTTCCCGTTTTTTCTGTGTGTTAAACAAACGTTCCTATATAGATGTATATTACAGTTATTGTCTGGTCAATCAAAAAGCCGGCTGAATTCTATCATTCAGCCGGCAAAGACAGCTCTGAAACGAATATCACTGGCACCATTCTGTCCGCAATATAGCGTATTCGAATGTATCCAGCCATACCGGTTCCCCGTTTCTGTTGGTTTTAAAATATATGTTTTGTAAAAGATGTCCTTCCCGTCTCATATGTAAACGTTCAAGCAGCCTCCAGGAATGGTCATTCTTTGGGTTACACATGGCTATAATACGTCTTGCCCCTAACTGGATAAAGGCATGGTCAAGGAGAGCCTTGGCACTCTCTGTGGCATAGCCCTGGCCCTGGTACTTTCTGTTAAACACATATCCCAATTCCCATGTATTAAAGTCCTCTTTGCCCAGATACAGGTTCCCTATTAATTTTTCGGTTCTTTTCAGGCAGACCGCATAGAAAGATTCATCATTTGATCTTCTGATTGCTTCTTTTTTTGCCTGGGCTTCTGAGTAAATATCATATGGTTCGAAGGCCACGGTTTCCTTGTCAGACAAGTACTCATACATATCCTGCCAATCGCATGGCTGAAACATCCTGATAATCAGTCGGTCTGTAACGATGTTTTCCAATTTTCCTCCCCTTTCTTTTTCTAAAATCAGCTATTATATAGATTAAATTATTATAGCATATCCGCAAATATATATGAAGATTTTCTACATGAATGGAAGGCATATTATACTTAACATCATGCTTGTTCTGTGGTATTCTTGATGCATGAGGTTTACAAAATATAATACATGGAGGCATTTTAATGAAAAGGAGAAGATGTGTTTCGATTGGCTTATTTATTGCTGTATTCTTAAGTGGTGCTAAGCCTGTTTACACCATGGCTTTTGAAAATGCAAGTGCAATACAAGAGTCGCAAAACCAGTTGTCCGTTAAGGTTTCAAAAGTGCATGAAAAGTACGGCAATGTTTATATTGGCATTAAAAACCCCGATTTTCTGAAATTATTCCAGTATGGGGACATTGTGGATGTGACAATTGGAGGACAGTTCTTAGAGGTTCCGGTATGTTCTTCCTATAGTGATGTGGACAGTAAGAAAGTCGTAATCGTTGCATCGTCAGCGGAGGATAAAGCGAATGAGGATATCATATTGGCAATAAATCTCGGCAGCTTTGCAGATACATACGGGACGGCTGCTAATGATAATGTAACGATCACCCTTTCAAAAAAGGGAGGATACTTAGATGAATACGAAATTCGTCAGCTGAAACGTACGAACAACAGAGATGACTATAGCAGTGATGAGGTATTTGCCAATTTCCGTGAAGTAACTTATGGAAGAATAGCTCCAGGTAGGCTATACAGGTCATCCAACCCGATCAATCCGGAAATTGGAAGAAATCAATATGCTATGCGGCTTACGGAGGCGGCGGGAGTTAAGGTTATATTTAATCTTTCAGAAACAGCCGAGGAGGTCACGGCTCATTTGGGAGCCGATACCAACGGCAGTCTTGCATATTACAAGGGACTGAATGATATCGGTAATGTGTACGCGCTGGGTATGGGACTTGATTCACAATCGGAAGATTTCAAACAGAAACTTGCAGTTGTTTTGCGGGAAATGGGCGAAAAGAAAGGTCCTTACCTTATCCATTGCGTAGAGGGAAAAGACAGGACCGGTTTTGTTGCCGCATTGCTTGAAGCCCTGATGGATGCGAAATATTGGGAGATTAAAGATGACTATATGGATAGTTTCGTTAATTTCTTCAATGTGCCTGTCGCACCCGGTCAATATGACCGGATTGGGAACAATAACATCTTGGAGAGCATGAGGCAGATGGCTGGTATTCCAAAGGGAAGCAGTCTAAAAGGGGTAGATTTGTCCAAAGCTGCAGAGAGTTATATCAAGTCAATAGGTTTAACAGACGATGAAATAGTAAAACTTAGAGTTAATCTTTCTAACTGAGGCAGACGAGCAGACAGGCTTTTATAAGAAGCACAAAAGGCAGATGAATAAAGGGTATCGTACATGTCTCTGTGAGACACCCTTTAAGCATCTGCCTTTTTGTTGATTTGTAATCATGCGGTAAAATGATGTCTCGTGCCCTTTAATGCCTAGACCATTTAATTGGATTTTACTTCTTTCCAGGCTTCATTGTAAAGGGAATCCACTTCATCCCCCAGATACTTATACACTTCGCTGTTCTTTAAAGAGTCCACGTCCGGGAAAACGGCTTTGTTGTTCTGCAATTCCGGATCAAGTAAATCAAAGGCACCTTTATTTGGAGTAGGATAGGTGATGTATTCAAAGTTCTTTTTAGCAATTTCAGGACGGCAGAGGAAGTCGATCCATTTCTCTGCATTTTCCTTGTTAGGCGCATTGGCAGGGATGACCCAGGAATCCAGCCAAAGGTTGGTTCCTTCCTCAGGGATCACGTATTCTAAGGAGTAATCAAGGCCAAGGTCCTTTACTTCATTCTGGATGTAAAGCATCTCTCCGGAATAGATGACGCCTACTGCAGCCTCGCCGCCGATCATCTTATCCCTGACCTGGTCGATGACATAAGCCTGAACCAGAGGCTTTTGCTTGATCAGCAGTTCCTTTGCTTCCTTGATTTCTTCTTTATTGGTGGTGTTTGAAGAGTAACCGAGGGATTTTAATGCCACCATAAAGGCATCCCGGACGCTGTCCTGCATGAGGATGTTGTCTTTAAACTTTACATCCCAAAGGTCAGACCATTTGGTTGGAACGTCTTTCGGATCCACCATGCTGGTGTTGTAAAGAATTCCTACGGTTCCCCAGCAGTACGGAACGGAATATTTATTTTCCGGGTCAAAGCTCTTTGACATCTCCTGGTATCTGGGGTCAATCTCCTTTACATTTGGAACATTGTCAAAATTGATTTCAGCCAGAAGATTGTTTTCGATCATTTTCTGGATCATATAATCGGATGGGCATACCGCGTCATATTTTACGCCTCCTGCCTCGATGACAGGATACATCTCTTCATTGGTTTCAAACATGTCATAAACGACCTTAATACCGGTTTCTTTTTCAAATTCCTGGATAACGGATTCGTCAATGTACTCCCCCCAGTTGTATACGTAAACCTCTCCGGCGCTTCCTGACTTGGGGGCGGATTTTCCGCAGCCGCTTAAAACGGAGAGGGTAAGAGCACACAGGGAGCCGACTGCCATGATCTTAGATAAAGTTTTTTTCATGTGAATTTTCTCCTATTATTTTTTACGCTTTGGTGCAAAGTTGGTGATGAGCAACAGCACCAGCACCGTGATAAAGATGATACTTGACAGCGCGTACATGGAGGGCTTGATTCCCCGGCGTACCTCGCTGTAAATCAGGGTAGAAAGAGTATTGATGCCGGCTCCCCTTGTAAAGTGTGTGATGATAAAATCATCTAAGGACATTGTGAATGCAAGGAGAAAACCGGAAAGCACACCCGGAAGGATATCCGGGAACACCACTTTGAAAAATGCGGAGACCGATGTGGCTCCCAGATCCAAGGCAGCTTCAAAAGTGCTTTTATCTGTTTGCTTTAACTTTGGCATGACGCTTAAAATGACATACGGGATGTTAAAGGTAATATGTGAAATTAAAATGGTTTTAAAGCCCAGGGAAATCCCAAAGGCGATAAATGCCAGCATAAGGGAGATTCCTGTAACAATATCCGCGTTCAGCATGGGGATGTTGGTAACACCCATGAGAAGGGAGCGGGGGACCCGCTTCATGCCGTTAATGGCGATTGCCGCAGCGGTGCCGATAATGACTGCGATCAGAGAAGACAGGAATGCGATCAGCAGCGTATTGTAAAGGGCTGTCATAATGGTACTGCTTGAGAACAGCTCTGTATACCATCTGGTGGTAAAGCCGCCCCACTGGGTACGGGATTTGGAGCTGTTAAAGGACAGCACTGCCATGGTGGCAATAGGGGCATATAAAAATACCAGAATGATCACCAGGTAAAAATCCTGGATCATCCGTTTGATAAAAGTCTTTCTGTTCATCAGAATGCCGTTCCCTCCCCGTTCTTATCATATTTGGCAATAAGCGCCATGCTGATCAGAATGAAAATCATCAAAACCAGGGAAAGGCCGGAGCCTAGATTCCAGTTGCTTCCCCTGGTAAACTCCTGCTCGATCACATTACCAATCAGAAGGATCTTGCTTCCTCCCAAAAGGTTTGAGATAACAAATGTGGTAAGAGCCGGTACGAATACCATAGTGATCCCGCTTACAATGCCGGGGATGCTTAAGGGAAAAAGGATCCGGAACAAAATCTGAACCGTGTTGGCCCCCAAGTCTCTGGCAGCGTTTATCACATTGTCATCAATTTTCATCAGTACGTTGTAAATCGGAAGAACCATAAACGGCAGAAAGTTGTAAACCATGCCGAGGATAATGGCTCCCGATGTATTGATCAGGTTCTGGTTAGGCAGGTGGAGTGCGGTCAGAACGCCGTTTATAACACCGTTCTTTTCCAGTAATGTCTGCCATGCCAGGGTCCGGAGAAGAAAATTCATCCACATGGGAAGGATGAAGATAAAAACGATAAAGCTTCCCTGGCCCATCCCTCTGGAACGCAGAACCATGGCCAGAGGATAAGCAAGGATCAGGCAGAGGACTGTGCTGATAAAGGAAAGTCCCAGAGAAAGCCAAAGGGCCTTTGCATGTTCTGCCGATGTTACGGAGAGGACATTTGCCATGGTAAAGGCCCCGGAACGGTCCGTGAGCCCGTAATACACAATCAGCGCCAGCGGAATCAGGATGAAGCCGATCATCCACATGATGTATGGGCCGGATAATAATTTTTTATTCATTGATTCCCACGGCCTCCTCATCCTCAGAAGCCGGCTTGTTCATGATCTGAATGTCGAATGGGTTTACGTGAATGCCCACCTCCTGTCCGACCGGGAACATATCCGTGCTGTGTACCAGCCATTCAAAGCCGTCAGGAGTGGTCACTTCCATCTCATAGTGGACGCCCTTGAAAATTAAATGGGTGACAATGCCTGTGAGGGTCCCTTCCTCAGGAGCTACCAGGTCGATATCCTCCGGACGGATGACCACGTCAACAGGCTTATGGGATCCAAAGCCCTTATCCACACAGACAAATTTGGCATTAAAAATCTCCACCAGTTCATCCCGGACCATAATTCCGGGCACGATGTTGCTTTCTCCGATAAAGTCGGCCACAAAGGCATTTTCAGGCTCATTGTAGATGTTTTCCGGGGAGCCCATTTGCTGGATATAACCCTGGTTCATGACAACGATGGTATCAGACATGGTCAGGGCTTCCTCCTGGTCATGGGTAACGTAGATAAAGGTGATACCCAGCTCATTTTTCAGACGGATCAGCTCATACTGCATATCCTGGCGAAGCTTTAAGTCCAAAGCTCCCAAAGGCTCGTCAAGGAGAAGGACCCTTGGTTCGTTTACGATTGCCCTGGCGATGGCGATCCGCTGCTGCTGACCGCCGCTTAAGGAGCTTACTGTGCGGTTTTCAAAGCCGTCTAAGTTGACCAGCTTTAAGGCATATTTAATCTTATCCTGTATATAGGCTTTCGGTTTATTTTTAATTTTCAGGCCAAAGGCGATGTTTTCTGAAATGGACATGTGGTTAAACAAAGCGTATTTCTGGAATACAGTATTCAGCTGCCGCTTGTTGGGAGGCAGGCTGGTAATGTCCTGTCCGTCAAAGATCACCTGCCCTTTGTCAGGGCTTTCAAAGCCGCCGATGATCCGAAGGGTTGTAGTCTTGCCGCATCCGCTGGGTCCTAGCAGGGTAACAAATGCGTTCTCCTTTACCGAGAGGTTTAAATCATCCAGTACCATGGTACCGTCAAAGCTTTTTGTAATATTCCTTAAATCAATTAATGGCTGACCCATCTCCCTTTATCCTCCTGTTAAAAGCTTGGCGGGGAGCTTACCCATATGAGAGTAGCGCCGGCCTTGCTGCTTAAGTAATGTTTTTTGTCTGATACAAAGTAAAAGGATTCCCCTTTTTTGGCTTTATATGTTTTGTTTCCTATATGGATGGAAATATTACCCTGCAGTACATAGCCGAATTCCTCTCCCTCATGAGGATTATCAGGATAAGTTTCTCCGCCGGCTTCCAGGGTGAGAAGGATCGGCTCCATCATGTTTTTCTGTGCATTGGGAATGATCCATTTGATTTCATTCTTAAGCTCTGCATCGTGTTTCTCAAAGTAATCAGATTTTCCGAATACGATCTGTTCTTCCGGGCTCTCATTGAAGAACTCGCCGACAGAGGTTCCAAGGCATTGTAAAATATCCAAAAGGGTAGCAATGGAGGGGGACGTCAAATCCCTTTCCAGCTGGGATATGAACCCCTTTGACAGCTCTGCGCGGTCAGCCAGTTCTTCCTGCGTAAGCCCCTTTAAGACCCGAAGCTCTTTTAGTTTTGTACCGATATCCATATGCTCCTCCTTTATGTTTATGTTAAGCTGAAAGTTTACCTATACTAACTGACGATAAATATAACTAAAAAGTTTAGTAATGATAAACAGGCAGCAAAATACATTATACTGTTTTTTCATTGTATGTCAATAGTTTTTAAGGAACTTTTTCCTTAACAAACAAGGAAATTTATGATATGATAGTTTTAGTTTGTACAACAAAGTTCGATTCGCCGAACCGCGCGTCGAACGGCCGATTTTCTGGATTCAGGCAGCGCATAAATTTGTCTTTATTCAGAGGATCATGCCAAGGAAGATTTCAGGAGGATATGTGTGATGAAGGGCAAGTATATGGCTTATGTAGGTTCTTATTCCTACAACGGACAGGCAAAGGGGATTACTGTATACGATGTTGATGTGGAAGAGGGCCGTTTTATTCCAAGATGCGAGGTGGAAGTTGATAATTCTTCCTATGTAATTGCTTCTAATGATGGGAAGACGCTGTACTCCATCGCGGATGAAGGAATCGTATCCTTCCGCATTCATGAGAATGGGGCGATAACAAGACTTAATTCAGCGAATATTAAGGGAATGAGGGGCTGCCATCTGTCTACCGATGCAGAGGACAGGTATATCTTTGTATCTGGATACCATGATGGTAAGTCCACGGTGCTTCGGCTGAATGAGGATGGCTCCGTAGGTGAGATCGTGACCGGAGTGTACCATAAGGGCCTTGGCAGTGTGGCAGAAAGAAATTTCCGTCCCCACGTGAGCTGTTCCAGAAGAACTCCTGACGGAAAATTTATCATGGTGGCTGATCTGGGAATAGATCAGGTTAAGATTTACCGTTTTAATGAGAACGATGAAGAAATGCTACTGGTGGATGTCCTGCACTGCGATCTGGAATCCGCTCCCAAATGCTTTCGTTTTAGTTCTGACGGAAGATTTTTCTATCTTATTTCAGAGTTAAAGAATGTGATCGATGTGTTCACCTATGAAACAGGAGAGCGGCAGCCAAAGATTGAGAAGATCCAGACGGTTTTCACTGCCGGACCAAAGCAGAGCCAGCTTACTGCGGCATGCTCCATGCGCTTATCCAATGATGAAAGGCATTTATTCTGCGGCAACGCGGGGGACAATTCTGTTACGGTTTATGAGCGGGACAAGGAAACAGGGCTATTAGAAGCCTTATGCTGTCTTCCTATAAGCGGCAGCTTTCCCAAGGATATCTGCGTTTTTCCGGATGATAAGCATATCGCTTCCATCAACCATGAGACTGGCAGTATCACATTTTTCACGGTTGATTATAAGAAAGGGCTTCTTGTCATGAACGGCAAGGAGCTTAAGGTTAATGAACCAAACAGCTGCGTGATCGTAAAAGTAGACAATTAAAACACCTTGAAGGCATACCTCTGCACCCATAAAGCGGGTGGGACCTGCACGGAAAGCACGGGCAGGAAAGAGGAATGGCAATTGAGAGGAAACACCTTACAGGCATACCTCTATGCCCGGAAAACATGGGCAGGGAAGAGGAAAGGAGAGACATACATGGCAGGATCAACACTGGGGACAATATGGAAGGTAACAACCTGGGGGGAATCTCATGGAAAGGCCATCGGCGTTGTGCTAGACGGCTGTCCGGCAGGTCTAAAACTGGAGGAGGCGGATATCCAGGAATACTTGGACCGGAGAAAACCGGGGCAGAGCAAATTCACCACAAAGCGCCAGGAGGCCGATCAGGTAGAGATTTTGTCCGGAGTTTTTGAGGGAAAGACAACGGGAACTCCCATTTCCATGGTGATCTGGAATACAGACCAGCGCTCCAGGGATTACGGAAACTTAATGGAGGTTTACCGTCCGGGCCATGCAGATTTTTCCTTTGATGAAAAATACGGGATCAGGGATTACCGGGGAGGCGGCCGTTCCTCCGGAAGGGAGACCATTGGAAGGGTGGCGGCCGGCGCTGTTGCTGCCTGCTTTTTAAAGAGTCTTGGAATTACTGTGACCGCTTACACCAGATCCGTCGGGCCTTATGAGGTAAAGGCAGAGCAGTTCAGTATAAAGGAGCGGGATAATAACCAACTTTTCATGCCTGATAAGGAAACAGCGGCTCTTGCCTGCGAATACTTAGAAGAGATGATGGGAAAGCTGGACTCTGTGGGAGGCGTGGTGGAATGCGTCATTGACGGTGTTCCGGCCGGAATCGGCGATCCGGTATTTGATAAGTATGATGCGGCTCTTGCAAAGGCGGTCATGTCCATCGGAGCGGTCAAGGGCTTTGAGATCGGAGACGGCTTTGGGGCTGCACGTGCCCTGGGATCCCAGAATAACGATGGATTTTGTAAGGGACTTAATAAGGGAGTGGAGAAGATCACCAACCATGCAGGGGGAATTCTTGGAGGGATCAGCGATGGTTCCCAGGTGGTTTTCCGTGCTGCATTTAAGCCTACACCGTCTGTAGCACAGTCCCAGAAAACCGTGACGCGACTGGGTGAGGAAACAGAGATCCAAATCAAGGGGCGCCATGACCCTATCGTTGTTCCTCGCGCAGTGGTAGTAGTGGAAGCCATGGCAGCACTTACCACGGCAGACTTACTGCTTGCCAACATGGCATCCAGAATGGACAGGATCCTTACCTTTTATGGCCGGCAGACTGAAGGAGAAGGAAGCTTAGAAACTTGATAAAATCCGGCATTTATGATATGTTAAATGCCGGATATATTTTACACGGGCAATGAGCCGGACGAACATGTCTGTATGTTCAGCCGGCAATGACAGAATGACAGGAGAATGATGATGAAGATTGCAATGGGAAATGACCATACGGCCATAGAAATGAAGAATTACATCAAGGAATTTGTAGAGAGCAAGGGATATGAAGTGATCGACTTTGGAACCAATTCCACAGAAAGCTGCGATTATCCGGAATATGGAGAAAAGGTTGGACGCGCGGTTGCAGACGGAGAGGCTGATCTGGGAATCGCCATCTGCGGAACAGGAGTGGGAATCTCCCTTGCCTGCAACAAGGTCAGGGGAATCCGGGCCTGCGTCTGCAGCGAACCTTATACTGCAAAGCTTTCCAGAATGCACAATGATTCCAATGTGCTCTGCTTTGGAGCCCGTGTCATCGGCCAGGAGATGGCAAAGATGATCACAGAAGAATGGCTGGATGCAAAGTATGAGGGCGGAAGGCACCAGCGCCGTGTGGATATGGTAATGGATATCGAAAAAAGAAACGAATAAATTTGTATTGCGAAGGGGGGAAACCTATGAAAAAGATTGGATTTATCGGAATTGGAATTATGGGAAAGTCCATGGTACGCAATCTGATGAAGGCTGGATATGAGGTGGCGGTATATTCAAGAACCAAAAGCAAGGCAGAAGATATCCTTTCTGAAGGTGCCATATGGTGCGAAGATGTGAAGGCCTGCTCCAAAGGAAGAGATGGGGTCATCACCATCGTTGGGTATCCGCAGGATGTGGAAGAGGTCTATTTCGGGGAAAATGGGATTATCGCTAACGCAGACAAGGGAACCTGCTTGATTGACATGACAACCACCAGTCCCAAGCTTGCGGTACGGATTTATGAAGAAGCAAAACAGGCAGGGCTAAAAGCCCTGGATGCCCCGGTGACAGGAGGAGATACTGGCGCAAGGGAAGGAACCCTTACCATACTGGCAGGAGGAGACAGAGACGCTTATGACCGCTGCCTCCCTGTTTTTGAGGCAATGGGAAAGGCCATCCGGTATGAAGGAAAGGCCGGAAACGGACAGCACACCAAAATGTGCAACCAGATCGCCATTGCAGGAGCCCTCTCAGGCGTCTGTGAGGCAATGGTTTATGCAAAAGCCAATGGTCTTGACGTAGATACCATGGTGGATTCCATCGCTACCGGTGCGGCAGGAAGCGCCCAGTTAAATGCAATGGCCCCCAGGATCCTTTCCGGAGACTTTGCACCAGGATTCTTTATCAAACATTTTATTAAAGACATGAAACTTGCGGCCGAAGAGGCGGAGGGTGCAGGTATCCGGCTTGGAGTGCTTGACCACGTGCTTTCCATGTATGAATCCATGGCTGCTTCTGGTCATGAAGATGAAGGAACACAGGCTCTAGTCAAATATTACCAGTGGTAAAAAATATAAAAACGCAGGCGAGGTAGCAGCTCCAGCCTGCGTTTTTACTTATTCAATATTTTTTATGGAAGGGAAATACCGGAACAGGACCTTTGCGATGATCTTGTCCTTTTCCACGAATTTATGTTTCCACCTTCTTGCATCTGCGGAGAAATTCCGGTTGTCTCCAAGCATGAAGTAGCAATCTTCCGGCACTTCATAATGGGCGTCAGGTTCCGGTTCCATTGGCTCCGGAAGATAAGGCTCTTCAAGAGGCGTCTCGGAATTATTGATATAAACTTTTCCGTCCCGGATATCAATGATGTCGCCTGGAAGGCCGATGACACGTTTTACGTAATAGGTTTTTCCGGTAGGGTCATCAGGGAAATGGAAGATGGCGATATCTCCCCTCTTCGGATCGCCAAAATAATAGGACAGCCTGGAGCCAATGACCCGGTCTCCTGTCATAATGGTCTTTTCCATGGATCCGCTGGGTACCCTGCTGTTTGCGATGATGAAATTATTGAGCAAAAATGCAATGACAGCGGCGGTTATGATGATCTTGATCCAACTGATGATTTCTTCCCTCCAGCTGAACGGTTCCCGTTCTTTTGGCATGTTATCGTTCTTTTTCATATGATCTCTCTTCTTTTCCTTCATGATGGTTCCATTACAGAGTTTAAATGAGATTGATTTATAACGCAAGGGGTTTTACAAAATGGTAAGAAAATATTCACAAATACTCTATGGATTGTCCATAAAATCATGATAACATGATTCTAAGATAAAAAAATTACACCAGGGGGAGCCGGTTCATGGGAGGGAAATGCCGGAATCAGGATAGAACGCTTATTGCAGCTTCTGCGTTAATGTTTGCAGTTTCAACGCTGTTTCAGATACTGGCAAGAAAGGTTCCGGGATTTGGGGACTGGTATGCCAGGCGTGTTTACCGGTTTATGGTAGGAAGCATTGGAAGGCTGTCCGGGGTATTTCCCTTTGCCCTTGTGGAGATTTGTACCTACCTGCTTATTTTGTACGCTGTTTTCTACGTCTTCGTCCACCGAAAGGAGAGGAAGAAGATTCTCATAAGAGCCGTGTTTCTCGTTACCGGCCTGTTTTTACTGTTTACCTTTAACTGTGGTATCAATTATTACCGGAAGCCGTTTTCCAGCTATTCAGGGCTGGACATGAGAAAGTCTTCCGTTGAGGAACTGGAGCGTCTCTGCCGGGAGCTTACAGATGAAGTTAACCGTATGTGCGGAGATATAGTAAAAGAGATAGACTTAAAAAGCCTGGAAAAGGAAAGTGTAAAAGCCATGAAAAGACTGGGAGAGGCTTATCCTGAGCTGGCAGGCTATTACCCGCCTCCCAAGCCCCTCCTATGGTCTTACTTCTTTTCCGTCCAGCAGCTTTGCGGCCAGTATTCCCCTTTTACTGTGGAGGCCACTTATAACCGGTCCATGCCGGATTACAACATTCCCCATACGGTCTGCCATGAGCTGTCCCACCTAAGAGGGTTCATGAGAGAGGATGAGGCCAACTTCATCGGCTATCTGGCCTGCATTGGATCTGAGGTTGATGCATTTCGCTACAGCGGGTACTTAACCGGCTGGGTTTACGCTACCAATGCCCTGGCAAAAGCAGACCGGGAAGCATACGCAGAAATCTGCGGACAGCTTAGTGAAAAGGCATGGGATGATTTAAGAATCAACAATGAATTCTGGGGGAAATACGAGGGGAAGACTGCCGAGGTTTCCAACCGGATGAATGATACTTATTTAAAGCTCAACAGCCAGTCTGATGGCGTTAACAGCTATGGCAGAATGGTTGATCTAATGCTGGCTTACGCAAGGCTCAAATAAGCCCCAATTCCTGGCAGACTCTTGAAAATTACAAGACCTGGTGATAAAATATTTCCATAACGAGGGACCAGGAGGAGTCATGTATGGATGGTAATTTGTATGATTTGATGGATTGGGCCGGCATTGAAGAGATTGTATATTCAGAAGCAGCGAATCCCCACGAGATTCTGGGCCCGCACGTAACAGAGCAGGGGCTGCTTATCCAGGCATTTATTCCTACGGCTGAATCGGTGATCGTCCGGTTTAGGGGAAGCGGTAAGGAATACCCTATGGAGCTAGCGGATGAAGCCGGTTTTTTTGCGGCTCTCATACCACGCAAAACCACAGAAGCTTATACCCTGTTGGTTACTTACGATAATGGGACATCAGAAGAATGTCTGGATCCCTATTCCTTTTCAGCCTTTTATAAGTCGGAAGACATCAAAAAGTTTGAATCCGGAATTCACTACAGCATCTATGAAAAAATGGGGGCGCACCCCATGTCTGCAGGCGGAGCAGAAGGGGTATACTTTTCTGTGTGGGCTCCCTGTGCCATGCGTGTCAGCGTGGTTGGAGACTTTAACCTGTGGGATGGCAGGCGTCATCAGATGAGGAGGCTGGGTGATTCCGGCATTTTTGAATTGTTTATACCCGGCTTAAAGACAGGAACGTTATATAAGTATGAGATAAAGCATAAAAACGGGACAACACAGCTCAAAAGCGATCCCTACGCCAATTACTGTGAGCTGCGCCCTGACAATGCTTCCGTGGTCTGGGATATTAACCAGTATTCCTGGAGTGATCAGGAATGGATGAAAAAGCGGGCAGGGTCTGATTCCAAACAAAGTCCCATGTCCATTTATGAGGTGCACTTAGGCTCCTGGTTCCGGAAGGAAGTGGAGCTTGATGAAGGCGGAGCTGCCATTGTTGGCTCCGAATTCTATCATTATCGTGAAATAGCAGAAAAGCTGGCGGAATATGTAAAGGATATGGGTTACACCCATGTGGAACTTCTTCCCATCATGGAACATCCCCTGGATGCCTCCTGGGGATATCAGGTGACCGGGTATTATGCGCCCACCAGCCGTTACGGAACGCCGGATGATTTTATGTATTTCATGGATTACATGCATAAGCAGGGGATCGGTGTGATTTTAGACTGGGTTCCGGCTCATTTCCCCAGAGACAGCTTTGGGCTTGCCAGCTTTGACGGAACCTGTGTTTATGAGCATAAGGACCCAAGACAAGGGGCACATCCCCATTGGGGAACTTTGATTTATAATTACGGCAGGCCAGGCGTCAGCAACTTTCTTATCGCCAATGCTCTTTTCTGGGCGGACAAGTACCATGCGGATGGAATCCGTATGGATGCGGTGGCTTCCATGCTGTACTTAGATTATGGAAAAAACCCGGGGGAATGGATTCCCAATATTTACGGCGGTCATGAAAACCTGGAAGCTGTCGAGTTTCTGAAACATCTAAATTCCATATTCAAGGGCCGAAAAGATGGGGCGGTAATGATTGCGGAGGAATCCACGGCATGGCCCCGGATCACGGCTGATGTAAAGAGCGAAGGCCTGGGCTTTGACTATAAATGGAACATGGGCTGGATGAATGATTTCACCGGATATATGCAATATGATCCTTACTTCAGAAAACACCATTATGGAGAGATGACCTCCAGCATGCTTTATGCATACAGCGAAGATTTTATCCTTGTTTTTTCCCACGATGAGGTGGTTCATGGAAAAGGTTCCATGTTGGGCAAGATGCCGGGAGAAACCCTGGAGGAAAAGGCGGCGAATTTAAAAGCTGCCTACGGTTTTATGATAGGACATCCCGGTAAAAAGCTTTTGTTCATGGGTCAGGATTTTGCACAGGTGAGTGAATGGAATGAAAATAAAAGTCTAGACTGGGAGATCCTAAAATATCCCCTTCATAAGCAGACGCAGGATTACGTAAAGGCTTTGAACCATCTTTATAAGAGCCAGCCGGCCCTGTACCAGATGGATTATGATCCGGACGGCTTTGAGTGGGTGGAATGCACGGATTCGAAAGACAGCATTGTATGCTTTTTAAGAAAGACAAAGAAAAAGGAGGAGACTCTTCTCTTCCTATGTAATTTTGATACAATGCACCACGAGAAATACCCGGTAGGGGTTCCCTTTGAGGGAAAATATAAGGAAATATTAAACAGTGATGACAAGGCTTTCGGAGGACAGGGCCGGGTAAATCCAAGGGCAAAGACCTCTAAGAAAAAGGAGGCGGATGAAAGGCCGGATTCTATGGAAATAACCGTTGCTCCATTAAGCATCATGGTCTTTACCTGTACCCCTGAAAAAAAGAAGCCTGCTTTGTCAGGGAAGAAGACCAAGAAGCCTGCATATACTGAAAAAGCAAAGGCTAAAAGAAAATAACTTAATTTATTCGTACATAAAAAAGGATCAGGAGGTTATGAAATGATATTCTATATGGTTTCCAGTGTACTTCCGGGAGAGTCCCTGGCGGATTTACAACAGGAGGTACAGGAAAACTTAAACCAGTTAAGGCCCAATGTCGTACTGGAAACCTTAAAGAGCTGGGCTCCGGGGCTGATTGCATTCGGGATAAAGCTTCTCATTGCTCTGTTGATTTTTTTCGTTGGCTCCAGGATCATTAAGTTCCTCAATCATATGCTGAACCGCTCTTTTAAGAGAGTGGATATGGAGGTAAGCTTAAGAAAGTTCCTGCTGTCTGTTTTAAACGCCACCATGTACTGTCTGCTTGCTTTTATCGTAGCAGGGCAGATAGGAGTGAATTCGGCTTCCATCGTGGCTTTGCTGGGGTCTGCAAGTATTGCTGTAGGTCTGGCAGTCCAGGGAAGCCTGGCTAATTTTGCAGGCGGGGTGCTGATCCTTCTTATGAAGCCGTTCCGTGTAGGGGATTATATCGTATCCAGGGATGGGGAAGGCACAGTCCGTACCATTGGACTTGTGTACACGGTTTTAAACACAGGAGATAATAAGCAGGTGGTCATTCCCAACGGGACCCTGTCCAATTCTCCCCTTACCAATGTGACAGCCATGGATAAGAGGCGGCTGGATGTCCTGGTGGGGATCGGATATCATTCGGATTTAAAGAAGGCCAAGGAAGTTTTGGATTGCATTTTTCGTAATCAGAATGGGATACTAAAAGAGGAACCCATAGATATTTTCGTCAGCGACTTAACAGAAAATGCCGTTACCATCGGAGGGCGGGGCTGGACCTCCTTAGATGATTACTGGCCGGCCAGATGGGAAATCCTTGAAAAGGTAAAGCTTGAATTTGAAGCGGCAGGGATTGAGATTCCCTATAGCCGGATGGAGGTGCAGGTAGAAAACCGCCATTCCTGATAAAAAGGATAACCTCAAAATAATCCTTGGAAAACGTGAAGTGCACCGTATGTCAGATATTTTTTATCTGACATACGGTGCACTTTTTTTAGACGGTTCCGAAAGACTGGGACGCCTCTATTTTTTTTATTTTACCCGGTAGGTCACAGTTACCTGGGCTTCCACTCCGATCTGTCCTGGTTCCACAACCACGGATTTGGCTCCGGCTGCGGCATCTTCTTTTGCCACAGATGTGGAGTAGCGGATATTCGGGTAGGAATTCATCTCTTCGATGTGAGCGATTCCATCCAGGGTGACTCCGCTGGCGGCAGCAATTGCCTCTGCTTTGACTTTAGCGGCTTCAACAGCCTTTTTAAGGGCATCCCTATAGTTTTCATCGTATTTGCTGGAAAGATAGTTTACGCTGTCAATGCAGTTAATGCCTGCTTCTACGCTGGAAGAAAGCATGGTACCCACCTGGTCAATGGGAAGGTCAGAAACGGTGATGCTAGTGCGCATCTGATATCCGGTGATCTGCTGGCCGGAATTATTCCAGTCATACATCGGCTCAAGTCCGTAGCTGGAGGTCTGAATGGATTTTTCATCAATGCCGGATTTTTTCAAAAATTCAATGACATTGCTTGTATCCCCGCTGTTTTTCTCCTGGCAGGTCTTGGGATCCGCGGCCTGAGAGAGCACTGCAAAATTGACCTGTGCCATATCGGGAACAACTTTTACTCCCTCTGTGCTGCTTACCTGTATGGTATTGGTATCCTTGTTGCTAATGGTAGTTACGTTGGCTCCCGGTACGGAAGCGGTCCCTGTCTGGGCACATGCAGTCATACTCAGCACGGCTGCGGCAACAAGAGCGGCAGCCAGCGGCTTATTCATTTTTCTCATAAATAATTCCTCCTTTTCATATTTTATATTCTACAGGAAAAATTTAGGAATTAGTATTTCTTTTCCCTTAACATTTAAGTCAAATTTCAAAGGTTTTATTTACGAAAATCTGACTATGGAAAAAAGTGGGCATAAGGGATAAAAAACGATGGAAGAAAGCAAATTGAGTAAAGTAAATTGTGGAAAGTGCCTAAAAAAAGAAATGAAAATGCAATGGTTTAACGAAAAAAGAAATTTTGGCTAAATCTATTGCATTTTTTTGTGCAATGTGTTATCTTATAGCCATAAGGTTATTGGAAACGTTACCGATATCGTTACCAAAAGGTTGGTATCCAATGATCAGGAAAGATAAAGCCTGGGAACAAGCAGGTGAAACAAGTTTCTGTATGGAAGGCATGCAGGAAAATATTGGGGGTTGAGTGGACGGATCCATCAACCGGAAGGTGCAAATGCACGGAAGGAGGATATTATGAAACTAAAAAAACTGGCAGTACTTACTCTGGCTGCGGCAATGGCAGCTGGAACACTGGTAGGCTGTGCTTCCAACAAGAAAACGGAGACATCAGGGGCAGAGCAGAACACTCAGGCAGCGGAAACCACTGCAGCAAAGGCTGATGATACGGCAGAGGCCAAAGGGCAGATCTATTATCTGAATTTTAAGCCAGAAGTTGCAGACACATGGGTGGAGCTTGCCGGCAAGTATACAGAGGAAACCGGTGTGCCTATGAAGGTGCAGACCGCGGCAGCAGGTACCTATGAGCAGACCTTAAAATCTGAGGTAGCTAAGAAGGAACCGCCTACACTGTTTCAGATCAACGGTCCTATCGGGTATAAGTCCTGGGCAAAATATTGCAAGGATTTAAAGGATTCCACAATCTACGGACATCTGGTTGATAAGGATATGGCTGTAAAGGACGGAGATGGAGTTTACGGCATTCCTTACGTAGTGGAAGGCTATGGAATTATTTATAATGATGCCATCATGAAGAAGTATTTTGCTCTTGACGGCGCAAAGGCAAAATCCATAGAAGAGATCAATACCTTTGATTCTCTCAAAGCAGTTGTAGAAGATATGCAGGCAAGAAAGGCAGACCTTGGAATCGAAGGCGTGTTTGCTTCCACTTCCTTTGCTCCTGGCGAAGACTGGAGATGGCAGACCCACCTGGCAAACCTTCCGGTTTATTATGAATATAAGGATGACAGCGTATCCGACAAAGATGCCCTTGACTTTAAGTATGCAGACAACTACAAAAACATTTTTGACTTATACATTCACAACTCCTGTACGGATCCAAAGATGGTAGGCGCAAAGACTGTTGAGGATTCCATGGCAGAATTTGCTCTTGGCAAGGTTGCCATGGTCCAGAACGGAAACTGGGGCTGGGGACAGGTGTCCGGCGTTGACGGAAACACAGTTAAGGAAGAAGATGTGAAATTCCTTCCTATTTACACCGGAGTAAACGGTGAGGAAAAGCAGGGACTTTGCATTGGAACAGAAAACTTCTTCTCCATCAACAGCCAGGCAAAGGAAGAGGATCAGCAGGCATCTCTTGACTTCCTGGAGTGGCTCTTCACTTCTGATACAGGTAAAGATTATGTAACCAACAAGCTGGGCTTTATCGCTCCTTTTGATTCCTTTACAGCAGATGAAAAACCAACCGATCCTCTGGCAAAAGAGATCGACCGCTATATGAACAACAAGGACTTATATTCTGTGTCCTGGAACTTTACCTCCTTCCCAAGCCAGACCTTTAAGGATAACTTCGGAGCATCCCTTCTTGAGTACGCTCAGGGCGGCAAAGACTGGAAGGCAGTAGTCGATGACATGAAGGCCGATTGGGCTAACGAAAAAGCTATGACAAAATAAGAATATAAAGTAGTTTTAAGGGAAATGGGTGAGCGCGGGGGAGATGCCTCACCCATTTTCATACAAGAAATCGATCAGCCTCAGCTCATCGAGGAGTTTTATAGAATACCCTACGGGTATACCTATGAGCCCGATAAAGAGTGGCGGGCCCTGTCCCAAAAGTATGGACAGTAAAAAAGAAAGGAGAACTGCTATGCAAAAGTCAATGAAACGGTACTTTCCAATATTTGTTCTGCCCACACTGGCTGCATTTACCGTTGCATTCCTGTACCCGTTTATCATAGGTATTTATTTATCCTTTACGGAATTCACCACAGTAAAGGATGCCTCATGGGTGGGGATTTCAAATTATAAAAAGATATTTATGGACCGGAATTTTATCAATGCACTGGTATTTACCGTGAAGTTTACCATTGTGTCGGTAGTGAGCATCAATACCCTGGGGTTTTTACTGGCCTATGTCCTCACAAGAGGAATTAAAGGGACCAACCTGTTCCGGACCGTATTTTTCATGCCAAACTTAATCGGCGGCATTGTGTTAGGTTATGTCTGGCAGCTTCTGTTAAATGGTATTCTTGCAAGATTTGGGGTTACCCTCTCTTTTAACGCCAAGTACGGCTTTTGGGGTCTGGTGATCCTGATGAACTGGCAGCTGATCGGATATATGATGATTATTTACATTGCCGGGCTTCAAAATGTTCCTGGAGAACTGATTGAGGCGGCAAGGATCGACGGAGCGACCGGATTCCAGATCTTAAAGCGCATCATGATCCCTATGGTTATGCCGTCCTTTACCATCTGTTTGTTTCTGACCCTGACAAATTCCTTTAAGCTGTTTGACCAGAACCTCGCACTGACCGCAGGCGGACCGGGAAGGCAGACCAGCATGCTGGCCCTTGATATTTACAATACCTTCTACGGCAGAGTGGGTTGGGAAGGGGTGGGCCAGGCAAAGGCTACGGTGTTCTTTCTTATGGTTGCGGTCATATCCCTGACCCAGCTTTCATTAACGCGTCGTAAGGAGGTGGAGAACTGATGAGCAGAAAGAGAAGAAATATAGAAGCTCAGCAAATGGAAGTGGGAAAAACCACGGGAGCGTTTTTAACGGCTGTATTATCAGTCCTTTCCCTGACATTTTTATTTCCGATTGTCTTAGTTTTCATGAACTCCTTTAAGAGCAAGCTGTTTATCAGCGATGCGCCGTTTCAGCTTCCTAAGACGGGAACCTATGTAGGGCTTACCAATTATGTGGAAGGCATACGGAAAACAGGGCTGTTCCCGGCTTTTGGCAGATCCTTGTTTATTACGGTAGCTTCTGTGGCAGCGATTATCCTGTTCACCTCCATGACAGCCTGGTTTTTAACCAGAGTGAAATCCGTATTTACGAACATCTTATATTACGTTTTTGTATTTGCTATGATCGTGCCGTTCCAGATGGTCATGTTCACCATGTCAAAGACAGCAAATGACTTATATTTAAACTCCATGTACGGCCTTGTGCTTCTTTACCTGGGCTTTGGCGCCGGGCAGGCAGTATTTTTATTCTGCGGTTTTGTTAAGGCCATTCCTCTTGAAATCGAAGAAGCGGCTATGATCGACGGCTGTTCCCCCATTCAGACTTATTTTCATGTGGTATTCCCCATGTTAAGGCCTACGGCAGTAACCGTCGCCATCTTAAATGCCATGTGGATTTGGAACGATTATTTACTTCCAAGCTTGATTCTTCCCCAGGAAAAAGGTACAATACCAATGGTTATTCAGAACTTAAAAGGCGGATATGGTTCCATTGATATGGGAGCTATGATGGCAATGCTGGTTCTGGCGATTTTTCCTATCATTGTATTTTATTTAAGTTGTCAGAAATATATCATAAAGGGCGTAGCTGCAGGTGCGGTAAAAGGCTAGAAAGTCAAATATCCTGATGCAAACTACGGAGTATTTGACCCTTGCAGCATTCGTCAGATGCAGGAATGAACGCACTCCTGCGATTGGCTCATTGCTTGCAGTATTAACAGAAAAAGGAGACTGATTATGCGGGAATGTGGTATGTTGCTCCCAGTTGCAAGCCTTCCGTCAAAATACGGGATCGGGGCATTTTCAAAAGAGGCATATGAATTTATAGATTTATTAAAAAAAGCAGGTCAGCATTACTGGCAGATACTCCCGCTGGGGCCCACCGGTTATGGGGACTCTCCTTACCAGTCATTCTCCGCATTTGCGGGAAATCCGTACTTTATTGATTTAGATGAACTGGCTGCAGAGGGACTGCTTACCATAGCGGAATGCGAAGCCGTGGACTTTGGGGATGATCCGAGAGATATTGACTATGAGAAAATGTATTATAACCGTTTTCCCTTGTTGAGAAAGGCTTATGGACGGTGGAAGGAGCAGGGACATACGCCAGATGAGCCTGAGAGACATCTTGGAGAGGAAACGGCCGGTTACTGCTTTTACATGGCGGTTAAAGATCATTTTAAAGGAAAGAGCTGGATCTCTTGGGATGAAGATATCCGTCTTAGAAAGGAAGAGGCAGTTTCCCGGTATGAAAAGGAACTGTCAGATGAGATTGGATTTTATGGCTTCCTTCAGATGAAATTTGAAGAACAGTGGAGCCGGTTAAAGTCCTATGCAGGAGAACAGGGGATCAGGATCATCGGTGACATCCCCATATATGTGGCATTTGACAGTGCGGATTCCTGGTTTCATACGGAACTGTTCCAGTTTGATGAAACCTGCGAACCTGTTGCGGTAGCAGGCTGTCCGCCAGACGGATTTTCCGCCACTGGACAGTTATGGGGAAATCCCCTTTACCGCTGGGATTACCATGGAAAAACAGGTTACGAATGGTGGATGAAGCGAATGGAATACAGCTTCCGCCTTTACGATGTGGTGAGGGTAGATCATTTCCGGGGCTTTGATGAGTATTATTCCATTCCGGCGGGAAGCGAGAATGCCGTTCACGGTACCTGGGAAAAAGGACCTGGAATTGATATTTTCAATAAGATGCGGGAACGATTTGGGACACTGGATATCATAGCGGAAGACCTTGGCTTTTTGACTCCATCGGTTTTAAAGCTGGTTAAGGATACGGGCTTCCCAGGTATGAAGGTGCTGGAGTTTGCGTTTGATTCCAGAGAAGAAAGCGATTATCTGCCTCATAACTACACACAGAACTGCGTGGTATATACGGGAACCCATGATAATAATACAATCAGGGGCTGGTATGAAGAATTGTCCCAGGAGGACCGCCAGCTTTCCATTGACTATATGAATAACGGAAGAACGCCGGGAGAAGAGATCCATTGGGATTTTGTCCGTCTGGCTCTGGCAAGTGTGGCTAAGCTGGCGGTGGTTCCGGTGCAGGATTATCTGGGTCTTGGTGCGGAGGCCAGGATCAATGTGCCTTCCACCCTGGGGAAAAACTGGAGATGGCGTATGGTTTCCGGGGAAATAACAGAAGAGATTGTGGAAAAATGCAGAAAAATTGCCAGGCTATACGGCAGGGCGTGAGGAAAGGAGATGAGTATTTCTGATGGACTCCATTAATATAAAGGATATAGCCAGATTGTGCGGGGTGGGTGTGAGTACCGTATCCCGGGCCATCAATAACCATCCGGATATCAATCCAGAGACAAAGAACATGATCATGCAGGTGATTAAGGAAAACAACTATATTCCTAATAACAGCGCGCGGAATTTAAAACGTACCGATTCCAGGGCCATCGCGGTGTTGATCAAAGGGATCGGCAATCCCTTTTTCAGCAAGATGATCCGTATCTTCGAGGAGGAGATCCAGAAAAAGAAATACTCATTCATCCTGCAGAGGGTCGATGAGCAGGAGGATGAGGTTGATGTGGCTTTGGAACTGATCAAGGAAAAGAAGCCAAGGGGAATCGTGTTCCTTGGAGGATACTTTTCCCACAGCAGGGAAGAACTGGAACAGCTAACCGTTCCTTATGTGCTAAGTACCATTGGAATGACAGAGTACTTGGGCGAATCTCCTGATTTTTCCTGCGTATCCGTAGATGACTACGCGGAAAGCTACAAAATGACGGATTATTTATGTAAACTAGGTCATGAAAAAATTCTTATCCTGACTGCTCCATCTGATGATGAGAGCATCGGCCGCCTCCGTTTGGAAGGATACAAAAAGGCTCTTTTAGATAACGGCATCACCCCTTCCCCGTCTCTGATCATATTTTCGGAGGAATGCGAGGAATGCTATAGCATGGAAAACGGGTACCGGATGATGAACCGTGTTTTAAATGAAAATCCGGAATTTACCGCTGTTTATGCGATCTCAGACAGCATTGCCATCGGCGCCTGCAAAGCCATCTTTGAGCATGGCATGCGGATACCGGAAGATTATTGTATAGCCGGCTATGACGGTCTTGATATTGCCCGCTATTATAACCCGTCCATCACCACCATCCGCCAGCCGGTGGAAGAGATGGCAAAGGCTACTATAAAGATCTTATTCGATGTGATCAAGGACAAGGCAGAGCATCAGAAAACAGTATTTAAAGCGGAGCTGATCGAAGGAGAATCTACAAGAAGAATAAAATAAAGTTTATACAGAATTTAAAGGAATAAACCATATGGAAAAAGCCGGTTCATACAAAACATGAACCGGCCTTTTTTTTTTCAAGGGTGTCAGTCAACGCCCCTTTAGATCCTTTAAAGCTCGTTTTTATAGCACCAGAACCAATCAATACAGCTTAAGTCCGCTGTTTCAGGTTCATTGAGCCGCTCCAACGATTGATTATAAGTACCAGGCGGAGGGACCATGACAGAGCTGCCAGGCATCCAGTTTGCAGGAGTAACTACGCCGTATTTGTCTGTTGTTTGAAGAGCAGTTAACAAGCGCAGTATTTCAGAAATGTTTCTGCCGTTCGTTAGAGGATAAACAAGGATCGCACGAATGATCTGATTCGGATCAATGAAAAAGACATTTCGAACGGTTTCCTGCTTATTGACATCCGGGGCAATCATGCCATAAAGGTTTGCAACTTCAGCCATGCGGTCAGCGATGACTGGAAAAGGAATTTGAACGCCCGTTAATAAACGGATTTGATTTACCCATGCCAGATGGGAAGGGTTACTGTCTATGCTCAAACCGATCAGTTTTGTATTTAATGCTTCAAACTGATCGTTCGCCTGTGCAAAAGCGATAAATTCGGTTGTGCATACTGGCGTAAATACATTGCTTACGGATGGAAAATATGGAAAAGAGAGAAAGAGACCTAAAAAAATGTTAGGTCTCTTTTTTTAGACCTAACATTCCGGATAGATAAAAGTACAGACCATCTAACAAGTGCTGGCAACACTTGGGGAGCGAATCTGGCAAATTCGCGTAATTCAATACATGCAGCACATACAATTTTAGAGTTTCAAAATTGTTGTTAACTACAAGCACCCCTTTTACATCCACTGATGATGTGTATATAGAAATTATAAAGATTAAAATTTCATAGGACAAGTGTAAAAAAACATGAAGTTATAGAGAATTATCTTTTATCTAGGTAACGTTCATGAATGGATCGGCCTTATCGAAGAGAGGGAAGCGCATGGGCGGAACTGAGTTCCGTTCATGAATAGGATCGGTCTTATCGAAGAGAGGGAAGTGTTTGAACAGAACTGAGTTCCGTTCATGAATAGGATCAGCCTTATCGAAGAGAGGGAAGCATATGAGCAGAACTGAGTTCCGTTCATGAATGAGATCGGCTTTATCGAAGAGAGTGGGAAGCGTATGAGTGGAACTGAGTTCCGTTCTGGGATCTGTCTTATCGAAGAGAGAGGGAATGCATATATTAATATATAAAGAGTGGAAGAGCTCTTTATATTTATACTTTATATTTATACTTTTTATTTATACAGATGGTTTATAAGTATAAAAGTATAATTTGCACCATTATAGGAGGATATTTTAATGAGTAATTTTTGTAATTGTAGGAATCATAATGAAAATTGCTGTTTTGAGAAATCGCAAGGCTGCAGATGCTGCGTGGGGCCAACAGGGCCAACAGGACCAACAGGACCAACAGGACCACAAGGCGTACGAGGGCCTACCGGACCTACTGGACCAACTGGCGCTCAAGGACCTGTTGGACCGATGGGTCCAATGGGACCACGGGGATTTATTGGTCCGACTGGACCTACTGGTGCCCGGGGACCGATGGGACTACAAGGACCTACTGGACCAACTGGTGCAACTGGCGCCCAAGGATCTCAGGGCCCGACCGGCCCGACCGGACCAAGAGGACTTACTGGAGCAACCGGCCCGACCGGCCCGACCGGACCTAGAGGTCTTGCTGGAGCAACCGGCCCGACCGGCCCCATAGGACTAACCGGAGCAACCGGCCCGACTGGCCCGACCGGAGCAGCCGGAGCAACCGGCCCGACTGGCCCGACCGGAGCAACCGGCCCGACCGGCCCCATAGGACTTGCCGGAGCAACCGGCCCGACCGGCCCCATAGGACTAACCGGAGCAACCGGCCCGACCGGCCCCATAGGACTTGCCGGAGCAACCGGCCCAACCGGCCCCATAGGGCTTGCCGGAGCAACTGGCCCGACTGGCCCGACCGGAGCTACCGGAGCAACCGGCCCGACTGGCCCGACCGGAGCAACCGGCCCGACCGGCCCCATAGGACTTGCCGGAGCAACCGGCCCGACTGGCCCGACCGGAGCAACCGGCCCGACCGGCCCCATAGGACTAACCGGAGCAACCGGTCCGACTGGCCCAACCGGAGCTGCAGGAGCAACCGGTCCGACTGGCCCCATAGGACTAACCGGAGCAACCGGCCCGACCGGCCCCATAGGACTAACCGGAGCAACTGGCCCGACTGGCCCGACCGGAGCAACCGGCCCGACCGGCCCCATAGGACTAACCGGAGCAACCGGTCCGACTGGCCCAACCGGAGCTGCAGGAGCAACCGGTCCAACCGGCCCCATAGGACTAACCGGAGCAACCGGCCCGACCGGCCCCATAGGACTAACCGGAGCAACCGGCCCGACCGGCCCCATAGGACTAACCGGAGCAACCGGCCCGACTGGTCCCACCGGATTTACCGGAGCAACCGGCCCGACCGGCCCGACCGGCCCCATAGGACTTACCGGAGTAACTGGCCCGACCGGCCCCATAGGACTAACCGGAGCAACTGGCCCGACTGGTCCCACCGGACTTACCGGAGCAACTGGCCCAACCGGACCACAGGGAATAGAAGGACCAACAGGACCAACAGGACCGGCTGGAGGCAGTGCCGTAAATAATGAACCAGCAAACGCCAACCTCTATACGGTCAACCAATGCAATGGCACAATTGATATTTGGAGTGGAGCCTCCGGAAAAGAACTGGGTTCCATTCAACTGAGCTCAACACCACAGAAGATTACGATCAATCAAGTTACTAAAACTGCATATGTCACAGAACAAAATGGCTCAATTCAGGTGATTGATCTTTTCACTAACCAAATTATTGCTACCATACCGGGAACCTTCGAAGGCTCTCCTGCGATAAATACCGATACAAACCTCATTTATGTCGGAGATAGCGGTGACGTTCTAAATGTCATCAATGGCGCCACCAATCAGTTAATCACACAAATCCCATTGGCGTCGCCGGCGACCAGCATAGCAGTGAATCCGACTACTAATCGGGTCTATGTTGCCGAAGCAGCCTCAGGCGATGTACAGGTGATTAACGCTTCCACAAACCAGATAGTTCAAACACTTACTGGATTTACGGAACTGCAAAAAGTAGCGGTAGACCCAGTCACAAACAGAGTCTATATCCTGAGCCATAATCCTAATTCTACTGAGCCAAGCAACCTGGGACTGTTGACCACTTTGGACGGAAACACCAACACAATTTTAACTCAACAGGCTTTTCCGGCAACGAGCCTGTATAATGCTGATTTAACCGTAGACCCTGTTAATCATCAAGTTACTGTAAACGGAAGCAATTACAGCGGATCTTCGATGCTATTTGATGAGAACGGAAACCTGCTCAATCTTTTTGGTCCGTTCCAATATAACGGAGGGCTTCCGGGTGGGGCAACGGTCAACCCTGAGACAGGCAATGTATATGAATCAACCTATAGCAATGGAGTACTAATCTTAAATCCAAATGGAACATCGATACAGGTCATTCCAGCTCCCTGCGTCGGAGCTATGGACATGACAAATCTTTAGCGGTAAACAAAGCGGGAGGCATCTCACAAACGCTTTGCCAAAGGATTTATTAAAGGCTTCATCAATGACTTCATCAAAGACTTTGTTAAAGCTCTGCTAATCATGAGGTTAAACAAATAATAAATAAAACACGTCTTGAAACGGGCTTTGAAAGTCCATTCAAGACGTGTTTTTCCCGCTCTTTTGGCAAATTGCTTTTGCCGCTTCCCTCTCACAATGTATCAGGTTGGAAAACAGCTCCTCTGTTTTCTCCAGCACCGCGGCATTGTCCCTGAGGACGGAAGCCTTGAGCAGGCCGTTTTTCACCGCCTGCCAACGGTTGAAATAGTCGGCGTTAAAAATTGTAAGCTCATTTAAAAGGAAAAGCTTGCGTTTTTGGAGGTAATATTCATAAAGCAGCCGGCTGTGAATCAGACAATCCACATATCTGGCCGCTTTTTCGGCAACCCCGCGGTCAGTGTTTTGTTTGTTTCCGCTAGGAGATGCAATGGAATATGTACTATAGTTTTTCACTCCATCGGGTGGTATTTTACCCGCTTCCATTTGGGAAAGCAACTGCCAAAATGAGAGAGTATCTCCCTCTGCAACATTTAAAAGCTCGGCCAAATCATCTGTTTCCAAAGAATTCTTCTGGGAACGACAAAAGCTAGTAATGTCAAATGCGTGTGTAACAATTACCTCCTGTGTCATTGGTTCTTTCTGGTTACCATAAGTCGGATCATAGCACAAAAAGTCATTGCCGCCCGCAGGCTTGGCAAGAAAATAGTGATAGCCGTTGAACCTGCCAAAAGACGGGGTCCAATGAATGTGAAACGGGTCCATTCCGATGATGAAATACATTTCTTTGTCGCATAGCAGGAAACTGCTTTTGTTTTCTTTTGGCATACCGCAGGCAAAAACTTCCGAATGTGCGCCCATATGGTTCAGGTTTGTAAGTAGGCGTTTGGAAGAAAACGACTTACTACAGGGATTATAATCAAAATCGGTTTCCGAAAACAACGTTGCAAATGCGTCAATAATAGGAATACCAAAGGCATTTGCCGCACTTACAACACTGCTGTAATAGCAATTCAAGCCTGGAAAGTTGAAAAGCTTCATAGAACAGCACCTCGTGTTCATTCTGGTAATAGTATTTAATTATATGTATATTGGCAGTGGCTTGGAATTATACAACATTACTTTCGCTTCGCTCACCCGACAAGGGACGCCTTCCCTTGACCCTGCCATAAGCCCTTGCAGAATTTATGGCAGGAATAGGTCGTTACACGCCGTACTGCAGATTGCAGGCAAAGCCTGCAACTATCAAGGATTTTCGTTTGTAATAAACGAAGTTTTCTACATACCTGAGTGTTACAAAGATTGGTCATTATAAGGGAAATCCTTATTCTAGCTGGATTTTATTGTGTTACAATCTAATTTTATAAATACAAAGTTTAAATAATTAGTGGCTGTAACTTACGTGAGCAATATTTTTGGGGGGGATATCGGATAGAAGGGGGAGGCTTAATATATTTGCAAATATTGGCTTTCATGTTATAATATTAAGTGAAAATATTGGGTTTTGGAGGTATGATTTGGCAAAGCAATATACAAAAAAGATGATTCGGGATATGTGCATTAAAATGCTGAATGAGCGCCCCTTGAATAAAATCACAGTAAAAGATATTGTTAAAGCCTGTGATATTAACAGAAATACTTTTTATTACCATTATCCGGATATATATGCAATTCTATCGGAAATTTTCCAGTCGGAGCTTCAAAATGCCATTGATGAGTATAACGATACCCTTTCATGGGAGGAAGGCTTTCTTGTTGCGGCTAAATTTGCAATGGAAAACAGAAGAGCTGTTTATCATGTATATAATTCCATGCAGAGAGAGGAATTGGAAAATTATATTTTCAGCGTTGCCGGAAATGTTATGTACCGATATGTTGAAAGAGAAAGCGAAAGCGAAGGGATTCAAGCCTCCACCAAAGATAAAAAACTCATAGCCTCTTTCTATCAATGCGCTCTTACTGAAATGGTACTGCGCTGGATAGGCTCGGGAATGAAAGAAGATCCCAATGTAATCATCAGACGCATCGGCGAGCTTTTTGACGGCCATATTACACAGTCCCTTAAAAGGAGCGGAAAACTTAATTTTTAAAATATGGCCAAATCAAATGGATAATTAAAGTAAAAGAACTTAAGAATAAGCAATTAGGCTGGAAAGATAGGGTAATATTTCAAGCTGATTTTTCTGAAGCATTTGCCGCTCACGGAATTTGATTATATTAAGGTCTAAATGCTAGACAAATAAGCCCCAGTGTTCGATTTTTGAACACTGGGGCTTATTTGTCTAATGATAAGTTGTGAAAAAAGCTATATGATGTAGGAAATAAGGTTGCCGGCGTTCATAAAATTGAAGGGGTATTTCCTATTGTTAACACCAGGTGAACGCTCAAACTCTAATTACAGCAAAATAACATGAAGGGAGTAACAAAAGCCTGTTTTTCATAAACGGCTTAAATATATAAAACCTCTATATTTTAGTCATTAAAATATACGGATTTTGTTGCTGTTATTATTCTATTTTGCTAAACATTACTTCAGTTAACATTTAAAATAAAAATCTTGAAAGAAGGGCTAAGAATGAAAATTAAAACTCATGATGAAAGACTTACTCTTACAAACGGCACATATCATGCTTTGGTTCATGCAAGAAAGCCGAAAGGAATCGAAGATAAGAAAGCCTATTTAATCGGTACAGGCATCGGTGCCTTGGCTGCAGGCTGCTTTTTGATTCGGGACGCCCATATGGACGGCAGCAAAATTGTTTTTTTAGAGCAGCTTGACATTCCCGGTGGTTCTTTAGACGGTGCAGTTATGCAAAACACTGGTTATGTAGCACGCGGCGGCCGTGAAATGGGCCAGTGCTTCGAGGTCCTTTGGAACTTGTTCAGCTCTTTACCATCCACAGAGGATCCGAATATGACTGTATTGGATCATCTGTATTATACAAACCTGGAAGACCCCAACTACAGCAATTGCCGTATTACGAAAGAACGCGGCGTTCGCTATGACAACGGTAAATTCAATTTAGGCCAGGAACTTGCAAAAGAACTTGCTATGTTTGTAGCAACATCCGATGTAGAGCTTGAAAACAAAACCATTGAAGACGTATTCTCCGATGAGCTTCTTGACAGTGATTTCTGGGCATATTGGAGAACTATGTTTGCCTTTGAAAACTGGCACAGTGCACTTGAAATGAAGCTATACATGAACCGTTTCATACATCATGTGGGCGGCTTGCCTAACCTTTCAGCTTTGCAGTTCTCACGCCATGACCAGTATACTTCCTTCGTAATGCCTATGGTTAAATATTTGAAGGAAAATGGAGCAACATTCAGATATGGAGTTACCGTAAACAATGTAGAGTTTGCAATTTCTCAAGAAAAGAAGGTTGCTACAAAGATTGTTGCAGTAGATAAAGAAGGAACAGACATTTCCATGGACTTGTCGGAAAATGATTTAGTATTTATTACAAACGGTTCCATGACAGAAGGCTCCGGATACGGTGATGACAATACGCCTGCTCCTTTCAATAAAGAGCTTGGCGGATGCTGGACACTTTGGAAAAATATCGCTGATCAATGCGATGAATTCGGAAGACCGGATAAATTCTGCGGAGAGCCTGAAAAATCTAATTGGGAATCCTGTACTGTAACATGCCATGACGAAAGCGTGCCCAAATATATTGAAAAGATTACAAAACGCTCACCTTATACAGGCCGTACAGTAACAGGCGGTATAGTTACCGCATTGGATTCTTCATGGCTTATGAGCTGGACAATAAACCGTCAGGAACAGTACTACGGACAGCCTGAAAAAGACGTTGTAGTTTGGGTATACGGTTTATTCTCCGATGTTCCGGGAGACTATATTAAAAAGCCCATGAGAGATTGTACCGGCAAGGAAATCACAAAAGAATGGTTGTATCATATAGGAGTGCCTGTTGATGAAATAGAGGAGTTAGCCAATACATGTACAGCGATCCCAGTAATGATGCCGTTCATAACCTCTCAATTTATGCCCCGTGAATCTGGTGACCGTCCTTATGTAGTTCCTAAGAATGCAGTAAACTTTGCTTTCCTTGGACAGTTTGCTGAAACATTGGATGATCCCGGCCGCGATACAGTATTTACCATTGAATATTCCGGACGTACAGCTATGGAAGCCGTATATGTTTTAACCGGAGTGGAAAAGGGTGTTCCCGAAGTATTTGCTTCCCGTTACGATATTCGTTATCTTCTCAGCGCAGGCGTATGTCTGCTTGACGGAGAAAAACTGGAAATAGACTTGCCTCCTCTTAAAAAAAGCAAGATTATGAAGCAATTAGCAGGAACGGACATTGAGGTAATGCTGAAAGATTGTGGGGTTTTATAAAATAACCAAAGCTGTGAAATTAGATAAAAAGGTTAAAATCCCGGTTTTTTTAAAGCCGGGATTTTAATTTATAGCCAGTCAAGTTAAAAAATGTACAGATTCCGTGTAAGAAAGGTTCTAAAGTCCTATAACGGTTTTTAATTTCGTTTACTGTACAAATAAAAGTAACAGAAGCCTTTATCAAAACGGACCTTTCCCAAGGAACCGGGATGATAAACTGTGGAAAACAGGCTTTTGTTACTTATTTGAATTTATTTGACTATTAATATCGTGCAAAGGGGAATTTTCCATGAAGGACAAACACGACTTTGAACCGCGCTGTATTCCCACAATTGAAGCCATGCAGGAGCAGTATGAAAACCAGCTGCGAAAGGAAGCTTCACAGTTATTAGAGGATGAGCACAATAAAGTTACAGACGGGCAAGAAAGCTTTTTCAAGGCCTTTAGAAGATTTGAAGAAAAAAGCGAAAGCTCTGTGACAGATGAAAATACAGACATTGAATATTTTGAAAAATACAGGGCCTATGTTGAAAAGGAAACAGCAAATCAGGGTCTGACAATAGAGGAAATTGAAACTCTTATTGAGTACGAGACTTTTTTTCTTAAATGGGAAAGGCGGATCAGCTATGAGAGCAATAATTATTCCCATCACAGAAGTAATTCCGCTACGAGATACAGGGTTGACCGTATAGAGCGTTTAAAAAAAGAGATAGAAAAGCTTTTGGACAGCTCAGCCGAAGCATGGGAATTTTATCATACCCGTCAATTGCTGAGTGATATAAAAACCCAGCATCAGCAGCGCTTAGTAACGGTTCCTTATGTAATGGAAGCAAAGGAAAAGGTAATAGATTCTTTAAACCTTGGAATGCCGGTTTATATTGTAGGGCATTTAGGAAGCGGAAAGACCCAGCTTGCCGCGGAAGCCGCCATGGACTTTTCAATACAGAATAAAATTCAGGCAGAACTAGAAGATCAATTGGAGAAATGGTATAGTGCCAATCCAAAGGCCGGGGAAAAAGAGGCTATTGAAAAATTCAAGGAGATATATACACAGCGAAAGCAGTATTATAAGGAAATATTGACAAATGGAACGCAAGAAGAGATAGAATCTTTACAGCCGCTCTTTATATCCGGTTCTCACAATCTGACCTATGAAGATATGTTTGTGGAGAAGACACTGACGCTTAAACATAGCTTTTCTCAAAAATCCTATCATGATTATCTGGATATGATCATCGGAGATTTTTATCAGTGGCTGCATGAAAACGAAGATAAGCTTCAGCAGATGACGGTAGAAGAAAAGCTTCAGCTTAAAATACAGATATGGAACAGCTTCTCCGATTTATTGGTTGCAAGTAACAGTGCCTTCGGTACGGAAATCAAGAAAATTGAGAAGGAAATATTAATCGCGGTAAAAGAAGGCCGGCCTGTAATTATTGATGAGATTAACACCATCGCAATGCAGAATCTCATTGGATTAAACGATATACTGCAGCACCATGCAGGGCATACGGCTTATATTACAGGGGTAGGCCCTGTATTGATTAAGCCGGGGTTTGCATTTATAGGAACAGGAAATCTGTCTACCCAGATGGTTAATTACGAAGGTACAAACGAGCTTAACCCTGCGTTTAAATCCCGGTTTGTAACTATAGAATATAATTACGTTTCCCAGAATACCAAAGGCTCTATGGAAGAACAGGCAGACCCGGAAAAAAATGAACTTTTCAGGGTTATTATTGCAAGACTTTCGAATGCCAACGGAACTATTCAAATTCCCAATCCCAAAAGGACCCTTGAAGAGCTGTTTCGGTTTTCTCAGCTTTGCCGTGTTACCCAAAATGTATTTATGGGCAAATGGAAGGATGAAGAGCAGAAGGATTTTTCCGGCGGGGAGCTGGAGCTTAGAGAATCCGTATTGTCCATAAGAAATATTCTGCACGTTTTGGACAATTGGAATCAAGGAGAAGAAAAGGATTTAAGCAAGGCCCTGTGGGACGGATTTATAAGCTCTATCACTTATTCCGACGATCAGAATTATATTCTTTCTCAGGCGGTGCGCTTTGGCTTTTTTCCGGCAGAGGAAGGCTGGAAGATTGAAACCAAAGGCATAGGAGAATCAACCACCACTTACGACGAAATCAGAACCCGCCCTTATCGCTATGTTCGCCCCAAAACCCAGACCTTGAGCCATTTGGATGTAGTTCATATGCTTTTTGGAAAGGGTACCCAAAGAAAAAATATACCGGAAGAATTAAAGAATATTTTTCAATCAGACCTGGAAGATACGCTTAAGATTGATGCAAAAAAATATCAGCTGCTGGATCAGAAATTATCCCATTTAGAACATTCAAAAGCTCTCCTTGAGCATTTGGAGAATAAGGGAGGCTAAAATGAAGCTGAATTTATCGGTTGATGAGGAAGAATTTAAAAAGCAGGTAAAAGACCTAAGGCAAAAACTAAATAAAACTCGGGAAACAGGCATTTTAGAAGATGATTTTGAAAAATGTCTTGAAGCGCTTTCAGCTAAGGAGGAAAAGCTTCTTACGGAGATGATTCCCCATTACAGAGCATATACAGGAAATTCAAAAGACGCCATAAAAACAGAATTTATAACAAGGCTGGGAGCCTGTGGCTTTGAAGGATTTTTACAAAGTGTTTTAAGGTTTTCCGAGGATATGTTTATTACCGGAAGCACAGATTGTGCATTGCGGTTTTTTCAGATAAGCAAAAGAACGGAACCTTCCGGCAAGGAAAGGATTCAGGAGGAATGGAGTCCGCCTTTTAAAGATATGAAAGAAAAAATCTCGGCCTTTCACAGGCTTAATAAGAATGAAATTCTGCTTCTTGGAAGCAAAGGCGGCGGGTATTTATTATCATGCAGCAATTTTAAACAAATCCCCAATGGAGTCGGGGAGATGCATATAAATAAGATAGAGACAGAAACAGGAATGAGCTGGTTTGGCCAATGCCTGTCCGTAAGCGATAATTTGATAGCCGCGGAAAGAGAGTAGGAAGAGCTGGTTTTGCTGGAAGTAGTTAAAGAAAAAGAAGAATACCGCCTGATACTCCATAAAGACGCTTCTCTTCCTATTTCAAACATAATCGGAATGGAGAAAACAGGAGCGGATGATTTTGCCGTCGGCACCAAAACAGGAGAAATATATTTAATAAATCGGAACTATAATAATCTTTCTATAGTAAATAAAATTAAAATTCCAGATTGCGAAATACGCAAAATCCATAATCTCGAAAATGAAAAGGGGCAGAAGGATACTCTTTTGTCCATAGGGAATAATGGTAAGCTTCATATCATTTCTCTTGACGGGATGGATATAAACATTCTTGATGAAGGAGATTTTCTTAAAGGGAATCTTTTTGATGCAGAGTCTTCAAAAGGAACAGCCGTAATATTAAGCGAAGACGGAATTATATATTTGCTGGAAGAAAATTTCGGAAAATGGCATATCAATAAGGATTCAATTATGGAAGGGGCCTTTTTTACCGATGTGCTGAAGCTTTATCCATCAAAGTATTTGCTGATGGGGGTAGAAGGCGAATTATGCACACTAAATATTAACAGAATCGATACCCCAGAAGCTTTGTGGGATTTGCCGTTATATCAGTAGGAGGGGAAGGGGCTTGCCTAATTATGATGAACAGAAGCTGATCGAAGAGTCAACAAAACATGTGGAATCCTTTTTGCAGAGAGAGCAGCGTACATTAGCTACATTTACAGGGGATTCCAGCCTGATGTATATGCCTGATCCAAAGCTTGAAAGATTTTTATTAAATCCGTCCAAGGGCATATTATATCTTCCGCTTACGGCTTTTTTGGACAGGGACTTAGACGAAAATCAGATTCTATGGCATATTTATTATGAGCTTGCCATGTATCCCGATTGGAAAAAACAAACGAAAGCCTATCTCTACAGAGGTAAAGCGTGGAAAAAAGAAAAAGACAGAATGACCGGATATATCCTTCATCGCATTGAGAAAGAAGGCCTTGGAGGAGATCGCGCATATCAGCCGGATATTATAACCGGATATGTTAAAATGGAAATACTTGATGCTTTGTACAGGCTGGATAAGCTGACTTCCTTTTTAAGGGTACTGCAAATGTGCCCAGTTTACAGAGATGAAGCTAATTTTAAAAAGATAGCTGCATATATGGAGCAGACAGGCAATAAAAGGAAGGCTATTGATGAAATGCCAAAGCACAGGGCATTTATCAATAGTTTTATCCTTAAGGAAATTTATAAAACGACGCCTGAGATGAAAGAATGGGGTGAGGATCCATTCAGCAAAAGGATATTGAATCAGCCTTTTTTGGATTTCATTCATTCTCAATTAGTAAGGCAGATAAACAGCGAAGAAGGTGTTTTAGAAAGAGATTCCCTGATTCGCTCTTTTATTTATCCTGTATTTGAGCAATTATGGAAAGAAGAAATAGATGCAATGGACTTTTTTAAATCCCATGGTGCATCTCAGGAACAGTTAAGTGAAAGAAAAAGCCCTTTTGAACAATCAAAAGAAGAAAAAAGGGATACATTGGAATCCACTGAGGGAGAAGTAAAAAAGATCCTTGAAGAGATGCTGGACCAGCAGGAGAAAAACAATGAAATAGTTCAAAATATAATGACTGGAAAGGTCGACTTAACATCTTACGGCATTAGCCAGAATGATCAGCAGCTTTTTCAGTATTATTCAAATAAAATGAAGTCAGAAAGAGAGCAGATGCGTCAATTCTGGAGTAAACTTATTGGAGATGCCAAAAAAGAAATCAGCGTAAAAAAAGACGGGCAAATAAAAGGCAAGCTGGACGTTAACAGCTTTATTGCCGCCTATCCGGATTTTGTAGAGGCGGAGAGAAAAGGAAATTATAAAAATCTTCCCGTATTCAGTAGATATTTGTTGGAAACCCAAGCAGATAAATTGCCGGAACGAATCGAAATTTCTTTTATTATAGATAATTCAGGCTCCATGAATGCTGCAAAGATTGAATCTGCAAGAGAAGCGCTGGCTGTAACGTTACTGTCAATTGATGATTTGAACAGATATCTTAAACGAAATGCTGAACAATTAAACCAGAAAATAGAAGTCTTAAGTGAAACATGGTTTTTCGGAAGTCAATATTATCATATGAAAGAATTTAACGAAACAACCTCCGGAGAGAAAGAATCAGCGGATATTATCCGTTCCATCGTAAGGCTTAATTCCACCGATGGCGCTACAGACGATGCAAGCTGCTTGAAAGAAATATCCGGAAGCATCACTCCAGAAGAAGAAAGGCAGCTTAAAATGGGAAAGCATATAAAAATAGTTTTTGAAATTACTGACGGAGCCTCCAGTTTTCCCGGCCTGACTAAGGATGCTGTCCAAGAGCTTTTATCGAAAGATGTTGCCCTTTACGCTTTTCAAATCGGAAAGAACAGTACAGCCAGCGAAAGAACATTTAATTTTGTATGGAATGACGGCTACAAGGAGCCTCACGGCATAATTTTAGGAGAACAAGTGGAGAAGCTTCCTAAAGAACTGCTAAAAGCTGTAAAAAAGAATATGCAGACTATTTTCAAGGGCTTTGGATAAGTGAATATGAAGAATACGAAGAAAGTGCGTTTCCAGGACATGGGACCGCGCTTTCTTCGTATCAGCATGAAATTAAAAATAAAACCGCATTGTAGGTTTTTTATATAAAATTGCAGAAATGCTGAGATACGGCTTGTCCTGGCAGATTAAATATTAATTCAAATCATATATTTAAACAAAATAAAGTGCCTAATGGTATGAAAGTGTATTTTATGAGAGTAGTAAATGTGTATCCAGACTATAAAGATGCCCTTGAAAGAGAGAAAAGCGTACAAGATACATATACAGAGCTTCAATTAATTTTCTATAATAAAGAGAGGGGGGATAAAAAAGACAGCTCTATTTCTGACAATGGGCAGGTCATTAATTCTAAGAAGGAAGGGAATTAATTGAAAATATATGGATGCTATTTATGCCAGACAGTCAATTGACAAGAAAGATAGTTTATCCATCGAAACGCAATTGAATTTTGCCAGGAGCATTGCAGTGGGTGAACCAGGAATATATATTGATAGAGGAATATCAGGAAAGGATGTCATTCACAGACCTGAATTTAAGAGACTTTTAAGTGACATAAAAAAGGGCCTTGTAAGCAGAGTATTGGTTTATAAGCTGGATCGCTTTACCAGGTCGCTCCTGGATTTTGCAAATATCTGGGACTATATGTGCAAGTATGGAGTAGAATTCGTTTCTGTTACGGAGAATTTTGACACTTCAACCCCTATTGGAAAAGCAATGATTTTTATTATGGCAATCTTTGCACAGTTGGAGAGAGAACAGATATCAAAAAGAGTGTGCGATAATTACTATGAAAGAATTGAATTAGGCCGTTGGCCTGGCGGTCCGGCCCCATATGGGTATAGCAACGCCATAATTGTAAAGGAAAATAAAAATGTATCCTCTTTGAAGCTGGACGATACTATAAATATACTGGAAGAAATCATGAAAATGTATGCCTATCCGACAACAAGCCTTGGTGATATACGTCGTAAGCTAACCAAGAAGAATTGTCCAGGACCAAACAGTCAAAACTGGTCCTCCACCGCCATTGCCCGTATACTACGGAATCCGGTTAGTGTAAAATGTGACCATGCCGTTTATACCTACTTTAAAAAGCTGGGTGTAAGCATTTTGAATCCATTAGAAGAATTTGACGGTAAACAAGGTGGAATGTTGGTTGGTAAACAAGGAGCTGCCAATAGGGATACTTTAAAGCCACAGGAGACTACATTCGCTATTGGTAACTGGCCTGGTTTTATAGATTCAGAATTATGGTTAAAATGCCAGCAGAAGCTTGATACTAACCAGCAAGTGGTCCCTAATGATGGACCACGTACCAGCTGGTTGACTGGATTATTAAGATGCGGAGATTGCGGGCGTGCGGTCATGGTTAGAAGATATAACCGTAAGTCAGATGGTGAGACAGTCCGCCACTTACGGTGTAGGGGAAAAGATTATTTGGATTGCAATATAGCTCTTGAAATGAGGATTGAAGATATTGAACAATCTGTACAAAAAGAGCTGGAGGCTCTTTTTGATAGGTGTAAGCCGACACCAATCGAAGCAGTTCATGGAACAAATGAAATCGAACTTGAACTCATCAGGATTGATGAAGCCATATCCAATCTTCTGCAAGTGCTTAAAACAAAAACGGTTAGTGCATTGACGATGGAATACGTCAATAAAGAACTGGAAGAGCTTACTGAAAAAAAGAATAAGCTAATGAATCAAAAGGCTAAGGTGATCCAGGAGTTAGTAACTCCGCAAAAGATCATATTTTCGGAACTTAACAAAGATGATAAGAGAGCAGTAGCATTCTCCTACATTGAGACAGTTGTTACATATAATGATTATATTAAACTGGTATGGAAGAAGTAGGTGAAGATGTAACTATGGCGAACTAAGGAAAAGTTAGAAGGATCAGTAAACACCTATCCAATACCTATATAACTGGATAGGTGCTTATTGAGGTTTACTCCGCCGTCAAGTGCTTTTCGTTCCGATCACTTAAATGCTAAAAGGACTGAGCCCTGTACAATAAAGAATTCAACCCTTAAATAAATCTAATTTAACTTGATGCTAAGTCTAAATTAAAAAACTATTTGACAAAACAATACTTTAAAGCTATTATAGATATATTAAGTCTTTAATGGAGGCGATTCAAGTTATGAAATTTTCGAAAGCTACAAATTATGCTCTTCACACGATGCTTTTTCTTGCAATGGACTCATCTAAAAAGTTTGTTGGCGTACAGGATTTAGCAGAGAAACAACATGTTTCTCCGACGTATCTGTCTAAAATATTAACTAAGTTGGCTAAGGAAGGTATGATTAATTCTTCTTCAGGTGCCAACGGGGGTTATTCGCTTAGTCAAAATTGGGAAGATATTTCATTCTTGGACATTATACATGCTATTGAAGGTAAATCAACTTTATTTGATTGCTGCTTAGATTCTCCGTCTGAATGTGTTATAAAAAAAATAATGCTTTCAGCAGAGGATAAAATGGAGGAAGAGTTAAAGAATCAGAAAATATCAGATCTAGTTAAGAAGAAAATACCTGTGGATTTATAATCCACTCTTATTTTTTTGCTAATTACGGATATTAGAAGTCTTTTATAACTCTAATTAAAGATTTAATCTACTTACAGTATTAGTGGGAAAGTATATTCAACTACCCCTATATAACTAAAAAAGGGAGGAAAACTTATGCAAATCATGCTTTACTTAATTATCGGGATAATTATCGGAATGTTTTTCCCTATTCAGGCGTCTATAAGTTCTCGTTTAAGCTCTTATTCAAAAACACCTTTAACAGCCTCGTTTATCGCATTTTCTTTAGGCACGATTATACTATTCATTATAAATTTAATAGTAGATCCTGCAGGAATCAGTGTTGGTATTGATTTTTCATATCCATTGTATGTTTTTATTGGTGGAGCAATAACTGGCGTTGGATTTAATGTGGCTAATATCATTCTATTTTCAAAACTTGGGGCTTCAGTTACAACTATAATAACTGTAACTGGGCAAATGGTTGTAGGAATACTAATTGATCACTTTGGCTGGTTTGGTGTACCGGCGAATCCTATTAGTATTACTAGAACAATCGGTACTATTATTATGATTTTAGCTATTTCATTGGTTCAGCCTAAAAAGAAAGGAAATTTAATTACGATCACAGAAGAGGAGAAAAAGAACAGTAAAATCACCTGGTTAGTCTTAGGAGTTTTAGCTGGTTTTTTACCACCATTACAAACCGCAATTAATGGAAAGCTTCGTGTTGCAACAGGTTCAATTTTAGGAGCTACTTTTATTTCTTTTTTCGTTGGCGCCATTATCTTACTTATTTTGTTATTGATCACTCAACGGCGAATAGAGTTTCCATTGTATGACACTCAAAAAAATCGTATTCCTATTTGGGTCTATATAGGAGGTATATTTGGAATATTTATTCTAACAGGTAACATAATCATATTACCAGTCCTTGGATCGGTTTTAACTACTATGATTTTTATACTAGGACAAATGATTATGGCATTGACAATCGATCAGTTTGGAATGTTTAATTTACAAAAAAGGAAAATTGATAGTAGAAGAATTGCCGCTCTGGTATTGACTATTATTGGAATAATGTTTGTTAAGTTCTAGTAATCTTTACGATAGAAAATGAAATGAATGGGGAGGTAGAACTATGGAGTTTTTAAAATTGGCAAAGGACAGATATTCTGTTCGTAAGTTTTGTGACAAAAAAGTAGAAAAGGAAAAATTGGATTTGATTTTGGAAGTAGGTAGAGTTGCTCCGACGGCTGTAAATTATCAGCCGCAGCGTATTTTTGTGCTGGATACTGAGGAGGCTTTGAGTAAACTAAAAGCCTGTACTACATACCACTTCCATGCACCCTTAGCTCTGTTGATTTGCTATGATAAAACCGTCAGTTGGAAGAGATCATATGACGGTAAAGATATGGGAGAAGTTGACGTAAGCATTGTAGCTACTCATATGATGCTTGAAGTCACCAATTTAGGATTAGGTAGCACCTGGGTAGGACATTTTGATCCTCAGAAGATAGAGGAAGTCTTTGAGTTGCCTGAAAACATTATTCCAGTTGCACTTTTACCAATTGGCTATCCTGACGAAACGAGCGTTCCTCATCCAAACCATAATAAACGTTTCGATATAGGTGTAACAGTGTTTTCTTGTGTAGATTAGTGATAGTTTTAGATTTGAACCGGACTGTCAGATGGAAAAAATCCATTAAACAAAAATTAACTTTAAAGGAGAATAAGTGATGGGGAAAAAAATTCTTGTTATCACCGGTAGCCCGCGAAAAAAGGGAAACAGCTTTGCCATGACTGACGCTTTTGTCAAGGCCGCAGAAGCTAAGGGTCATATAGTAAAACGATTTGACGCGGCGTTTATGAATGTAGGTGGGTGCCGTGCATGTGATACATGCTTTAAAACAGGCAAGGCATGTAGTTTCGATGATGATTTTAACACAATAGCTCCGGAAATTGAGGCGGCGGATGCCATTGTATTCACTTCTCCGTTATATTGGTACACGTTCAGTGCCCAGATCAAGGCTATCATGGATAAATTCTATGCGTTTATGAAAGTAGACAAAGAGATTATAGGAGAGAAGCATGGGTTCGCAGGTAAGGATATTGGAGGTAAGGTGTACGGCTTGATATCCTGTTGTGAAGAAAATGATGTATCCGTGATGGACGGCATTTGTTTTTCTTATAAACGCACTGTTGCAATGCTGAAAGGAAAGTCTGTTGGCGAAGTGCTAATTCCGAACGTATGGGATGTAAATGATATTCATAAAACAGACGGCATCGAACAGGCTAAAGCTCTGGCAGAGAAATTTTAATGTACGCTTGTGTTCGTAGAACATAATTTAAATAATTAATTAAGAGAAGATATAGCGGAATATATTACTGACATCTCCATTAGAATTGCACCTTGACATTAACACCTTTAATTTAGATCATATAATGATTGAAACTGACGATCCTGAGAAATGGGCTAAAGAGTTTTCAGAAGCTTTTGAACTTCCATATGCATGGCCATTTTCTGAAGGAAAGGACTATTCAAGTGTAGGAATTAATTTTGGGCAAATTATCATAGAGTTTATTAGGTTAAGTAAAGAGCTAGTTATATCAAATGATAATTCATTGAATTTTGAAATATGTATAGTAAACCAGAAATAAAAATATTATCATCTGGATTATTAAGAGTTTTATGATTTTGCAGAGCGTCTTAAAACGCGCTTGTTTGTTTAAGTGCAATGCCATGTAATGAATCATTTTAAGTAACATTACATTGTATGCAGAAGATTAGAGGAAGTTGAAATGTACACAGTTTGGAAATCATTAAAAAATAAAAAGATCCCAGTTTTTCTGATGATTATTGTTTTTACGGTTGGTATTCTGGTAGGACTCCAGCAAATGAAGCCACCAGTTCTACCATCTGAATCAGATACTGATTATACAGCTTATAAACAGATGCTTGACAATTTAAAAGAAATGACAGTAGTGCCGCATCCAGCCGGTTCAAAAGAACTTGAATCAGTGCGCATACATATTTTGGCGCAAATCTGTGAAATGGGATTGGAGCCAATTGTTGAAACTGAGGTTTACACAATTGATGATATCGCATCAGGGTTGAGTGATGAGCCGGGCGAAGAAAATGAAATAAAAGACTATATTCGGAATGAAGCTCATTTTAATGAAAACGATGAATTGATATTAAAAAATATTTTAGTTAAATTGGATGCGCCAAATACTGACAGAGGCATATTGATGATGGCTCACTACGATACTGAAAAGGGTACACCTGGTGCAGGAGATGATATGATTTCTGTATGCGCTTTGCTTGAGGCTATGCGTGAACAATCAAAAAATAATAATCTGAAAAATGATATCTATTGATGGCGAAGAATTAGGGGCATTTGGTTCTAAAGCCTTTGTTGAATCTCATCCAGAAATGAAAGAGTCTATTGATCTTGTTATTAACGTAGATGGTCGGGGTAATCGTGGAGGAGTGCTTATGTTTGAGTCTTCTGCTTATAATTATGAGCTCATGCGATATTTTAAACTGGCAAATTCCCGTCCTTTGGCTTTTTCGTTTACAACTTCTCTGTATCGTAAAATGCCGAATATTACTGATATGACAAATTTTTTAAATGCTGGGTATTCTGGACTTAATTTCACAGTGGCAGAAGGCGTTGAGAATTATGGTGCAATGTCAGACAATTATGAGAACTTCAACCCTGGAACAGCCTATAATTATCTGAGAACTGTTCGGGAAATAGCTGATTATAGTGCTAAAGAGCAATTTCAGGACAACAGTTCAAAACAAGATGGTGTTTATTTTCCATTTATGCCTGGCCATTTAGTGTTAATGAGTAATGCTGTGGCATATATCCTATCAGGATTTGTTGTTTTGGCTGCTATGCTATGGCTCATTTTACAGAGCAGGCGTGGCAGGGTCCGATTCAGGGGAATAGTCATTAGCACTGGCCAGCTGATCGGAACAATAGCTGTTATGACATTACTGAGTTGGTGTATTGCATCATTGGCAACGCAGATAATGCATTTAGGAGAATCAAGCAATACTGAAACGCTTTTCCTTTGCCAAACCCTGGTGCTTACCTTTGGTACTCTGGGCATATCTTTCTTCCGGATGCGTAAACAATCACTAACCGAAGCACTTGCAGGTTTACTGCCGCTTCTAATGCTGCTGATTATCGGAACCACTGTTTTCTTTATTTCGATTAGTTATCTATTCACATTACCAACGTTGGGACTCCTGCTTGTAGCAATTTTAGAGCGGTACAATATTGGCCGTTTAATAGCGGCTACTGTGCTCGGTGTTGGAATATTACTTTTGTATGTACCAGTATGCTGGTTAATATATGTGTCATTTTTGTTGCCCATAACTCCTGTGGTTACGGCCTTGAGCATACTGCCGATTTCCATTGTTGCAGCATTTTTTTCAACGAAATATGTTACTTCTCCACCTGTGAATTAAATATCAAAACTATCCCATGCAAAAGAAGAGAGGAGATGAATTTTATTAAAACAATTAAAAAAATTGTGATTAGTATAATTGGGGTTATACTGCTGTTAGTAATAGCTATTCATTTGTTTTTGCCAGTGGTAGATTTACCTAGTCCAAAGGGAAAATATCAAGTAGGTACTCAATTATTTAGCTTCACTGATTATTCTCGAAAAGAAATTTATGCGAGCTCGAATATACAGAGAATGCTTTCCGTACAAGTATGGTACCCTACAGAGGAAAAGTTTTGTAGAGATAAACAACCAGAACATTATATGGAAAAAGAGAGTTGTAAAAATTTTGAAAGAGTTTTAGGTATCCCATATTTGCTTAGACACCTTGCCTCCGTAAAGACTAACAGCTATAAGGAGGTTCCCATTTCTAACCAGGAACCCAAATATCCGGTAATCATTTTTTCTCATGGATATACGGGGCTTATAGAGCAAAATACTGTGCAAATGGAAGCATTAGCAAGCAATGGCTACATAGTCTTCAGTATTGCTCATACCTATGAAGCGGCAGATAGTAGATTTCCTGATGGGGTAAGCATTCCATTCAGTGAAGAACAAACGAATAAGTTAGATGCTGATTGGGATAAATACTCTTATCTTGAAGGAGCTTCTAATTATGAGTATTACAAACAAACGCTTGACGAAAAGGGAGCAGTTTTTGAAAGTCTAAATGTTTGGCGTGATGATACCATTTTTGTTGCAAATCAAATAGAGAAACTTAATACAGGTGAAATCATGAGCCGTTTTAAAGATAAATTGGATGTAAGCAATATGGGCGTTTTTGGACATTCTTTTGGAGGAGCAACAGCTGGTCAAGTCTGTGCAGCGGATAACCGTTTCAAGGCAGGAATAAATATGGATGGCTCACCATTTCTTATCTATCATAATCTATCACAGCCTTTCATGCTTATGACATCTTCAGAAAGTAAAAAATCTTTAATAGAGGGGTATCATCCAAAGCAGAAGATGTTAATTGTGTCAGTGAATAATGCTGAGCATAATGATTTCACTGATATGACTTTCTTACTTCCTGGAGTAAAACGAATAGGATCTGATATTTTAGGTAAAATCGATGGTGATAAACAAGAAGATATCATGAACGAATATATACTATCATTTTTTAATAAGTATCTTAAAGGAATAGAAGAGCCTTTAATTGATAATATGAGAGACAAATATCCAGAGGTAACAATGGAACTGAGGTAAATAGTGTTTTTTGTACAGGCATTTCTGTCTAGGAATGCCTTTTTTATATACAGTAGAGCCAAATAATAGCTTGTATGTCTAAAGTTTCAAATTTGTCACAAGAGAGAAGGGATTAGATGAAAGTATTGGTTAGTGCTTGCATTTTAGGACGCAACTACAAATATAATGGTGGGAACAATTTAAACCCAAAAGTTATGGAGTTTTTAAAGAATAAAGAAATAATTGAAATTTGTCCTGAGATCTTGGCAGGAATGAATATCCCAAGAGCTACTGCTGAGATAGTAAATGGATGTGTTACTGAGATTAATGGTAAAAATGTCCATAATGAATATACAAGAGCCGTCGAATTAGCACTTGAGATGATTAAAAGTGAAAATATTGATTTAGCGATTCTGCAATCAAGAAGCCCTACATGTGGAGTTAACAAAATATATAATGGGTGTTTTAATGGAATTTTGGTTCAAGGAAATGGACTCTTTGCAAAGGCTTTAATTGATAGAGGAATTAAAGTGCTTGACTCAGATGATTTTTCTTGAATTTTACTTTCGCGTTACGTTATTTTTATTTTCACTCTTTATGATAAACATAATCAAAATAAGAAGAGGAGTGAAGAAATGAAAAGAATAGTTTCAATGATATTGGCAGTTGCAATGGTAGCAGTATTTGTTATTGGTTGTGCAGAGACGTCTCCAAATAGTTTCAAAGAAGAGGCAGATAAGATAGCTTCTGTTATGGTTTCTGATTATGGGGCTACAAGTATTCAGTATGCGCTAATTGACAACGGTAAGATTTTTTTGTCAGGAAATAACGGGGTGTATTCAAAGGATAATAATACTCCTATTACAAATCAAACGATGTACGGCATTGCTTCTTTAAGTAAGATGTATGTTTCAGCAGCAACAATGATGCTTGTGGATTGGGGTAAAATTGACCTTGATAATCCACTTACGGAATATATACCAGAATTTAAAATGTCAGACGAAAGATATAAAAAAATAACACCAAGAATGTTACTAAATCATTCATCGGGACTTTATGGATCTCATTATCACAATGCAACATCATTTAATGTAAAAGATACATCAGTTCAAGATAATTTGTTATTAACTCTCCAAGATGAAAAGCTACACTCTACCCCCGGGGAATTTTCAGTATATTGTAATGATGGTTTTCAGTTGCTTGAAATCTTGGTAGAACGTGTTAGCAAAATAAGTTACTCCGAGTTTTTAGATCAATATATTAGTCAGCCATTGAATTTGGAAAACACGAAAACACCTCTCGATGAATTCGATAGAGAAAAGCTTGTAAAGTTATATAATCCAATGTTCGAAAAGGAACTCCCAACCATGAACATAAATTTACTGGGGACCGGCGGATTATATTCAACAGCGGAAGAAATATGCAGATTTTCAGAAGTCTTAATGGGTAAGAAAGAATCGATATTATCAAAGGAATCAGCTGCAATTATGCAAAGCGAAGAATATAAAAAAGGCATTTGGGTATCTGATGATCAAAACATTACTGGATATGGACTTGGATGGGATTCAACTAATTTATGGCCTTTTAGCGATTATAACATAAAAGCTGTAGCAAAAGGCGGTGACGGTTCTTATCATTCCAGCTTAGTCGCTTTACCAGAACATAACATTGCAATGGCTGTTGTTTCTTCAGGAGGCTCTTCCCTTTACAATCAGATTTTAGCCTCCAACATTCTATTGAAAGTGTTAAAGGATAAAGGTGTAATTGAAGAAATTAAGCCAAATCTAACATTTACAACGCCAGTTCCTGTTGAAATACCTAAGGAATTATTGAAATACTCAGGGATTTACGGTGTCGGTACGATTGCTGGAAGAACATATGAAATAGAATTTGAAAATAATGGTTTCACGATACCAGAAGGTTTCGATGGAATGGTACCTGCTCAGAAGTTCATTTATGTAGGTAACATGGAATTTAAAAATGAAAGTGGGACAGCAACAGCAACTTTTAGAGAGGCGAAAAACAAAGAGACTTATTTGCAAGTGAAAGAATGCATGGATTTTCCCGGCCTGGGACAAGTAATTAGTACAGATTTCCAAAGTGTGAAATTGCCTCAGAATACCCTTGAGCAGGATGTATTAAAGGCATGGGAGCTAAGAGATGGTAAAAAATATTTTGCGCTATTAGAAAAACCTAATTCTGATATGTATTTAACGCCTATATCCATGATTAACAAAATTGTTTTCGATGCAAAAAATGGATATGTACAAGGTTGCAAAGTTATTGATAAAAACAATGCAATTAGCGTTGTCGAAATACCGGTAATGAATGGAAGGGACTTAACAGATTTATGTTTTTATCAAGAAAATGGTATTGAATATCTTAAAACAATAGATATGACTTATATCAATGAAGACTTTGTAAAACCACTTGAAGGTACAAAATCACAAACAGTATCTATTGAAGCAAATGGTCACTCAAAGTGGTTTAAAATAGATGAGAAGAGCAAACATAAAAATATGGAAGTAACAGGTCCGAAAGACACTGTTTTTGCAATATACAACGAAAAGGATGAATGCGTGAACCTATCAACAATAAGTGGTGTTAACACTTGGAAACTTCCCGAAAATGGAATGGTTGTTTTTTCCGGAAAACCAAATGATATTTTTAATATAACATTAAAGTAATAAAAATACATACCATACTTGCTAAGGATATAGTAAATCCTTAAGGAGTATGGTATGTATTATTTTGGGAATGATATGGTAATTCTCGTTACGTTGTTTTTTGCTGTATCAACAGTGATGAACCCCTTATGTGATAATATAATATTTCTCACAACAGCTAGCCCATGTCCGTTATTTATTGCAATATCTGTTTTTGTAAGAGCGTCAGCATTCTTCTGGCCAATCCCTTCCCCGCTATCAGAAATTGTAATCATTATAAATTGATCATCCGATTTTAAAGACACACAGATTGTGCATGGAGGATTGTGCTTCACTGCATTCGTAAGCAAGTTTTGGCAAGCCCGGTATAAAAGTTGTTTATCTGCAAAAATTTCTGTTTTATCATCTTCAAAATCAAAGCAGAAATCATAGTTTTTTGTATTTGGTTGGTTTGCGATATCAATCATCATTTTTTGCAGGAATGGGACAAGAGGAAATGTTTCTGGTGATATTGGCATAATGGGGTCTTCACTATGCTTAATATCAGTAAATACCTGTAAGTTGCTCATTAATTGCTCCATATACTTGCCTTTTGAGTATATTTCTTCCAGAAACTTTTTCTTTTCCTCCTCTTTCCAATCATAATCTTCCTTTGCTAGTAAAGTAGAGTATCCAAGAATGTAGGATAAAGGAGTTTTTAAATCATGAGATATTCCCCGAATCCATTCTTTTTTTGCCTGTTCTAAATATACTTGATCCTTTTTGGCTTTCTCAAGAAGGGCAGATAAATTTGTAATATCACTGATTAGCTCCGTATACAGAAAATACCGCGCCTTAAGCCGCCCATGTTTTGTATAAAGCTTGTCGCTTAATACCGTTATATCGTACATGTCATTGGATAACTGAGCAATCATGTGAAGCATGGATAATAAAGGATTTATAAAGTAAAAGCTAAATAATGTTCCGCCGCTTACAATTGATAATAACAATACAAGAAGGAAAACTATAAGATTGTTTTCAGCATTAACGCCATTCATTGGTAGTATAGTCTCAAATATTATGACCATGACAGCACCCATATAGATGATAAAACCAAGTAAACCTATGGTGAAAAAAGAAAGAAAGCGGATTTTTATTTTCATTTATTATACCTTTTTAGGAGGAACAAATTTATATCCAAGTCCTCTTAAATTCAAAATAATGGAAGGGTTTTTTGCATCATCGCCCAGTTTTTTTCGTAGCTTAGAAATATGCATTGTCACTGTCTTTTCCTCTCCATACCCAAGGGCTTCCCATACTGCTTCATAAATCTGCGCCGATGTGAAAACATAATTTGGGTGTTTGCAGAAAAAGCAAAGCAATTCAAATTCTTTTGCTGTACATTCTACCAAGTTCCCTTCTAACATTAATGTTGCGTTGTCCAAATTAACCTGAAATAAACCATAGTCAAAGTGGTTGATCTTAGCAGCGCTTTCAGCATATTGTGTTTGTCGACGCAAAATTGCCTTAATCCTTGCGGTCACCTCCAATGGATTAAAGGGCTTTGTTATATAATCATCTCCGCCCAAAGCAAGGCCTGTTACTTTGTCTAAATCTCCTGCACAGGCAGTGAGGAAAATAATAGGGGCAAAAGAAAACTGGCGAATTTGTGAACAAAGCTCAAACCCTGAAAGGTCAGGCAGCATTACATCTAAAACCAATAAATCAAAATTTGTATTTTTAACTAAATTTAAGGCCTCTTTTGCAGTGTAAGCACAAGTTATATCGGTAAAACGCTCTTTTTTCAGTGTGATTTTCAGCATATCTAAGAGACCTGCTTCGTCATCAACCAGTAAAATTTTTTTATTGTGATACATGGACATTTAACCTCTTTTTTTTTATAGATTATAGCATAGCAAAGCAGTCATTTACAACAGACTATTCCGGAGCTCGTCCAGCTGAACAGCCATATCCAGCTTTGACTTTTTTTATTTTATATCAATAAAAATTGTTGACAAATGCATAAGTGTGCATATATAATGTTATCTAGGTGATAAATATGAATAATAATGATTTAATTTTAGAATGTACCAGAGAAATAGAAGAAAGCATTGATTTTGAATTTTTTAAGACTTTGTTTGATCCGGTACGATGTGATATTATGAAATACTTGGCTATAAATGGCACTAAAAATATCAAAGATATCTCTGATAATTTCACACAGCATCGTTCCGTTATTTCAAGGCACTTGGATTTAATGTACAGATATGAGATAGTTAATAAGATAAAAGAAAATAGGAATGTTTTTTATGAATTGAACGATAAATATATTCTTGAAAAATTCGAATTAACAGCAAGCAATTTAAAAAAATTAATACAGCAATGAAATTTAAAAAGGCAAGATTGCCTTTTTAAAAAAGCTATAATGTGCATATGTGTGCACTAAAGTATCATATTGTCACCAAGTTAAATGAAAGGAAGGAATAAATATGAACATACTTTCCGTTTTAGCAAGCCCACGAGATAAAGGCAATACAGCTATTTTATTGAAAGAATATTTAAAAGGTGCAGAGGATTTAAACCCTTCACCACAAGTAGAAACAATTTTTCTCCAATCAAAAAACATACAGTATTGTACAGGTTGCAACACCTGCCAGAAAAGCAGTAAAAGTCCGTGCGTATTAAAGGATGATATGCAGAATATTTATGAAAGTGTTGAAAAAGCTGATGTTTTAGTTTTTGCTACCCCCGTTTATGTTTTTAATATGACTGGACAGTTAAAAACTTTTTTAGACCGGCTGCATGCAGTGGATTATAATACTTTATTAAATAAAAAAATTGTATTGTTAACTACCTATGGAGATAGCAATGAATTCAATGCGGGGGTCCCCAATATCGTTCAATCCATCGCTATGCTTTCCCAATATCTTGGGATGAAGTTTATACAAAACCTTAATGTGAGCACATATGAGGTAGAGGTTTCTAAAAATGAGCAATCTAAAAAAGCTGCCTATATATTAGGGACAGAAATTATAAAATATTAATTGAGAGGTGTTTTAAGATGGTAACAATTGTATTCGCTCATCCATGGTACGGAAGTTTTAATAAGGCTATACTGGATACGGTAATAAGTGTCTTAGTGAAAGAGAAAAAGGAATATAAGGTAATTGACTTAAATAAAGAGAATTTTAACCCTGTTATGACCGAAGAGGAATTGGCTTTGTATTCAAAAGGACAACATAAGGACCCTTTAGTAACAAAATATCAAAGCATGTTAAGAAAAACAGATGAAATTATTTTTATATTTCCCCTTTGGTGGTTCGATACACCTGCAATCCTTAAAGGTTTCTTCGATAAAGTTATGTTGAAAAATTTCGCATATATAGAAACAAGCACAGGTTTAAAGGGGCAATTAACCAATATTAAATCTGCCAAAGTGATAACAACAGGCCAATCTCCTCGTTGGTATTTAAAATTTATTGCCGGTAATCTAATTCAGAAAACATTTATCAATACTACATTAAAAGGCATAGGAATTACAAATGCTAAGTGGATCTACTGCGGGGATGTTTCTAAAGGAGCTCAGGAGAAGCGGGAGAAATTTCTACAAAAGTTGGCGAATTCAGTATTGAAATAAAATTATATATAGAAGAAAATTCATGGTGTTAAGATATATGTAAAAGAAACAAGGCATGTAGAGATATGTGCCTTGTTTTTTATGATAAGCATAGTTCATCATGAGCAAGAAGCACAGTCGGTAAAACTGAAAACAGAATAGGAGATAACCTGTGGAGATCTAAATATTCTGCACGGAAACATGAAATAACAGCTTAAAGGTTTCTTCGATAAAGTACACCCTCTTTTTTAAAACTGGAAAAAAATTATTACTTTCCTCTGCTTGACAATAAATAAAAAAATGTTATAATATAATCGAGTACGAGTTCGGACTCAATGAGAAAGAGGTGACATATGCCAGATAGATTAATAGAAAATCTAGGACAAATTGATCAATTATATCAGAGTTACAATGCACTGTATCAGGAAATTGCTGGATATTTTAGTATTTCCTACAGTGGGATGTTAATTTTATATGCTCTGGGGTCTAAGCAGCCATACACACAAAAAGAACTGGGTGAAGCATTATTTTTACCTAAGCAAACAGTGCATTCCTCAATCAATGCATTTATAAAATCAGGGCTAGTTATCAGTAAACCCTCTGAAAAGAATCAGCGAATCAAGGAAATTTTTTTAACACCGGAGGGGGAAGAACTGGCAAACAAAACGGTACGTCTTCTTCTTGCAGCAGAGCAATCAGCGGCTGCGCAACTAACTGAGGAAGAAATGACTACCTTGTTTAGATTGACACAAAAACATCTGAACTTGTTACAAAAAGAAATTAATCAGGCATTTAATCTATAACGTCGCCCAAGTAGAGTGTGGAATTCTAATGGGCGGGTGAAACTTTGAAAGGAAAGCATCATGAAACGCACGTTAGAAACCATAGGGTTCGAAGAAGTAAGAAGAACGCTTATAGAATTGGCTCGAACCCCACAGGCAAAAGAGAAAATAGTAAATATGACTTATTATGCCACAGAAGAAGAATTGAACCAGCATTTAGAAGATACAACCAAAGCTCGGCATATGCTAGATATAGTCGGAAATCCACCAATTCCTTCAATAGATATAGTAGAAAAACTATTAGATAGATTCAACTCAGGAGCATTGGTTGAACCAGAAGAGTTACAACTAATGGGAGATTTCTTAAGAGGGGTACGGCAACTAATAGAATATCTAACTAAAGACACAGAAAACGGACTGTCTGATTATCGAGAGTCTTTCGTATACCCAGAAGAAGTTTATGAAGAAATAGACCGTTGTATCAGAAGTGGTAAAATCGTCGACGAAGCTTCAAGCAAGTTGGCAAAACTTCGTAAAAAGCTAAAGAAAATCAAACCGGAACTTAAGAACAAGGCTCAGGCAACACTGAACAGCAACAGGAAGTATATGTCAGAAGATTTTGTGGTATCTCGAGATGGCAGATGGTGTGTACCAGTGAAAAAAGAGCATCAACATAGAATCCCCGGAACAGCAATGACCAAGTCCTCTACAGGCTCAACGGTGTTTATTGAGCCAGCCAGTGTTACGAAACTACAAGAAGAGTACTACGAAATTAAAATGGCACAGTATCAAGAAGAAGCTGTAATTATAACTGCCTTAATGGAAGCAGTTTTAGCATATCACACTCCAATATTGAAAAATATAGAGATAATCATTACTCTAGATTTTATATTTGCCAAAGGAAAACTGAGTCAGCAGATGGGTGGAACAGAGCCTTCTATAAATCATAACCGAAGCATTCATATACAGCATGGAAGGCACCCATCACTTAACCCTAAGATTGCTGTTCCACTAGACTTCTCCATTGGTGGAGAGATTCAAGGTGTTGTGGTGACTGGTCCAAATACTGGTGGAAAAACAGTGTCTATTAAAACAGTAGCAATCATCAGCGTAATGGCTAACCTAGGACTACATGTGCCTGCCCAAATGGCAGATGTTGGATTTCATATTGATGTGCTCTGTGACATTGGAGATGGACAAAGTATTGAGAACAATCTCTCAACCTTCTCCGCCCATATTACGAATGTAATGGAAATCATTAATACGCTCAACGAAAACACCTTGGTGGTCTTGGACGAACTTGGCTCTGGTACCGATCCAACAGAAGGCGTGGGTATCGCCATCGCTATTTTAGAAGAACTTCGAATTAGGGGCTGTCTGTTCCTTGTAACAACCCATTACTCAGAGGTGAAAGTCTATGCCTCTCGCCATAAGGAAATTATGAATGCCCGTATGGCTTTTGATAGAGAAAACCTACAGCCACGCTATAAACTGGAACAAGGTAAAGCTGGTGAAAGCTGTGCACTTTATATCGCGAAACGTTTGGGAGTACCAGCTCGTATGTTAGCGATGGCAGCTAAAGAAGCTTACGGGCAGTTATTGCCTGAAATTCGTGAAGAATTGGGACTTTAAAAACAGAAAACCGGGTGCAGAGTGCATCCGGTTTCAACAAATATGACATGATATGATGATGAGTATTTTACAGAAGTAAGACAATATGGATATCATTAAACCTTACAATATATTAAAATAATCAGTGCTGATTAGGGTTGTTTTATATTAAATATAACTTATTGGAGTTCAATGTTGAGCACTATTTTGGTATATAATGTAAAAGGTAAAAGGTTATAGTGACTTCGTGTTGCTATGACCTTTTTATTTTTGTTCATGTCTTTATTTAATTCAAATATTAGTATAGATATAATCAGTATTTTAGTTTTTACATTCTATTCAATGAAATTTAAATTCATAAATATGGAGGATAATAAACAATGATTAATTATATAGAAGAAGTAAACAAGAATGTAAATATAGAAGAAGGTAAAAAGACCTTAGAGAACATATTAATAACAATATACCTTAAAGGCGGAATTTCCACCAAAGAATTAGCAAGAAATAGTCTCCTACCTATTCCCTTGGTTGCAGCTATAAAAAAAGAATTTATTAAAAAAGGACTGGTTATTCAAGACCGGGGAACAAGGCTTACAATAAAGGGGAGACATTTTATAGAAGAAGGATTAGGGTTCAAAAAAATAAATAGTGATTTATATATGAGACTATTAATGGAACCTTGGAAGGAACATAGAGAAATTATTGAAATAAAAGAGGAACTGCAGGAAGTCTTTGACAATCGTCCTAAGGTAGATGTCACCATAGATCAGTCAAAGTCAAGCATAGATACATCTTTAAAAAGAGCAATATTGTCTCTTAAAAATCATGACTTGGTAGGAAAAAGAATTTTGTGTTTAGGAGATGATGATTTAGTAAGCATAGCTTTAGGTTTTTTGTTAAAAAAACTTTTTAATAATACTACTCAACATACTACTAAAATTACTGTAATGGATATTGATAAAAGAATTATAGACTATATAAGCAATATAGCTATAAAAGAATCTCTTTCAATTAAGTGTGAGTATATAGATTTAAGAACGCCATTAGCGGATAATTTTAAAAACCAATTTGATTGTTTTTTTACAGATCCACCTTACACTTTTGAAGGAATGAATCTGTTTCTTTCAAGAGGGATAGAAGCCTTAAGACGCTGTAGTGGGCTCACAATTTATTTTTCTTATGCACATAAGTTCCCAGATTTTCAATTAACTATGCAGAGGTATTTTTTAAGCATGGGACTTTTAGTTTCAGAGATAATAGCTAGGTTTAATACTTATGAAGGGGCTAGTATAATTGGGAACACAGGGCAAATGATCGTTCTTAAGACTACTAGTTTAACTAATGCGTTAATAAAAGCCCCTTATAAAGGAGTTTTGTATACTGGGGAACTTAAGGAAACAGTACGCTCTTATAGATGTAAGCAATGTGGTGAAATTATAAAGGTAGGGCGCTCAGAAAAGCTTGATAATATAGAGATGCTAAAATCAAAGGGATGTTATAAATGTAATAGTCAAGTATTTGAGTTAATTCAGAGAGAAAATAGGAATTAGTTAAATATAGAATAAACATTAAAAAGGAAAGTTATGATTAAATTAGAACAATTAGGAGAACATATTTTAATTGAATACTATGATTGTGATAGTGAAGTATTAAAAAATACAAAACTAATAGAGAAATATATGATAGAGGCTGCTAAAGTGGCTCAAGCTACAATAGTAGAAAGCGTATTTCATACATTTAGCCCTTGGGGAGTTAGTGGGGTTGTCGTTATTGAAGAATCACATTTAACTATTCATACTTGGCCAGAATATAAATATGCAGCTGTAGATTTATTTACTTGTGGGAATACAATAAAGCCTTGGGCAGCTGTTAAGTTTTTAGAAGAAAAGTTGAAAGCAGAAAGAGCTGATTTAGCAGAGATATCTAGGGGAATAGTAGGCCGGATTTTAAAAGACAACAAGAAACATTTGTCTTATGATTCAACTAAGAGGAGGTAGCTGATATATAATCAGCTACCTCTTACTCGATTGTCTTATCTTTCGAGATATATTTTCCAACTATATGCAATGTGAAATCGCCTGGGTGAGAAAATAAAATAACCCATTGTCCTTTGAAATCGGACAGCTTAAGCGGTCCGAATGTTGTCATAGCAGTAAAATCAGGGGCTTGCATGCCAATGTTAACGTTCATAACTGATCCTTGAAATTAGCTCATGTTATTATATGACAATATCAATGAGGTGTTTCGAGATTATTATCGCTTATTCCCAAGTAAGGGAAATGTGGTATTCCTTTTTCCCCTCCACATAAGGGATTTCCGTTCCTTCCACAGGTTTCCCATCCACCAGCATGGAACGGGTTCCATGATCACTCTCTTTGGTATGATCCACATGGATATAATAATCCGCTCCCCGGAATTTCCGGACGGCGGAAAATTCCCCGATGGAATCCGGCAGGCATGGGTCTACGATTAACCCGTTGAAACCAGGACGGATCCCTAAGATATACTGGGAAATACATGCAAATGACCATGCAGCCGTTCCGGTCAGCCAGCTGTTCTTGGCTTCTCCGAAATGAGCCGCATCCTTACCGGCAATCATCTGTGCATAAACATAAGGTTCTGCTTTATAGGTTTCACTGTTATCTTCCATATAAGCCGGAGAAGTGCGCCGATAGACTTCAAATGCCCGGTTACCCCTTCCGATCATGGTTTCTGCAATGGAGATCCAGGGATTGTTGTGACAGAAAATGCCTGCGTTTTCCTTGTAGCCAGGAGGATAAGAGGAGATCTCTCCAAGGCTTTCCTGGTAACCGGTGTATGCCGGCTGCAGCAGAACGATTCCACAGGCCGTATCCAGTTTCTCTTTTACACTGTCCAAAGCTTTTTTTGCATGGCCTTCTTTAACACCGATACCACCCATGACGCAAAAACCTTGTGGTTCAATAAAGATCTGTCCTTCCCTGCATTCTCTGGATCCCACCTTCTGGCCGAATGCATCATAGGCGCGTAAAAACCAGCTGCCATCCCAGCCATGTTGAATCACGGCATCGTATATTTCCTGTACAGAAATCTCTGCTTCCTCAGCTTCATTTTTTAATCCCATCAAGCGGCAAACTTCAGCGTACTCTTTTCCGTATTTTACAAACAACCCTGCGATCATTAAGGATTCTGCTACTGGTCCTTCCGAGGGGCCGGTGGTTTGAAAGGACTCTCCGGGCTCCGTGGAAAAGCAGTTTAAATTCAGACAGTCATTCCAGTCAGCCCGCCCAATAAGAGGCAGACCATGGGGGCCCAGGTGGGTCCTGGTAAATTGGAAGGACCGCCTCAAATGCTCCATAAGCGGCTGGCTTTTCTCCAGGTCATTATCAAAGGGTACGGATTCCTCTAAAATACTTAAGTCCCCGGTTTCCCTGATATAAGCCGATACACCGGCAATGAGCCACAAAGGATCATCGTTGAATCCGCTTCCGATGTCCATATTCCCCTTTTTTGTAAGAGGCTGATACTGGTGATAGGCGCTTCCATCCTCAAACTGGGTGGAAGCAATGTCGATGATTCGCTCCCTGGCCCTTTCCGGGATCATATGTACGAACCCAAGAAGATCCTGGCAGGAATCCCGAAAACCCATGCCGCGGCCGGTACCTGATTCGTAATAGGAGGCGGAGCGGGACATATTAAAGGTCACCATGCACTGATACTGGTTCCATATATTTACCATGCGGGCTGTTTTCTCATCGGCCATGGTAACGGAGTAGTTGGAAAGCAGCTCTTCCCAGTAATGCTTTAATGCGGCGATAGCCTCATCAACCTGTTGGTCCGTCTGATATTTTGACAGAACAGCCATGGCAGGTTCCTTGTTGATGACATTAGGAGCAGTCCATTTTTGTTCCTTAGGATTCTCGGCATAGCCCAGCACAAAGATGAAACTGGTTTCTTCCCCAGGCTCTAAATGGAGCGTTAAGCGGTGGGAGCCGATGGGAGACCAGCCGCTTGCCATGGAATTCCCTGAGGTGTTATTTTTCACCATAAGCGGCAGCTGGTTGGAGCCATATACACCGACAAATGTGTTTCTGTCCGTATCAAAGCCCTGAATATCTGAATTGACAGAGTAATAAGCATAATGGTTGCGCCGCTCTCTGTACTCTGTCTTGTGATAAATGACCGAGCCTTCCACCTCTACTTCTCCGGTGCTTAAATTCCGCTGAAAATTGGTCATGTCATCCACAGCGTTCCATAAACAGAATTCCACATAGGAGAACAGGGTAAAATCTTTTGATTCTTTGCTTTCGTTTTTCAGGATAACTTTATGGATCTCACAGGTGTCATGTAGCGGTACAAAGGCTGTAACAGTGGCAGATAAGCCACTTTTTATTCCCTGGTAGCGGGTAACTCCCAGTCCGTGCCGGCATTCATAAAAATCCAGGGGTGTCTGGGTGGGCTGCCAACCAGGATTCCAGATGGTACCATTATCATTAATATAATAGTAGTGTCCGTTGCTGTCCAGAGGGACGTTGTTATAGCGGTACCGGGTCAGCCTTAACAGCTTTGCATCTTTATAGAAGCTGTAGCCGCCTCCGGTATTGGAAATTAGGGAGAAGAAATCCTGGCTGCCCAGATAATTGATCCAAGGAAGAGGAGTATCTGGGGTTGTAATAACATACTCTTTTTCCTGATCGTCGAAATATCCATATTTCATAATCGAATAACCCCTTTCTGATTAGGTAATAAATTTACTTAATTCGACATTTTACGAAAACGATTAAGAACAAAATTAGGGAGATATAGGGCCATAATAACTCATTGATTTTTAAATTACAATAGGTATTTATAAAAATTAATTATCTTATATTTGTACATTGGCAATATTGCATAAATAAGATGGAATAAAACTATATAAATTAGATGAAAAAACAAAAATATATTGCTATTTCTTTCAGAAAGGAGTATATTGAGGTTACGAAAACGATTAAGTAAAAGGAAGAGACATATGATTTCAATGAAGGAACTGGCACAGCACTGTGGAGTCTCTGTTGCCACAGTAAGCAAAGCACTTAATGACCAGAGTGACATCGGGGAGAGTACAAAAACCAGGATCAAAGAAGCTGCGGTAGAGCTGGGATATTATCCCAACGCAGCTGCAAGGTCTTTAAAGACAAACAGAAGCTACAACATTGGCGTTTTATTTGTTGATGAGGCCAACAGCGGCCTGACTCATGAGTATTTTGCAGCGGTGCTGGAAGCCTTTAAGGTGGAGGCGGAGAAACAGGGGTATGATATCACGTTTATCAATAGTCAGATAGGAACAAAGAAAGTCTCCTATTATGATCATTGTAAATACAGAAATGTGGACGGCGTTGTAATCGCCTGCGTTAATTTTGATAACCCGGAGGTGATCGACCTTTTGGGAGGCGACATTCCCGTAGTCACCATTGACCATATCCACGAAAACTGTTCCTCGGTTTTGTCCGATAACATTAAGGGAATCCAGTCCCTGATGCAATATATTTATGAGAATGGTCACAGAAAGATTGCATACATCCACGGACAGATTAATACGGCCGTTACAAAGGCAAGACTTACAAGCTTTTACCGGTTTATGGAGAGTCACGATCTTTATATTCCGGACAATTATGTATTGGAAGCAGATTATCTGGATGTCAGCCAGGCGATGGCATACACCAGGGAACTGCTGGACAGAAAGGATCCCCCCACCTGTATTTTATACCCGGATGATACGGCATTAATCGGCGGGTTAAATGAAATACGGTCGAGAAATTTAAAGGTTCCGGAGGATATCTCCATAGCGGGATATGATGGCAACCGGATCTCGCAGCTGTTGAATCCCAAACTGACCACCATACACCAGGATACGGCCGCCATTGGTATGCAGGCCGCTAAAAAATTAATTAGCTCCATCGAAAAGCCCAAGACAACTTTTACAGAACAGATCATTGTGGAAGGAGAGCTGTTAAAAGGGGAATCGGTTGGAAAAGCAACTATATAATGATAGTTCATATCAGAAAAGGAGAGGGTAATATGAGGAAGAAAGTAGTAAGCGGATTGTTGTGTGCTGCAATGGCAGCATCACTGATTGGAGGCTGCAGTTCCAAGAGCGCTCAAAGTACTCAGAGCGGAAGTGGAACTACTGAGGCCACCAGTAAGGAGGCAGCAGAAGAAAAGGGGGCTGACAGTACAGAGGGGAAAGTTGTCAATATCTATGTCTGGAATGATGAATTCAAGGCAAGATATGAGGATTATTATGCTTCTAAGCTGCCAGAAGGGTATACGGTTAACTTTATAACAACCCCCAGTGAAAACAATGCGTATCAGAATGCTCTTGATGAGGCTCTGTTAAATCAGGCGGATGCAAAAGCGGATGACAAAGTTGATATGTTTCTGGTAGAGGCGGATTATATTTTGAAATATGTGAATTCCGACAGTACCACTGATTTAAAGGATATCGGCATCACGGATCAGGATATGTCCAAACAATATAACTATACCAAGGAGATCGCCCAGGATGCAAACGGTGCGCAGAAGGGAATTTCCTGGCAGGGCTGCCCTGGACTCTATATTTACCGCCGTTCCATTGCAAAGGCTGTGCTTGGAACCGACGATCCGGCAGAAGTCCAGAAGGCAATCAATGATTGGGATTCCTTTGATAAGACTGCGGAAAAGATGAAAGAAAAAGGGTATTATATGGTATCCGGTTTTGATGATACCTATCGTACCTTTTCCAATAATGTTTCCGCTCCCTGGGTTGATGGAACTAAGGTTGTCATTGATCCTAACATGAAAAAGTGGGTGGAGCAGACAAAAGATTATACGGATAAGGGATATAACCAGAAGACCATCCTTTGGGCAGCAGAATGGGCTGCCGGCCAAGGACCGGAAGGAAAAGTATTCGGCTATTTCATGCCTGCATGGGGTGTGGACTTCGTTATGGCAGGAAACTCCCTTGAGAAAGCAGAAGCGGATGGTGGAAAACAGGAAGTGGGAAATGGCTGCTATGGTGACTGGGCGGCAACTATTGGCCCGGAGTCCTATAACTGGGGCGGAACCTGGATTTGTGCTGCCAACGGAACCGATAATGCCGATATTGTAGCGGACATTATGAGAACCATTTGCTGTGATGATGCAACGATGAAAAAGATCGTAGAAGAAAAGAATGACTTTGTCAATAACAAGACAGTTATGGAAGAATTGGCAAAGAGTGATTATAAGTCCCAATTCCTCGGAGGGCAGAATCCGCTTCAGATGTACTGCGATGCAGCTGAAAAAATTGATATGAGTAAAATCTCTCCTTATGACCAGGGCCTTAATGAAGAATTCCAGACTGCAATGCATGATTACTTTAATGGGGCTGTTGACAAAGATACGGCACTGAAGAATTTTTACACCGCAATTACTGAAAAGTACCCGGAATTAAAGACAGAATAGTTGTGAGCTGCAGGGCGGGGATTTCCCGTCCTGTATAAAACAGGAGGTTTTGCAATGGTAAAAGAAAAGAAGGCAAAGACCAGAAAAAAAATCAGCTATGCGAAATGGGGATATATTTTTCTGATACCGTTTTTTGCCACTTATTTGATATTCTCCTTTATCCCCCTGGTAAATACTTTTTATAACAGCCTGTTTGAAAATTATCGTTCCGGATTGACGCAGATCGGTCCTAACTTTGTAGGACTGCAAAATTACGTATCTATTTTTCAAAGTGACTTATTTAAGTATCTGGGAAATACCATGATTCTTTGGATCATCGGCTTTATTCCCCAGATTATCATTTCTTTGATTTTGGCAGTCTGGTTTTCGGATTTTAAGTTAAGGTTAAAAGGAAGCACTTTCTTTAAGACCATTATCTATATGCCAAATGTCATAATGGCGGCTTCTTTTGCCATGCTGTTTTTTGCTCTGTTCTCCGATGACGGCCCTATGAATAACCTGCTTATAAACCTGGGGATTTTAAACAGCCCTTTCCGCTTTCTGGCAACCGTTTGGGGAACCAGGGGTCTGGTAGGGCTCATGAACTTTATGATGTGGTTTGGAAACACAACGATTCTTTTAATGGCTGCGATTCTTGGTGTGGATGCATCTTTATTTGAAGCGGCTTCCATTGACGGAGCAAAATCTCTGCAGATATTCACAAAGATAACCATGCCCACCATTAAGCCTATTTTTATTTATGTCCTGATCACTTCTCTGATCGGCGGTTTGCAGATGTTTGATGTACCTCAGGTACTGACAAATGCAAAGGGGAGTCCGGACAGAACCAGTACTACACTGATTATGTTTTTGAATAACCATCTCTACAGTAAGAATTATGGCATGGCAGGTGCCTTATCGGTAATACTCTTTGTCATTACGGCAGCACTCAGTCTGGTGGTATTCTTTGTACTGACCGGTGCAGGGAAAAAGAGAGGAGGAAAGTAATGGGCAAGTCGATGAATATAAAGAAGGCCGTTGCGTATGTATTTTTGTCACTTTTGGCGTTTTTATGCCTCTTCTTCTTTTATTGCCTGATCATAAATGCAACCAGGTCTCATCCAGAGATTTCAAAGGGATTTTCCTTTATTCCGGGTAAGTCCTTTGGTTCCAATTTGTATAACGTACTTCATAATAAGAATCTTCCGGTCGTATACGGGATCGTCAACAGTCTTCTGATAGCCGGAAGCTCTGCGGCGCTTGCGGTATATGTTTCAGCTCTGACTGCTTATGCCATTCATGCTTATGAATTCCGGCTGCGAAATGTGGCTTATCTGTTTATCGTTTTAATTATGATGATTCCCAATCAGGTAACGACCCTTGGTTTTTTAAGACTGATCAGCAAAATGGGGCTTATGGACAGTTTTGTCCCCCTTATCCTTCCTTCCATGGCTGCTCCGGTGGTGTTTTATTTCATGGTTTCCTATTTTGAGAGCAATCTTCCCCTTGAGATCATTGAATCGGCAAGAATCGATGGTTCCCATGAATTCTACACCTTTAATGCGATTGTAATTCCCATTGTCAAGCCGGCACTTGCGGTACAGGGGATCTTTGCATTCGTGGCTTCCTGGAATAATTACTTTGTACCCTCTTTGGTGCTGAAATCCAATGCCAAAAAGACATTGCCGATTCTGATTGCACAGCTTCGGAGTGCGGATTTCCTGAAGTTTGATATGGGGCAGGTTTATATGCTGATTACCATAGCAATTGTACCGGTAGCGATTATTTATTTATGCTTATCTAAATTTATTATCGGTGGTGTGACTGCCGGCAGTGTGAAAGGATAAAGAGATGAATTTCAAAAAAGACTTTATATGGGGGACTGCGACTTCCTCGTATCAGATCGAGGGAGGCGCACAGGAAGATGGCAAAGGTAAGTCCATCTGGGATGTATTTGCCCGGGAGGAGGGAAGGATCTTTGAAGGACATACCGGAGAATTGGCATGTGATCATTACCACCGCATGAAAGAGGATGTAGCTCTGCTTGGAGAATTGGGAGTGAAAGCGTATAGGTTCTCTATTTCCTGGCCCAGGATTTTTCCTAAGGGCTGTGGTTCGTTAAATGAAAAAGGATTAAAGTTTTATTCCGATTTAGTGGATGAATTGCTGAAATACGGAATCACTCCTTATGTAACCCTGTATCACTGGGATTATCCCAATGAACTGGAGATGCAGGGCGGCTGGCTGAATCCGGAAAGTCCGGAATGGTTTGCCTCTTACACGGAAGCCGTGGCAAAAGCGTTGGGAGACCGTGTAAAGCATTTCTTTACGTTCAATGAACCTCAGATATTTACCTGGCTTGGATATGACAAATGCATTCATGCTCCCGGGATCAAATACCCGGTGGAGAGAATGCTTATCATGTGCCGTCATATTGCGCTGGCTCATGGAAGGGCGGTACAGGAGATAAGAAAATGGGTACCGGACAGTAGGGTTGGTTATGCGCCTACCTGCGGTAATGCCTATTGGCCTGTTGATGAAACGGATGAACTGATCGATGCCGCCAGAAGGCTTCAGAATTCCTTTGGGAAAGAAGATTGGATTTACTCCTCCGCATTCTGGAATGAACTGCTTTTAAAAGGAACATTTCATGACAAATGCAAAGAGCTGTTTGGGCCTCTGCTTCCGGTTATAACGGAAGAAGAACAAAAACTCATTAGCCAGCCTCTGGATTTTTGCGGGATGAACCTATATCAGGGAACCTCAGTCAGCCATGATAATCAGGGAAAGATTTTGCTTGGAAAGCTTCCGGCCGGACATGGAAAGACCGGAATGGGGTGGCCGATTACGCCAAAGGCCATGTACTGGGCGGTCCGCGATTTTTATGAGACCTATCGGCTACCTGTGATTATTACGGAAAATGGTATGTCTGCTCTTGATGTGGTTTCCCTGGATGGTGACGTTCATGACCCTGGCCGGATTGATTACCTTAAGCGTTATCTGACAGAGCTGGAGCGGGCAATTGCTGATGGTGCGGATGTCACCGGGTATTTCCTTTGGAGTTTTTTAGATAACTTTGAATGGGAAAAGGGGTACGACGACAGATTCGGAATTGTTTTTGTAGATTATGAAACCCAGACCAGGATTCCCAAGGACAGTTTTTATTGGTACCAGGATTTAATAAAGGAAACAATTCAATAAAGGAAACAATTCAATAATGATACGAATAAAGTGCGGTTCCACATATTCAGGAACTGCACTTTATTTGTTTTCTTCCTATTTACTTATCATACGGTATAGCTTAAGATTCTGTCTGAACCTCAGTCTGTCCGTCTGGTGCTTCCTCTTCTTCAATGCTTTCGCCCTGGGGGGTAATGGTTACATGAAGCTCATTGCCGATATTGTCTTTGGCAGTGATGTTTAAATTGTCCTTTATAAGCTCAAAGGTTACACGGCCTGTACTCCGGTCTATGGACATGGGAGCAATATCCTGGTTGTCCTCATCACAGGCGGAAATGGAGGAATAATCCACGCCGGACTGGCTGTCTTCCAAACGGAAGGAAAGAATTCCGTTTTCAACTACATTATCCTTAATGACTGGAGGTGTGTCATCTAAAACATCCACCTGTTCATCTATAACGGTCTTCATTTTGTTAAAGCATGTAAGCTTTACTGTAAGCGTTCCGTTGCTTTTAAGGACTGCAGAATAGGTCTTAAGGCCTGTTTTGGTTATCTCAACGGGTGAACCGTTTAAAGACACCTCCATGCTATTCACGGGAAGCAGGGATTTGATCTTAAGCTCCATAGTTGTGGATATATAATCGCTGCTTTCACCGATTGTAATCTCGCCCTTAGGTCTGGAAGTTACCAGAAAAAAGATCAGGCCATTAATAACGATGAAAGGGAGCACATAAAACAGAAGGACCGATAGAAAACCGTTTTTCCCCGCATCATTTCTATTGCCGGAGCGCGTTTTTCTGCGGTTTGGTCTGATTTGATTGTTATATTGGTTCATACTGATTCCTTTTCCTCCTGATGGTTTTTACGCCTATAAGCATATCAGAAAATGATGGATCTTACAAGATTATCTATCAAATCGTAATAATTTAATTTATTCTTACAGAATGCTGCTTTTATGCGTGTTTCATCGGTATCACTTTTTCATTTGACTGCATTTTGACTGCATTGCAGTAATCATTAAGTTTGTCCACCTGCACATCCGTGTAGCCGAAATGAGTATAGGTATCAAGAGTGGTTTTAATGTCATCATGACCTAAGATATACTGAGCCTGTTTAATGTCTATTCGGGCGGTTTTTTGATATTAAATTATACTATTATTTTGATTCAGATTCGGATTCAGGAGCTATCATATTCATTGCTTCCTCGTCGCTGAAACCAGAGGCAGTTAAAAATTGTAAACGTGCACTTACAACTTGGATTGCATAATTTTGAGAATTTTCCATACTAGCTTTCGCATTAGATAAATCTTTTATATTCTGTTTATCAACATATTTTTTTGTTGATGAAGCTATTGACTGCATATTGAGAATATAATCTTTTGCAGCATTCTTATATTCTTTTATACCATCACATTTTATAGTATCAATATTATTCCAATAAATTCTAAAATTGTTTTCAGCAGTTTTGCTCGCATCATATAAATCTACCATTGATACACCATCGGCGCTCATAATTTGAGCTAGTTTATTATAATCGGATTCGGCAGACAACATAATATCATATACCTGTTTATCTGCTTCGGAAGCCTTTTCTCGATTATCAACTGTAGCAACCTCTGATTCAGAGGTGTTTATTTCCTCAGATTCATCCACTTTTGATTCTACGGTTTCTACTTTAGTATTGTTGGATGAAGTTTTGCTGGATGAGTTTGCGTTTCCTCCTATTGCAGTAATAAGACCAATTGCGAAAAAGGCAGTAATAATAATTCTTATAGGTTTATTAAATTTTTTGTATTTCCACATTAAAAAAAGGCCAACAGGAAAAAAGCAACAAAACGTCATGAAAATGATAAACCATGTCTTTGAAAAAACAGATTCTTTTTCTTGTCCAATAGGTGCATTATCCAAGTCAACACCATTTAAAATAGTTGTAGATTGGTCATTTTTTATTACAGGTTCTGATGGCTCTCCACAATTGGGACAGAACTTCCCATTAAATTCAGTTCCACATTTTTTACAAAACATTTTCATATCCCCTTAAACTTTAAATTTTTTACCACATTTCAAACACGTTACTTGCACTTTTTTAGCACCGACATTTCCTGCAACAAGCCCTATTGGTCCTACTAAGGCAGCTCCTATGACTGCTTTACCAATTCCGAAGCCTTTTTTATTTCCAGATAGTGAAGTAGAGCCGCATCGTGGACATTTGGCCATGGAAGTATATTGTTCCCTTTGAAGTTGAAGCTGTTCTTGCTGAGCTTTTAATGACAATGCTTGCATTTTAATTTGAACTTGTTGCATTTGCAGCTCATTTTGTACCCTTTTTTCTGCTATAGCAGTTTCAGTAAGCGGTGTACGGCAGTTTGTGCAGTAATTTGAACTGTTTGAATTAAAAGTACCACAATTAGGACATTTAGCTGTATCTGCTATTAATGTCTCAGAGGCCAACATTTCAAGTTTTTTACCACATGAAGAGCAGTAAATGCTGTCGTCAGAAATTGTAGTATCGCAGTGTGGACATTTCATATTTTACCCCCCCTTTTTTCTTTTGTTCAATTTATTAAAAAGCCTTAGGCTATTTTAATCTATTATCATATTACATGATTAATTCTATAGAATCGGCTTATTTTTTACTAAAATCATCATTGGCAAAATGTAAAAGAGCGTGCTGGTATGCGAGCATTTGCCGCTCTTGGTTCAGTCTTGAATTTATTATAATAGTAAAAATCCCATCACTATTTGAGACCACTTATTCCACAACTCCATTGTCCATATCTAAAAGGTATACCCCAAACGCCTCTGTAAGCAATGGATTATTTATTCATATCAACACCCTTTATCATTATGTTTTTCTTCCTGCTGTTTCAGAGACTGCATAAAGTCTATGTGTGCTTTTAGTTTTTTTGGTATTAAACAAGGATTCTTGTAAAATTTTCCATTTTAGTATATATTAATATTATAGAATTTACAATTAGTGAATGGAGAGAAAATATGAAAAAAGCAAAATTATTAATTGCATCTGCTATTATTTCCATGGTTTTGAGTATAACAGCCTTTGCAGGGGAATGGAAGCAAAATACCAGTGGCTGGTGGTACCAAAATGATGATGGAAGTTATTCTCAAAATGCGTGGTTGCAGGATAATGAAAAGTGGTATCACTTTGATGCTAATGGATATATGCAAACAGGCTGGTTAGATCTATCATCAACCTGGTATTATTTGAATCAAAGCGGAGAAATGCAAACATCTCCAATTTATTTGGATGATATTACCTATAATTTTAACAAAGATGGAGCTTGTATCAATCGCTGGGAAGGATTAGAAGATGTTCATCATTATGATAAATCTACTGGCACATGGAAGAATGTTGGAGCCGAAATGGCAGAGTTAGATATAATCAATCGACTTACTGGACCTATTAATTAGTTTTTAGTATGATTAAAATCTATAAAATTTATTTGATTAACCTAGGCCGGAGACAATATTTGTCTCTGGCTTTTACTTACAAAAAATTGCTATTTAGTAGAGGTAAAATATAAAGTTTTTATGCATTTGAATCATACGTATCTGGGGTGCAGTTCATAGGGAAATTTTATGTTGGCAACATGCCAGATTATTATAGATGCTGTAAAGGATTGGCTACTAATATCAATGAAGTTGACAATTCATAACATTATGGTATAACCTATACTTATTAAATATATAAAGGGGAAAACTAAAGATGAGTAAAAAAAGAAAAACGGGTATATTAGGATTGTTATTATTTTGTTTATTTTTATTAACCAGTCCTATAACTGCACATGCTGCTGTATTAGGGCAGGTGCTATCATCTCCTGAAGCTGGTTGGAGAAGATATGATAATTTGAATGCATACTTTCATTACCAAGGCACATGGAGTTCAATTAATAATGGTTCTAAGGCATATTATGCGGGAGAAATGACACAAACTAATTTAGATAGCAATGGAGATGCGGTTAAATTTAAGTTTAAAGGTTCTAAATTAAGGATAATTCAACAGATTTATATAACTAGATCAGAAATGATTCAGGTAAAAATTGATGATAAAATTGTGGGAACATATAGTTTGTACCATCCAACGCTTTCAACAGACCAATGCTTAGTTTATGAAATAGATAATCTGACAGATGGCGTACATTATGTTGAATTGTCTAATTTAAATATTGAAAAACGCTTTTGCTTTGATGCTATCGATATAGACTCTACGGGTGAGTTACTCCCTTATGATAGAGATGAAACACCATCAAACCTAAAGGCTATTGGTGGAGTTTCTAAAGTTGACTTAACCTGGAGCGCTGTGACCAATGCAACAAGCTATAAAATTAAACGTTCCACGACAGCAGGAGGCCCATACACAACAATAGCAGCTAGTGTGACAGGTACTACTTATACTGACACGGACGTTACCAGTGGAACTACTTACTACTACGTAGTAGTTGCTATTGTCAATGGTAATGAGAGCTGGAATTCTAATGAAGCCTCAGCTGCTCCAGTAGCTCCAGAGGAACCATCTGGCAATCGGGCTCTTCTTGTAATTACTATGGTAACTGGTGAGCGCAAGGAATATGAAATGACCATGGATAAAATTACTGACTTCATTGCATGGTATAATAGCAAAGCAGCATCGACTCCAACCTATATAATAGAAAAGAATTACAACAAAGCTTCGTTCATAAGCCGCAAGGATTACATTGCATACGATCAGATTTCTAATTTTGAAGTAAATGAATACAACGAGCAATAAAGTTACTCAGGCAAACAGGGTTTTAAAATAGGCGGGTATCCGGAATTTGAAGTGAACCCGCCATATTAATAGAATCATATCATTTTTTGACTGCATATTGACTGTAGGCCCCCTTGGTTTGACTGTTTTTAGGTGGTAGTAGTAGGTGAGGATAAGTGCCTCAAGAGTCTCGTTTTTAAACGAAAAATTATAGTTTTATGAGGAGCAATAAAATAAGTACTATCAAATCGTAATATTTTAATTTATTCTTACAGAATGCTGCGTTTATGCGCGTTTCAGCGGTATTTCCCCGGAAAAGCTACCGGGGAAACCTCAAACACCATCAATAGAAGGTAAGAATTTAATCCTTAAATACAATTGTATAATAAAGAATTATTTGTTTGTTACCACAAGGGCATGTACAGCCTAAAAAAACTGTACTTTCCTGGTTAAAACAAAAACCAAAAATGTGTCCGAAAAGGTTGATTAAGAACAAGAAAAAGTTCAGTTCTTTTTCTAACTCACATGTGCTGCAATAAGTGAAAACCTGAGCATACCACATTTTACATGGTCTACGATCACAACATCTGGGGATGTCCCAATCAATTTTAAATTTATTTCTGAGTATTTCAATTTTTTCATCATCTGATTTTCCTTCTATAGCTTCTAATACTTCTTCCTTCAATTCTTCTAATGCCATTTCCTGTAATTTCATAAAAACATTGCGCCCCCTTTTATATTTACTTACAATATAATAATATTCGATATAAATATTTTTGACACAAGCCCTGCTTATACCCTTTGGATTGTGATGATCGTGTAAGGACTGCGAGGGTGTTTATACATACCCGAAGGCCACTATCTGCTCCTCTGCCTGTCCGATACCGGTGCTGGTTTACATTGAAGCAGAGCCGGCAGGATCGGGGAAATCCTGCCGGCTGTTTGAAAATATTGTTTAAGAGTTGTTCTGTGAGGTAGGTTCAGAAGCTCTTGTCCTCTGAACCGTGTTCCATGCATAATTAGGAGGGGCATAGAACGATGATATTTTAAGTGGGGTATTGCCGATATTAATGATGTTATGCCATATACCGGCAGGTACTAATATAACATAATTAGAAAATGCAAGATACTGTCCGTACATTGAGAGTTGAGTTTCCCCTAGCTGAACTAAGCCTAGACCATCTTCTATACGTAAAATCTGGTCGTGATCAGTGTGGACTTCCATACCAATGCTCCCATGGACAGGAATGCTCATGAGAGTGACCTGTAAATAGGTTGCCGTCCATAAAGTCGAACGGAAATTATCGTTTTGCTGTGCTGCCTTATTGAGATCAATAACTAAAGAGTTCGGTCCATAGTCATAGGGGAAAGTTGGCGTATTTGCAGCATCACGATTTGAGTTTTCTGAATTAGACATGCACTTAGTCACCTTTTATATATTCTATACTAATATATGTGACATAAATATCACTGCTATTAAAAATCATGAATTTCAGAAAAAAGAATATACGGATTTACTTGGATCTGCCTTACATTATTCATACGGACCAGGAAACAGTACCGGCATGACTGCGGATTTATATTGATGATGCAATTAGCTCATGGTAAAATTAAGGAAAAAAGGCAATAAAGGCAATAAAGGCATAAAGGCATAAAGGCATGTAGGGGGGATTTTATGAAATTATATTCAGATTTGATAGGTACTGATCGTTGGTTGTATTCTTTTCTATGAACGAGCCGATAAAAGGAAATGAACTTACCTTTTTTTCTTATCCTGATGGCAATAGCTACACCCCATATGAATTAGAATATGGAATTTATTATGAGCATATTATTTTTATTGAAGGTATTATTTACTTCATTAGGGCGGATTTTAATATAGATCAAGTTTATATAATCAGATATATACCGGATAAGAATGTTTTAACAGAAATTGCTCATTTTGATATGAAAGATCTGAATTTATACAATATAAGGCTTGCTAAATACCCATTGATGCTTATTAGTGTTGATCATGAGTGTATCGTGTATTATCCTGAGAAATTAACAATAAAAATGGAGGCCAGAGATAGCTTTATTGTTAGAGATGGGGATGCTTTTTATTTTAATCGATGGGTAGAAGAAGGCATTGATGAAAATGATAATGTAACATCAGATTATAAATATTATGACAACATAGTGAAAGTCAGTAAATCGGGAGAAGTTCTATCGATAGAAAAAGGTAACTTAAGTGAAATGCCAAATGGAGAAATGTGGATTTTATAAAAGGGGAGGCTTAATCTTGTGAGAAATCAGTTGAAGTTAGTTGCAGAGTCTTATGACAAAGCTATTGATTTAGGACGAAGAGGCATTGACTTGTACAAAGAACTTCCAGAATACATTACAAGTGATCCCAATTATCTTTTATTTCAAAAAATGCAGATGGATGGAATGCTTTCTGATAGTGGCTGGCAAGAAATTATAGATTATTTATCGCCAGCTATAGATATGAAATTTATTGATCTTGGGTGTTGCCTAAACTTAATGTTTCGCGGCTATGATAATTGGCCATCCACATATTATGGGGTTGATATAAGCAGCAAAACCATTCAGTTACTAAACGGGTTTGTTGAAAAGCATCATTTGACTATCGGTTCTTTAAATTGCGGCAGTATGCATGAAACGCCATATGATACAAACTTTTTTGACATAGGATCATGTATTGGTTCCCTCGAATATTTTAAAAAAGACTTTATTGAAAAAGCTATTATGGAAGCCCATCGTATCTTGAAGCCTTATGGGAAGTTTGTCCTTGATGTTCCGGACCTAGGAAGTCCTGAGTTTCAAATTACAATGATGATAGAGGATTATTTAGGCAGAACAGATCAATTTGATATGCCATCTCAGGAATTTGAAGATATGTTAAGCAATTACTTTGTAATCGTGAATAAAGAAAAAGTAGGGCCTATGATTCAATATTTCTTGAGTTGTAAAAAGTAATAGAGAGGTTTGCAATATCCGATAAAACGACACTTATCCACAATATTGTGGAAACAATTGTGGATTGAGTGTTAATATCTGAAAATACGACACTAAACTGCAAATTATTACATGCTGAAGCTTTTGGTTATACACATTTGGAAAGCGAGGCAGTAGAAGGTGATCTTGCGCATAAACCAGATGGGTCATAAGTAAAAGGCGAGTATCCAGATAGTATGGATTTACTCGCCATCTTTTATTATTTATTAATGGGAATTTTCTTATTATTTACATGCACGATCAACAATGACAGCAGCAAGAGATGAATTATTAATAGTGGTTATACCTATTGTAGCTGCGCCAACTGGAGTAACTACTACGCGATAGTTACAGCATTCATCACAGGTTGTATCACAATCACATACAGAGAATGAGAAGGTATTAGTAAAGCCACCACCTTCAGAAAATTCAACCGGGGGTGAAAATGTCCAAATTGGTCCTACTGGAATAGGTGCCATTTGATTGCCGCATTGTTTAAAAATCTGGAAGTTAAGAACTAAAGTTGCAGAGATAGCAATGATGTTACTTGCAAATTCTAATTGAATACATGGGTGGTTCATGCATTTTGTATCCACATTTACAGTAGCTAATGTAAATGTAACTCCGGCAGGGGTATCGACAGGAATTGTTACAGTTCCTGTTGATGTACCGCATCTTAAGGATGTTCTATTAGGTTTTAAAGCTCTTTGGATTCTCTCAGATTTACAAACGCATTTTCGTACGCTGCATTTTTGATCACAATCACAACATGTTACTCTATTATCAAATCCATCACTATATTCATTGGCATTCATAAATAATCCTCCTTATCCTAATCTTACATTTTAAAGAATTTATCTATATCTTTATAGTCTATTATATTCCAAAGCCGATTCTTAGTGATTTTAGCCCTGAGGCTGATGATGAATATATAGATATGGGAAAAGGGCAGCCTAGTGAAATATGCTCTGTTAAATCGGAATTATTTGTGTTAATATAGTAAGGAGGTTTTAGAAAGATCAAAAGGAGACTCAGTATGGTCGAGAAGGCTGTTGCATTTGCAACCAAGTCCCACGAGGGGACCTTTCGGAAAGGGACGAAGATTCCCTACATCGTCCATCCCTTAGAGACGGCAGTCATCGTTGCGTTGATGGTAACGGATGAAGAGCTGATCTGCGCCGCACTATTACATGATGTGGTGGAGGATACGGGTGTTACGGAGGAAGAGCTTAAGGAAAAGTTCGGACTTCGGGTGGCTGAACTGGTTATGGAAGAAACAGAAGACAAAACGAAGTGCTGGAAGGAACGCAAATGCGCGACACTTGATCATTTAGAAAAGGCTTCCAGAGAAAGCAAGATCCTTGTTCTGGCGGACAAGCTGAGCAATCTAAGAACCACCGCAAGAGACTATTTTTTAGTGGGAGATGACCTTTGGCAGCGCTTTAACGAAAAAAACAAGTCAGAACACGCCTGGTATTACAAGGGAGTCGCTAAACGCCTTACAGGTCTTGAAGAGTTTCCAGCTTATCAGGAATATATAAAATTGTGTGAAAGAGTTTTTGAATAGAATATGGACAGATACAGAAAAAAGGCAGGGCTAAATTTTAAAAAGCTCTGCCTTCTGTTGATCCTTATGTCAGGACCCTTAAAGGGTTTTTGCCCGGTCCGCAATGTTTTTGTGAAAGTTGATGACCTGATGCTCGTAGGTCTCTTCCATGAGCGGCGAGGTGATGATGAAATCTGCGGTTGCCCTGGTGTTGGCAATGGGAATATCGTAAACCTGGGCAATACGTAAAAGTGCTTTCACATCCGGGTCGTGAGGCTGTGCGGTGAGAGGGTCGGAAAAGAAGATGACCAGGTCGACTCTTCCTTCCACAATCTTTGCGCCGATCTGCTGGTCACCACCCAAGGGGCCGCTGTTGTAGCCCTTTACGGGAAGTCCTGTCTGATCCGTGATCATCCGTGCCGTTGTTCCGGTGCCGCAGAGAGTATGCTTTTCCAGAGCCGATTTATGCTCCTTGCACCATTCGATCAATGCGTGCTTTTCGTTGTCATGAGCAATTAGTGCGATGCTTTTTTTCTTTTCCAATGTGAATGTAATAAAGTCATTTGATAACATCCGGTTCCTCCTGTGAGCAGCAGCTTCCTGTATGTATCTTTAGCCATAAGGCTTAGTTTGGAATGATACTCTGCAATGAATAAGTAATGGAAAGATCTTTTCTTGAATATTCTTTTTTGAAGTTCTGAATAATGCGCTTTAACACCAGCTCGCCGTTTTCATAGGTTGCCGTGGGAAGAAGCAATAGGTATTGGCTTACACTGTAGCGGCAAAAGATATCTCCTCTGCGCAGGGATTTACGGATAGATTCTCCAAGCTCATCCATCGCCCTTGTCTGAACCGCAGGCTTTAAAAGCTCTCCCTTTAGATTGCTGATGGTCAGAAGGCATAAGAAGATGGAGTCACCGGTTCGCTGGATCGCCCTTGTTTCTAGCTGATAGATGTCCCGGAACACAGAGGGTTCACAACTAAAGGCCCCGCTGTTCGTGCCGCCCTCTGAAAGAATCTCCTGTATGGTGCTAAGATCCATGGTAATTCCATGCTTCTTATCACTGATAAGCTTGTATAGGTCCTTAAATCGAATGGACGGAGTGATGGCAAATTCGTTATAGAACATGTCAGTCACATGATGGTAATGTTCCATAGCCATTAGCTGGTTGCCGCTTTGGTACAGTGCATAGACCAGGTAATAATGAGCTTCTTCGCTATAGGAATCGATGGCAATGGCCTGTTGGCATACATCGATGATGGTGGGATAATCCTTTCTTTTCTCCAGAAGGAATAAAGTTTTTTGGATCAGTTTTTGATAAAGGGTGTGATAATAAGTGTGGATCGGTACCACCCAGGATTCCCACTCTGATTTTGGAAGAAAGTTTCCCTTGTACAGGGCAAAGGCCTCCAGACAAAGGGCTAAACGGTCATCCTCGGAAAGGCCATGGGCCTCTAATTGGGCGCACAAGTCCTCAAACTGGTCGGTATCGCAGACCGTTATAAGGTCTTTCGTCCAGCCGTAAGCTTTACGGTTCTGGAAAACCAGCTCCTGTGTGGGATATCCCAGAGGCTCTAAAAGTTTGCGTACACGGAACATTAAGGTCTTTAAGGCTCCTGCCGGGTTATTGCTGGCTTCATCTTTCCAAAACAGATCAATAAGTTCTTCTACCGGAATATCCCGACCTCGAAACGTAATAAGATATTCTAAAAGGCTCCAGGGTTTTTTTGCTTGATTATTCTGGTCTACGATCGTCCTGTCCCCCATGGATATGGAGAATCCTCCCAGCATATTTACATGAACGATAGATTCTTGGTTTTTCATATAATGTCTCCATATTAACATTTTCTTTTTTTAGTATATAGAAAAAAAGTGGAAAAGTCTAGCATTGCTTATAAAAGATTGTGATTTTTGTTAAAATACGGTATACTTAGGGAGGAAAAAAATCATTTTAGAAAGCAGGAATGAGCATGAAAAGCAAAAAATTGGCCTTTGGCGTTCTTATCATAGCCGTTATTTTTCTGGCTGTGGGTGTAGGAAAGCTCTATTCTGATTTTAAAACAAGAGATCATGCCGAACAGCAGTATGAAAGCCTTGCGGAGCTTGCAAGGGAGACTACGGCCGGGGAAACTAAGGCCAGTATCCCGGAAGCAGAAACAAGCGCTGCTTATGTTTCCCCTATTGATTTTGAGAAACTGGGTAAAATCAATCCGGATATCGTGGGCTGGATCAGGATTGAAGGCACGGCCATCGACTACCCCATTGTGCAGACGGATAACAATGAAACTTATCTGGATACGGATTTTGAGGGCAAGAAGAGCGTAGCCGGTGCCATTTACCTTGATTATGAAAGCGAACCTGACTTTTCCGGCCGGCATAACATAATATACGGGCATCACATGAAGAACGGATCGATGTTTAAGGACATCATAAAGTACAAGGATGAGGCTTTTTTTAAGGAACATCAGGATATTTATATTTTTACGCCGGAGAGGGAATACCATTTGAGGCCCATCACCGCACTTTATACGGATGCCTCCCCCATCCGCAGGAAGACCGTGTTTGAAACAGACGAAAGCTTTCAGGCATATGTGGAGGAGATGACAAAGGACGGCCTGTTTCTTCAGAAGCCGGAAGAACCGGTGAGACAGCTTTGGTCTTTTGTAACCTGCAGCTATGAGTTTAACGATGCAAGAACCATTCTATACGCCTGTGAGGTACCTAAGGGCGATAATTAGAGGGTTATTAGCATACATACTGTTCTGTATGATCTGCAGACTGATGAAAGGAAGATATGATTATATGGGAAAATATTTTGGAACAGATGGCTTCCGCGGGGAAGCAAATGTGACGCTTACAGTGGAGGATGCCTATAAAGTGGGCCGTTTCTTAGGCTGGTACTATGGGCAGAAGAATCCGGATGAAGTATGCAGGATTGTCATAGGTAAAGATACAAGACGCAGCAGCTACATGTTTGAATATTCTCTGGTGGCGGGCCTTACCGCATCCGGAGCTGATGCATACCTGCTTCATGTTACCACAACTCCAAGCGTATCTTATGTAGTGCGCACGGAAGGATTTTCCTGCGGAATCATGATTTCCGCCAGCCATAATCCTTACTATGATAACGGAATAAAAGTAATTAACGAAAAGGGTGAGAAGCTGGAAGAGAGCGTGACCCTGGAAATTGAAAAGTATCTGGATGGAGAGACGGTCGATCTGCCTATGGCAAAACGCGATAAGATCGGCCGTACCGTAGACTTTGCCGCAGGAAGAAACCGTTATATCGGCTATTTGATTTCCACAGCTACCAGATCCTTTAAGAATAAAAAGGTGGCCCTGGACTGTGCAAACGGCAGCGCTTCCGCTATTGCCAAGAATGTTTTTGATGCCTTGGGAGCTGAAACCCATGTGATCAGCAATGAACCCAACGGCCTAAACATCAATACAGGATGCGGTTCCACTCACATCGGGCAGCTAATGAAATTTGTTAAAGAAGTGGGAGCCGATGTGGGCTTTGCCTATGACGGGGATGCAGACCGGTGTATTGCGGTGGATGAGAACGGTGAAGTGGTGGATGGAGATGCCATTCTGTACATTTGCGGCAAGTATATGAAGGAACAAGGAACCCTTAAGAATAATAAGGTGGTGACCACCATCATGTCAAACTTCGGTCTATACAAGGCCTTTGAGCGGGAAGGCATTGAGTTTGAGAAAACGGCGGTAGGCGATAAGTATGTATATGAAAATATGTCAGCAAACGGAAATTGTCTGGGCGGGGAGCAGTCCGGCCATATAATTTTCAGTAAGCATGCTACCACGGGAGACGGTATCTTAACTTCCTTAAAGGTGATGGAAGTCATTCTGGAAAAGAAGGAGAGCCTTGGGAAACTGGTTTCCGAGCTTGAGATCTATCCCCAGGTACTTAAAAATGTCCGTGTCCATGATAAGACGGCGGCCCAGGATGATGAGGCGGTTAAGGCTGAAGTGGAAAAGGTTGCGGAAAGCCTTGGAAACAGTGGAAGGATCCTTCTTCGCCAGTCCGGAACAGAGCCTGTGGTACGGGTCATGGTAGAGGCCGCTGATCTGGATACCTGTGAGAAATATGTGGATCAGGTCATAGAAGTAATGAAAGAAAAAGGCCATCTGCTTTCCTAGCAGCTTGTTAAAAGAATAGAAAGTGATCCAAAGTCCGGTGAAGCTTCCGGTTTTGGTAGCTTTCTATTTTTTTGCAGGTATGCGTAATTGTAAATCAGGACAATTCATGATATGATTAAGGTCTGATGCAACAAATTGTTTTTGGGAGACCAGGAAATATGGATAATAAAGAATTTTCAAATTTAGGAGACCAGATCAGGGATTCGGTGCAGAATGCTATTGATTCCATGGATTTTAACCAGCTGAACAGAACCATATCCGATACGGTTAATTCTGCCCTGGAGGAAGCCAGGAGCCAGCTGATTAAGGGGACGGAGTTTAGGAAGAACATACCGCCCGGAAGCTTTAGCAGCCAAAGAACTGAAAAAACAGAGACATACCAGAAGACGGAGTGGAGCGGAGCATCGGTACAAAGAGAGAGCCGTGAAGAAGGACCTGGGTACCGGGCGTTTCAGACCAGCCGGGATGTTTTAAAAAGAACCGGTGACGGACAAGGGGAACTGGCGCAGTTAAACCAGACAGGCCGTGTATCAGGTATTTTGTATACGGTGTTTGGGAGCATTGGCATTGGTATAATCCTGATTCTTCTTTTAGTTGTATGGATTGTGGCTCTGGTGGTGAAGCCGGTTATCTGGGCTGTGGCAGGTGCAACCTTAATCTTGCTTCTGTTAGGCGGCGTATCCGGTTTTATGCTTCGTGCAGGAATCGGCATCCGGGACAGGTTAAAGAGAGCCAGAATTTATGCGAAACAGTCAGGTAAGCGGATGTACTGCAGCATTGAGGAACTGGCAGGAAACATTGGAAGATCCCGTGATTTTGTATTAAAGGACGTCCAAAAGATGATCAAGCTTGGAATTTTCAAACAGGCATATCTGGATGAGCAAAAGACCTGCCTGATCTTAAGTGAAAATACCTACAGGCAGTATCTGGAATGCCAGAAGGCCCTTAAGGAAAGGGAACTGGAAGAAGCCAGAGAAAAAGAAAAGGAAGAGACTCCTTCAGAGGAAATAAAGCAGATGATGGCCGACGGCCAGAACTATTTAAGGATATTGCGGGAGGCCAACGATGCCATACCGGGGGAAGTGATTTCCCAGAAGATTTCAAGCCTTGAACATGTGATCCGCAGGATATTTGAATCGGTTTCCAAACATCCCGGGCGGATCGGGGAGATGGAGCGTTTTATGGAATATTACCTTCCCACAACGGTAAAACTGGTAAATGCATACCGGGATTTTGACAGCGTGGGAACCCAGGGGGCCAATATTTCTTCCGCAAAGGCGGAGATAGAGAGAACTCTTGACACGATAAACCAGGCCTTTGAGCGGCTGCTTGATGATCTTTATCAGGATGCTGCCTTGGATGTTTCTACAGATGCATCGGTGATCCAGACGATGTTAAAAAAGGATGGCTGGGCCGAAAGTGATTTTACAGGAGGTATGAAGAATGAGTAAGGATATTGAAGAGATGTTAAAGGAAGCTCCGGAACTGACCCTGTCTCCTCTTGGGCCCGGGGGTATGGATGAAACTCAGCTGGTGCAGACAGAAAGCGTTCTTAAAGTGGTGGAGGAAGCACCGGCAGCTGATTTAACGCCGGAAGAAGAAAGACGAGTGGCTGACTTTGCAGAAAAGATCGATTTAAGGGATTCCAATCTGATTCTTCAGTACGGAGCCGGAGCCCAGAAAAAGATTGCCGATTTTTCGGAAGCAGCTCTTGATAATGTAAAGTCCAAGGATCTGGGGGAAGTGGGTCAGATCCTGTCAGAGGTGGTTGTCGAGCTTAAGAGCATCGAAGTGGAGGAAGAAGAAAAGGGCCTTTTCGGCTTCTTCAAAAAGAGCGCAAACCGTGTGGAAGGCATTAAGGCAAAGTATGCAAAGGCAGAAACCAATGTAAACCAGATCTGCAAGGTCCTTCAAAACCATCAGATCCAGCTGTTAAAGGACATTGCCCTTCTGGATAAAATGTATGATTTAAATACCACGTATTTTAAAGAACTTACCATGTATATTATGGCCGGAAAGCGGAAGCTTGCCAGGGTACAGCAGGAAGAGCTGCCGGCACTTTTAGAGAGGGCGGCAAAAAGCGGACTTCCGGAAGATGCCCAGGCAGCCAATGACTTGTCTTCTATGCTGAACCGTTTTGAGAAGAAGCTTCATGACCTGGAGCTTACCCGCATGATATCCATTCAGATGGCGCCTCAGATCCGTCTAGTCCAGAACAATGACACCTTAATGACGGAAAAGATACAGTCCACCCTGGTGAATACCATTCCTCTTTGGAAGAGCCAGATGGTACTTGCCATCGGAATCAGCCATTCCGAGCAGGCGGCAAAGGCCCAGCGGGAAGTGACGGATATGACCAATGATCTTTTAAAGAAAAACGCAGAGGTATTAAAAACCGCAACCATTCAGACGGCAAAGGAATCAGAACGGGGAATCGTGGACATGGAGACACTTAAGAAGACCAATGAATCCCTGATAACAACTTTGGATGAAGTGGTACGGATCCAGGCGGATGGCAGGACAAAACGCCGGGAAGCAGAAGTGGAGTTAAGCCGGATGGAAGGGGAGCTTAAGTCCAAGCTTTTACAGCTTAGCAAATAGCAGGCAAAAAGACTTACAACAGAAAATTAATTTTTCTGTTGTAAGTCTTTTTTAGTCGTGCTATAATAACATAACACTTTACCGTGACACACTGTCAGAGTACGGTATGTGATTTCAATGCAAAGGAATGATGATAGATGGGGTTAGACCTGTAAAAACCACGTTGTTCATTGTCAAAAGATACAGCGTGATTTATCGACTCCAAAGCCTGTGTTAAGTTTTTTCTGTTTCAAGAACAGATTCGGCAATCCGCCGGACAAAGCAGACGATTACATAATTATGGAGGAGATAAAAACATGTTGAATTATCAAAGATATAAAAGAGTACCGGTAGTCACCTATCCGGAAAGACAATGGCCGTGCAATGAGATTAAGAAAGCGCCGATCTGGTGCAGCGTTGATTTAAGGGATGGAAACCAGGCCCTTACGGAGCCCATGGTTGTGGAAGAGAAGATCGAGATGTTTGATCTCCTGATCCGGTTGGGTTTTAAGGAGATTGAGGTCGGTTTTCCGGCAGCTTCCCAGATTGAATATGATTTCTTAAGGCAGCTTGTGGAACGTAAGCTGATTCCTGATGATGTGGTCATTCAGGTTCTGGTTCAGTGCAGGGAGCATTTGATCAAGAGGACCTTTGAAGCCCTTCAGGGAGTTAAGAAGGCAATTGTGCATATCTACAATTCCACTTCAACTCTTCAGCGGGATGTAGTTTTTGGCAAGGGCCGGGAAGAAATCAGGGAGATCGCCGTAAAGGGTACGGAATGGGTGAAGCAGTATATGCAGGACTTTGATGGAGAAGTGGTTCTTGAATATTCTCCTGAGAGCTTTACAGGAACAGAGCTGGATTTTGCTTTGGATATTTGTACGGCTGTCCAGGAAACCTGGGGCGCATCACCGGATAAGAAAATTATCTTCAACCTTCCTTCTACTGTGGAGATGAATACTCCTAACGTTTATGCAGATCAGATCGAATGGATGAATACTCATTTCAAGGACCGTGACAGCATTATTTTAAGCGTTCACCCCCACAATGACCGGGGAACCGGAATCGCAGCCACGGAGCTTGCTCTGCTGGCAGGAGCCGACCGGGTGGAAGGTACGCTTTTAGGAAACGGCGAACGGACCGGGAATGTAGATATTTTAACAGTCGCATACAACATGTTCTCTCACGGGATCAATCCGGAGCTTCACATTGAGAATATTCGTGAGATCGTTGACATATATGAGCGATGCACCAAGATGGAAGTGGAGCCAAGACATCCATATGCAGGAAAGCTTGTCTTTACCGCCTTTTCCGGCTCCCACCAGGATGCCATCAACAAAGGCATGCAGGCCATGCGGGATAGAAAGAATACTTACTGGGAGGTTCCTTACCTGCCCATTGACCCATCAGATATCGGCAGGCAGTATGAGCCTATCGTGCGGATCAACAGCCAGTCAGGCAAGGGCGGTGTTGCCTTTGTCATGGATACCTTCTATGGCTTCAAGCTTCCCAAGGGTATGCATAAGGAGTTTGCAGATGTGATCCAGGCGATTTCTGAAAAGCAGGGTGAGGTTGCTCCTGAGCAGATTATGGATGAGTTTAAGAGCAATTACACGGAGAAGAAAGAACCGATCCATTTCCGCAAAGCACAGATTACGGAAGCGGAAGATGATACACCGTTCTCAACAGCTGCAAAAGTCCGCTATACCGATCATGGCGTAGAGAAAGTCTTCGAGGGTGTTGGAAACGGACCTATTGATGCGGTACAGAAGGGACTTGAAAAAGAACTTGGCATTGAGATCCGGGTTCTTGACTACTACGAGCATGCCCTTGCTTCCGGTTCCGGAGCACAGGCGGCCTCCTATATTCACCTTTTAGATGTGAAGACAGGAAAAGCCACCTATGGTGTGGGAATAAGCTCCAACATTACAAGAGCGTCTATCCGCGGAATCTTCAGCGCAGTCAACCGGTTATTCTATTCATAAATAAAAGGGCCAGCCTTTGAGAAAAGGCTGGCCTTATTTTATGTTTTGACGGAAAACTTTAATCAGATTTTTGCAGTTGATTCCCTGATCACCAGTTCTGCGTCCAGGATCAGTGATTTTGGGGAGCTGGAGGGATTTTCCATCATTTCCAGGAGCATTTCACAGGCAGTATACCCAAGCTGCAGGCAGGGCTGGTTGACCGTTGTAATGGAAGGACAGGTCATAGTGGAAAATTCGATGTTATCAAAGCCCACCACCATGATGTCCTTAGGAACATTAAGTTTAAAACGCTTTGCCGCCCGGATGACGGCAGCCGCAAATATATCGGAGACCACAAAGAAGGCGTTGGGCCTTGGCTCACTGTTTAATAAACGGCAGATGGCAGCGTAGGCCATCTGGTAGTTGATCTCCGGAAGTTGTATGATCCAGTTTTGAGGGACAGAGATTTCCGCCTTTTTTAAGGCGCTCAAATATCCCTCCTGCCGCTTTACCGCATACTTAAAGCTTAAAGGCCCATTGATGAGGGCGATTTTATTGCAGCCGCAATGATAGAGATATCCGGTGGCCGCCTCTGCAGCGGAAAAATCGTCAATGCTGACATAGGGATATCCTGCGGCGTCTTCGTTGTATTCGCAGCACTGCACCAAAGGGGTGATGGCGCGTATCTGTTTTAAGTGTTCTTCCGATGCCCGGTTCAAAAGGATAGAACCGGCAGCATTGACCCGGTGGAGCAGATTGCAGAAATTGCGGATGGAACTCCGGTCCAAAGGTGATTCATTGATGAGCAGATGGCAGCCATGGGCTTTTGCCGAGACTCTGGCCCCTTTTATGACCTCCTGATAGAAAACATTTTCAATTCCCGGAATATTCAGAACGATCAGCGGTTGATCTTCAATGGAGGGCGGAGCGGTGGATTCAAAGGCATATCCAAGAGCGGCCATAGTGCTTTCTACCCGTTTGGCGGTATCTGCCTTGACCTGCTCCCTGTGATTTAACACGCGGGAGACAGTGGCCGGTGAAACTCCCGCCTGTCTTGCAATTTCTTCTATTGTAATTTTTTCCTGTTTCATTCCCCTGTTCTTCCTTTGCTTAGTTCTTTCTTTTGTTTATATCATGAGAGAGGCTTATTGTAAATATAAAGTTTTCATAGTTATGAAAAGTTTTCAGAAAATCAAGAGGGCAATTGTGCAGATTGATTATATTATCACAATAGAATCTGGATATAACATGGAAAAACTATTAATAACGACCAAAAACTTGAAAATAAAGCAAGAAAATGGTAAAATCACCTTGAAAAAATGAAAGAAATGAAAAGCAATATGAAAGCCAATCGGAAGAGGAAGGAACATGCTATGAAGGTAGGAATCATTGGGTGCGGAAGGGTCGCACAGACAAGACACATCCCTGAATACGGGGCGCATCCCGGAGCCCGGATTGCAGGCTATTATGATTTCAACGAGGAACGGGCAAGGGAGCTGGCTGCAGTTTACGGCGGAAAGGTATATGATTCTGCAGATGCTTTGCTGACTGACCGGGGAATCGATGCAGTAAGTATCTGTACGGCCAATCATACACATGCCGAAATTACCATCAAGGCCCTTCGGTCGGGAAAACATGTACTTTGTGAAAAGCCCATGGCTGTAAGCCTTGAGGAATGTAAAGCAATGGTACACGCGGCGGCTGAGAACAACCGGCAGCTGATGATCGGACAAAATCAGAGATTTGCCAAAGCTCATGTACGGGCAAAGGAGCTTCTTTTAGCAGATACGATCGGAAAGGTCCTCACATTTAAGACCACATTCGGGCATGGCGGGCCGGAAACCTGGAGCATCGATGGGGCTAACAGTTGGTTTTTTGATAAAGATAGGGCTTCCATGGGAGCCATGGCTGATCTGGGAGTTCATAAAACGGATTTAATCCAATATCTTCTGGGCCAGAAAGTCGCAGCTGTGATTGCCCAGCTGCTTACTCTGGATAAGAGATACGAGTCAGGAGAGCTGATCGGCGTGGATGACAATGCCATCTGCATCTATGAGATGGAAGATGGTGCCATAGGTACCATGACAGCCAGCTGGACTTATTATGGCAGGGAAGATAATTCTACAGTTCTTTATGGGACGAAGGGGATCATGAAGATCTATGACGATCCGGAACATTCCATTTCCGTGGTTTTGAAAAATGGGGAGCAAATATTATACGATATTGATAAGATACAGACCAATGACAATCAGACAAAATCCGGGATTATTGATGCATTTGTGGATGCTCTGGAGGCGGGGACAGAGGTGCCGGTCAGCGGGGCTGATGTATTAAGCGCCATGGAAGCTGTGTTTGCCTGCCTGGAGTCTGGCAGGGAAAAACGAAGGATCGTTATCGGGAAAAAGGGGGAAAGATAGCATGAAACTGGGATTTGTCAGTGCAATTCTTGGTGAATGGACTTTTGAGGAAATGATCGATACGGCGGCAGCTATGGGTTTCCAGTGTGTGGAAGTGGCTTGCTGGCCCCAGGGAAAAGCAGAACGCAGGTATGCGGGAGTCAGCCACATTGACGTGGCCGGTTTAACAGAGGAAAAGGCGGAGTACATAAGAAACTACTGCAAAGAACGGAATGTGGATATTTCCGCTCTTGCTTTTTATCCCAACGTAATGGAAGAGGCTGAGGAAAAAAGGCAGGACAATATTTCCCATCTTAAGAAGGTGATTGATGCCAGCGATGTCCTGGGCGTTCGTCTGGTGACCACATTTATCGGCAGGGACCAGACAAAGACCGTGGAAGAGAACTTAGAGCTGGTGAAAGAAATATGGCCGCCCATTCTTGCCCATGCAGAGGAAAAAAATGTGCGGATCGCCATTGAGAACTGCCCCATGCTGTTTGGCAGGGAGCAGTGGCCCGGCGGGCAGAACCTGATGACATCTCCGGCGAACTGGGAAAAGATATTTGAGATTCTGCCCAATGAAAATCTTGGCATCAATTATGATCCTTCCCATTTTGTCTGGCAGATGATGGATTATATTAAGCCTCTTTACCAGTTCCGGGATAAGATTTTTCACGTCCATTATAAGGACATTAAATTGTATGAGGATGAGTTAAAAAAGGTGGGGACCATGGCATATCCCCTGGATTATATGTCGCCAAAGCTTCCCGGCCTTGGGGATGTGAACTGGGGAAAATATGTCAGCGCATTAACGGATATCGGTTACAACGGCTTCACCTGCATTGAAGTTGAGGACAGGGCGTTTGAGGGCTCCAGGGAAAAGATCCTTGACAGTCTGAAACTGTCTAAGAAATATATGGACCAGTTTATCATTTAGGTTAAAGCAGCAAAAATGCTTTGATAGAGAAGGAAAATGTAAAAGGAGGATCAGCAATATGAAAAAAGCAGCAGCAATTATTTTGGCGGCATTGGTGGCGGCAGCAGGAACTGCATGTTCCCAGGTAAAACCGGCAGACACCACAACAGCGGCAGCAAAGACAGAGTCAACATCAGCGGAAACTGTGAAAGATACAGAGGCCGTAAAAGAAGGTACTCATATTTATGTTCTGACCGTACCAGAAGATCATGGCTGGACCGGTTCTGTAGCTACCTTTGCAAAACAGAAGATCCAGGAAGTAAATGAAAACGGCACTTACACCTCGGAACTCATCACCTCAGCCAATGCGGCAGAGCAGATCCGGAACATCGAGGATATCGTTTCCAAAGGAGAAAAGAACATTGCAATGGTCATCCAGCCCATTGATGATACGGTACAGTCTGCGATTCAGGGCGTGATCGATGCAGGAATTCCCTATGTGGCATTTGACCGGATCATTGACGGTGTTGCCGGTAAGGCCGTGTCCAATGTAAAAGGCGACAATTCCGGCATCGGCGCAGGTGCTGCCGCTTATTTTGTTTCCCTGGGACTTACACCGGGAGAGCCGATCTACGTTTATGAAGGCGACACTTCTTCCGTTACCACACTGCGGGATGAGGGCTTCACCAAATACTTAACAGGGGAACTGGAATTTGGCGGAGAAGTCATTAATGCAGATAAGAAATGGAGCCAGGATGACTTAAAATCCATTACATATTCCGGAGCAATGAACTGGAGCCGCTCAGACACAAAAACATCCTTTGAATCCCTGATGGGAGACAGTAAAAACGCCAAGATCAAATGGTTTTATGCAGAAGATGATGAGCTTGCCATGGGAATCTTAGAGGCTCTTTCCGGAGGCGGAATTGATGAGGCAACCAAGGATACCTTCCTTTCCGGCAAACCGGTTATCACCGGCTGTGGCGGACTTGACGAACTGTACGAAGTACTCCGGGGAAAATCCTATGAGGATATCGTATCAAAATGCGGAGGCATCATGTCAGTAACCTACAGCCCATCTATGATTCAGACAGCGATTGAAGATATGGTTGATTACCTGGATGGAAAACAGGTGACCCAGGATCATGTGATCGCCTGCGAAAATGTAACATCAGAAAATGTAACTGAGTACCCATCCTTTTAGAAATAATGGTCTGAGGGACAAAAGGGGCCGTTCATCACTTTCGGAACGGCCCCTTTTATAAAACCGGAGGTTGAGAGATGAGTTTATTGGAAATGAGTGGGATCAGCAAGGCATTTAACGGAGTCCAGGTACTAAAGGGGGTCCGCTTAACCGTCGAACAGGGGGAGGTTCATGCCCTGCTTGGAGAAAATGGAGCAGGGAAGTCGACTTTGATGAACGTGCTGACAGGAGTATTTCCCAAAGACAGCGGAACCATTGCATTTGACGGAAAAGAGATCGATACCATCACCATCAGACAATCGGAGGAACTGGGAATTGCCTTTGTCCATCAGGAACTGAATCTGTTTAACGATTTAAAGGTCTATGAAAATATTTTTCTGGGGAAAGAATATCAGAACAGGCTTGGAAAACTGAACAAACAAAAGATGATGGAAGAAACGGAGAGGTTATTCCATGAACTGGGAGTTGACATAAATCCAGGTGAGCTGGTGGCGAATTTAAAGACCAGCCAGAAGCAGATGCTGGAGATCGCAAAGGCGTTATTTTTTAAGGCAAAGCTGTTGATCTTAGATGAACCCACCACTTCCTTAAATAACGAAGAAGTAAAGCATTTGTTCAGCATTGTCAATCATTTAAAAAAGACAGGAACCTCCTTTATTTTTATTTCCCACAAAATGCCGGAGATTTTTGAGCTGGCTGACCGGTATACTGTATTTCGTAATGGTGAGTTCATAGGAGACGGTGCCATAGATGAAACGACTCCGGAAGAGGTAACAGGGCTCATGGTAGGAGAGAATTATTCTGCCGGTGAGGTCTATGAAAAGAGAAAGCCCGGTGAGGTGGTTCTGGAGCTCCATGATTTTTCAGGGCCTGGATTTGAACAAGTGTCCCTGCAGGTCAAAAAAGGCCAGATCATCGGACTCACCGGACTTCAAGGCTCCGGAAGCAGCGAGCTGATGCAGTGCATGTTTGGGGTTACTGAGGCTATATCAGGAGAAATGAAGGTCAGGGGAAAACGGGTGCCCTCCCATTCGATCCATAAAGCCATGGAAGCAAACATCGCCATGCTGGCGTCCAACCGAAAAGAAAATTCTGTCATCCCGGACATGAATCTGCTGGAAAACATGTACCTGGCGGAGCATACCTTATCGGCACGCAAGCCTCACATTCAAAAACGGAAGGAAGAAGAGCGGTTTGAAGCGTTTAAGACCCTGTTAAATATCAAGGCAAGAAGCAGCTCAGATTCCATTCTATCCTTAAGCGGCGGAAACCAGCAGAAGGTATTTATTGCCCGATGGCTGAATACGGATGCGGATATTCTGCTGTTTGATAATCCTACTCAAGGCATCGACGTAGGAGCCAAGGCTGAGATTTATAAGCTGATACTGGAAATGGCAAAAAAGGGAAAGACCATACTCATCAATACCCTGGAAATACCGGAGATCCAGAAGGTAGCAGATTTCTGTGCTGTTTTTTACAACGGAAGAATGATCAAAATTCTGGAGCACGATGAAATCAATGATACTACGGTCATGCTGTATTCTACAAATGCTGTGAACCAGGAAATAGGAGGATAAAGAAATGAAGGCAGGAGAAAAGAAAAACGGAGTGTCCCTTGGGGTTCTATCCAAATGGTGCGGGGAATTCAGTTTTATTATCGTATTTGTACTGATCTTTTTGGTATATGCCCTCACCAGCAACGGGCTGACCTGGAGCGGCACCATGAATATTTTCCGCCATTCGGCAGTGGTGGGAATCATTGGTCTGGGAATGGGACTGGTATGTATGACCGGGGAAATCGATTTATCGGTAGGTTCCATGCTGGCATTAAACAGCGGACTGTCGGTCATCATGTTTAATATCACAGATCATATACTGATGACATTATTGTTTGCCCTTTTATTCGGTGCGGTCTGCGGCTTGATCAACGGCCTGCTGGTGGGATACATAAAAATGCCGGCCTTTATTGTTACTTTAGCGACCATGCTGATCTTCCGTTCCTTTGCCCAATATATCTGCCAGCATATCGATAAGGCTCTGGCAGGAGGCGGAAGCAGCGTATACCGGATGATCAAAGAACTGTCCTCTTATCAGCCGTTTTACGGCCTTGGAAACGGAAAGATCGTTACCGTTCCCATTGTGGGACTGATCCTGATTTTAATGACAGCTTTATTTGTTTATATAACGACTAGCACCAAGTATGGAAAAAAGGTATATGCGGTGGGAAGCAATGCGAAGGGAGCACAGATGGCGGGGATCAATGTGAGCCTCATGAAGGTTTCCGTATTTGTTCTTGCAGGAATCCTGACAGGGCTTGCCTCCTTTTTATGGGTGGCCATGAATGCCTCTTCTGACCCGGCCACAACCGGAAGCAGCTATGAAATGTATGCCATTGCGGCAGTTGTATTAGGCGGCATCAGCATGTCCGGAGGAAAGGGCAAATGCCTGGGAATCTTATTTGGAGCCATGTCTTATACGATCATTGACAAGATCATCGTTGCACTTAAGATGGATTCTCTCATCAACGATGCAATCAAGGGTATCATCCTGATTCTGGTGATCGTGGTTCAGATCATAGGGCCGAGGATCAAGGAAAGGCTGACAAGGCATAATGAAAAGGTCTCATAAGCATTATTAACGATGATAAGAGCAAAGGAAGGGGATTTGTTGATCATACCAGTGGGGAAACTGGTGTCATCAACAAATTCCCTTTTTCCATCCGGCAATTTTGCCTGGACGTTCCTACAAAAAACCGGGAGTTCGAAAGAAGAATTTGTTTTTCCCGGTGACTTTATCATAATATATCAAAAATATAGCTGGTGAAACTTTGTTAAAAAATATATAAGTATTAAAAGAAAGGTTTATTTTTAAAATTATGTGATATAAAAAAGGGTTCCCAAAAGTAAACTACTTTTGGGAATCATGTTCATCTCTCAATTTTCTTCTTTGTTTTTCTATGAATATTGCAATCGCCGAAATTACAATTCCACAAATCAACATTTTGCCGATATAATCTTTATTTAATCCCCAAACTCCCCCTATTAATACACCAAGAACTATGATAACCACTCTGGTCTTTTTTTTGTAATATTCTATTTCTGACCGGCTCATGATTTTTCCTTCGTTATCGATAGGAGCATTGAAGTAGATAATGACAGAAGCAGCCAGCAAACATATAATATAAACCTTATCGCTAAAGTTTTGCCTGTAAAACAACAAGCCAGAAAAAACCGTCAAACATGATACAAAGTAGCAGCCTATTCTCGTCCTGGCATGATACCCGCCTGCATTTACCCGTATGGGATAAAAGGCGCACGCCATTACAAACAGATCAAAGACTTGCTGCATCATGACTGCAATGGTTATATAAGAAATGTAGTGTATTAATTTTAAAAGCAAACATTCTATTCCGAAATCATAGATATCCTGCTCTGATTCTAAAATAATACCATCTTTGACCATGCTTCTTGATATGTAACCAACTATTCTTCTCATTATTTCGTCGACTTATTACACATGAAATTTAACTAAATGTTCTTTTTAAACTTTGTAACGCTCTCAGGCATTTTAGGTTGATACCCAATACAAATACAGGCTGAGTTTGCCTCCTTCTTAGATGTGGATAATGCGGCCTTTGAAAGTAAAGTTAAAGCTGTTTCTTTGAAATTTTTCTTCATTTTAATCTTCCTTTCTTGTGTAATTTATAGTTATGTTTTAATTATAGTCAAATACCATTTGCTTTCAATATGTGAAGCACGAAAGACGATTTTTTTGCACGAAGTAGGCACTTCAACTGAAAACGTTCCGTCCGCTCATTCCTACATATTTATCAATACATTACACTGGAATATTCCGTTTTCACTGCTCAGATTCATAGAACCATCGTACTTTTCTACCGCGCGCTCAACATTGCTTAATCCGATTCCGTGATTTGCCCCCTTTTGAGACACCGGTCTGCCCTCATTCCATCTGTCGATGCTATTTGAAGTATTCTCAACTTTTATTGCTATCATTTCATAATAAGGGCTGATTTTTAACCTTATCCATGGAGATCCGTTCACTTGTGCACAGGCTTCTATGGCATTATCCAATAAATTACCAAAGATTGTAGTGATATCCATTGGATTCATGAAGCTTAAATCAACATTTCCTATTTCATATTGCAAATCAATATGTAGTTTTTCCGTGTTTTGTATTTTGTCATTTAAAAGAATATTTAAAATACCATTATTGGTTAGCTGTTGTGGGAGCAAAGGCTTTAAGATTGTATTGATCTCTTTAATGTAATTAATTGTCCCTTCTTTGTCATCTCCATGATACAGCCCTTCCATAACCGCTATGTGCTTGTCAACATCATGAAGTATACTAAGAGATTCCTGATGCTTCTTTTCCTGATGCAAATAATATTTATACTGCATAGTTGCCTGCTGTTCCAATAACTCCAGTTTTACCTTTAATTGATAATTATCTTCCATAAATCGTATGAAATATAAAAAATACATATCTGCAAATATAATGAATCCCATGTTGATTAACAGAATAAGACCCATACCTTCTCCCCTTATTTTCCCGAAGGAAACGCCTATTACAACCATGTTCATAAAACTGTAAATGGCAATAATAAAATGAAGTACATACTGTGATTTGGTAAATTTGACCTTTTCGTTTCTCCCCCATATTGGAGAAATAAAAGTATAATACATAAACAGCAAAACAAACATGGAAAATGTCATATTAAGAAACGTTTCCACCTCCGGCTCCAATGGAGGCATACGCATTTCCCAGAATATAAAATCAAGTAAGGCTACCCCTGCGGCTTCGCACACTGCAAATACCAATACCATAATTTCCGCTTCTAAAACCCTTCGCATCGGTTTATCAAAATCATCAAAATATAAGAAATAGCTTACCAAACCATATGAAATGACCCAACTCAGCATATTTACCAATGGCCGCTGCAATAAGTTGATGCCCATTAAAAATATACTGATGCCTGTTTGAACGAAAAAGTAGAACTGTTTATTATGAAATGCCTTTTTATGCCTGCTGCCCATAAATTGAAAAATGACTATAGTAGTAACCAGACACGAGACTATGATTCCGGATAAAAACAATATATTATTTTCCATAGTTAAATACTCCTGTGAACATAATTATTTAACTGCTCTTTAAAGGCAATTACCCGCTTTTGTGATAAGGGTAACCTTTCTCCCGTATTTAAATAGACCATATCTCCTTTTACTTTTGCCACATGTTCAAAATTTACAATCACTCCACGGTAGCAGGTTCCAAAGCCATATATTTCCATTCTCTGCTCCACATCTGTCATTGTCCCAATATATTCATACGTTTTTTTAATTGTTTTCACTCTGATTTTACGTGCAGTTTTTACATATTCAAAATAAAGAATCTTTGAAACCGATACATTAACTGCCGGGTATTCTTTTTCCCCGCTTTCACTTATTTCTGTTACATTTGACAATACAATCTCGATATCATTTCCTCGATCCAATCCTATGACCTGTACCAGCTCGCTGATATGATCTATTAATTGTTCCTTTTTAACAGGTTTCGGCAAATAGGCAAATGCATGTGCACGATTAATTGCATCACTGCAGTATCCGTTAAACCCTGTAATATAAATGATCCTGACCTTTCTGTTTTTCTGGTATAGCTTCATTCCCGCTTCAATCCCATTCATTCCTCCCATAGAAATATCCAGAAAGACGAAATCAAAGCTTACAGAGGAGGCTGTCAGATCCTCACCAGAATGAAACATTTGAATGCTGTAAAGAATTCCATGATCTTTCATAAATTCTTCTACAAGCTGTTTAATTACCGCAGCTTCATTCTGTTCATCATCGCAAATTGCTACTTTAAACATTTATCCATCCCCCTAAAGCTTTATTCTTTTGTATATAGCATGTATATCGGTATTTTACCTCTAATAAGTTAGGTTTGGCAATTAAATCACTTATATATTTATCCTCTTGAAGGAAATAAGCACATACATTTACTTTTCTAAATGGTTTTAGTATAATGTAGACAGTTTATAAACGAGACAGGAGAAGGAAACCATGAAAAAATATGATTATGTGCTGGTAGGCGGCGGCCTTTATTCCGGTGTCTTCGCATATTTGGCAAGGCAAAAAGGGAAAAAGTGTCTTGTGGTAGAGAAGAGGGACCACATGGGCGGCAACATTTTCTGCGAGGAAACAGAAGGAATCCACGTACACCGTTACGGAGCCCATATTTTCCATACCAGCAACAAGAAGGTATGGCAGTTTGTCAATGAGCTGGCAGAGTTCAACCGCTATACCAACAGCCCGGTAGCAAATTTCAAGGGTGAAATGTACAACATGCCCTTTAATATGAACACCTTCAGCAAGATGTGGGGAATATCCACCCCTGCGGAAGCAAAGGCAAAAATCGAAGAGCAGAAAGCTTCTGTAACCGGAGAACCCAGGAACTTAGAGGAGCAGGCGATCAGCCTTGTGGGCAGGGATATTTATGAAAAGCTGGTGAAAGGCTATACGGAGAAACAGTGGGGCAGAGACTGTAAGGATCTTCCTGCCTTTATCATCAAACGCCTTCCCGTTCGCTTTACCTATGACAACAACTACTTCAATGACTTATACCAGGGAATTCCCATAGGCGGATATAATGTGATCATTGAAAAGCTGTTTGAAGGCTGCGATGTGGAAATGGGAGTCGATTATCTGGAAAATAAGGAATATTATGATGGGTTAGGAGAACGGGTGATTTATACCGGAACCATTGATGCTTATTACGGATATCAGTTTGGAAAGCTGGAATACCGGAGCTTGCGGTTTGAAACCCAGGTAGTGGATACGGATAACTACCAGGGAGTGGCAGTCGTTAACTACACGGACCGGGAAACTCCTTATACCAGGATCATTGAGCATAAGCATTTTGAATTCGGAACTCAGCCTAAATCTGTTATAACCCGGGAATATTCGGTAGACTGGACCGAGGGCATGGAGCCCTATTATCCGGTAAACGATGAAAAAAATCAGGGATTATTCTTAAAATATGCAGCTTTGGCTGAAACGGAAGATCATGTGATTTTCGGCGGACGGTTAGGGGAATATAAATACTACGATATGGACAAGGTTATTGAATCAGCCATGAACCGGGCAGAAAAGGAATTGGGCTAATCCTGCATACAGGCATAGCTGTTTACTTTTTATAGCAGATATAGTACAATACTACGGAACCAGGGCTGGATTTTCCATGCCCTGATACGTACGTAAACTGGAGGAATCTATGAACGTTGTATACGCTTCCAACGATAATTATGCCAGGCATCTGGCCGTATCCCTTTATTCCCTTTTGGATCATAACAGGGACATGGGTGACATCCATATCTATGTTTTGTCCATGAGCCTGTCCAAAGAGACGAAAGAACGGCTTAAGTCCGTGGCAGATGGGTTTGGTCGGGAACTGACGGTCGTGGAGCTGGGAGATTTAAAGGAGCGCTTTTCCTATGAAGTTGATACGGGCGGTTTTGATTTAAGCATTATGGCCCGCCTGTTTATGGGAGAGGTTCTCCCGGAGGTAACGGACCGAGTGCTGTATCTAGACTGTGATACGGTAGTGCTGTCTTCCTTAAAAATGCTGTGGGAAAAGGATCTGGGGTCCTTCCTTTTAGGAGCGGTCATGGAACCTACCATATACCCTTCCATTAAGGAAGAAATCGGCCTTTTATCCGAAGCTCCTTATTTCAATTCCGGTGTTCTCCTCATTGATATGACCCGTTGGAGAGAGGAAAACGCCCAGAAGCAGCTTTTGGACTTTTACTGTTCCATGGGCGGGAAGCTGTTTGCAGGAGATCAGGATACCATTAATGGGGCGTTAAAGGGAAGGATAAAACCCTTATCTCCCAGATATAACTTTTTTACCAATTACCGATATTACCGGTACAGTCATCTGGTAAGGCTGTCTCCTGTGTATGGAAAGCTTGGGCAAAAAGGGTTCCGGGAGGCAAAAAAACATCCTGCGATCCTACACTTTATGGGGGATGAAAGACCCTGGAAAGAGGGAAATTTAAACCATTACCGCAGGGCTTATGATCATTATCTATCACTTACGCCTTGGGCCGGAACACCTAAGGAAAAGGGAAGCCGTCTTTATATGGCTGCTTATCACCTGATGGATTACGCCACCTTTTTATGTCCTGCCGTGAGAGACTTTGTGAGCATCAGGTTTGGGATGCGGGTAATCAATTCCAGAAAAGGTTCTTAAAGAGGAGCGGATATGAACATTAGCTGTATCATTCTTAATTATAATGATCCGGAAACCACCATAAGCCTGGTAAACTCCATAGTAAATTATAAAATCCTGGATTCTATCGTGATCGTGGACAACTACTCCACCGATGATTCCGTATCGAGGCTTCAGGCAGTTGCGGGCGGAAAGGTCCATCTTATCTCCACGGAAAGGAACGGGGGGTACGGATACGGCAATAATCAGGGGATCCGGTATGCATATGGGACGCTTCACGCTTCCCATGTGCTCATCGCAAATCCTGATGTTAAGGTTACAGAAGGATGTATACAGGCCATGAAGGATTCCTTTTTAAAGATAAGCAGGCTGGGAGTTGCGGCAGCAGTCACCAGGGATGGAGCGGGAGAGGTGGCGCTGTCAAGCTGGCGCATTAACGGCCTGATGGGTGATCTTCTGGATACTGGCCTTATTACAAGGCGTATTTTTGCCCGCTGGCTGAATGACCGGCCGGAACTTAAAGCAGATTTTGAAAAGGAGCGGTACGTTTATGTAGATGCTGTGCTTGGCTCCCTTTTTATGGCGGATATTAATGCTCTGATGGAATGCGGTCTTTATGATGAAGATGTCTTTCTTTACTATGAGGAAAAGATACTTGGATTTCAGCTTAAGAAAAAGGGATACGGGACGGTACTTCTTTTAAACCAGTCCTATATACACCTTCATTCCGTGTCTATTAATAAGAATGTGAAATCTATTTTAAAGAAGCAGGCAATTCTTCATGAGAGCAAGCTTCACTATTATAAAAACTATCTGGGGATCAACCGGTTCCAGGAATGTCTGGTAAAGGCTTTCCTGGCATTTCTCATGGCTGAAATCTGGTTTTTGACAAAGATCGTGGGATTATCCTGGTAGATAGAAACGTGGAAAGGGGGAAAATATATGGTTTCGGTGCTGCTTGCATCCTATAACGGAGAAAAATATATACGGGAGCAGCTGGAATCTATATTAAACCAGACGTTTTCCGATCTGTCCATCGTGATTTCCGACGATCTTTCTACAGACGGCACCCCTGCCATTATCCGGGAATATGAAGAACGATATCCGGGACGTGTGAGGAGCCTTAGGAACAGCGAAAGATCCGGCAGTGCCCAGAATAATTTCTTCCGCCTGCTTAAGGTGGTAACTGATGAGTATATCATGCTGTGTGACCAGGATGATGTATGGCTGCCGGATAAGGCAGAGGTCACCTTAAGGGAAATGAAGAAGCTGGAAACGGAATGGGGGAAAGCGGTTCCCCTTCTGGTCCATGGTGACTTATCGGTAACCGATAAGGAGGGCAGCATTCTTCACGAATCCATGGCGGAATACCAGAAAATCGCAGTTCATGATAACCGGTTCAGCCATTATCTGGTTGAGAATAATATCACAGGGAATACAGTCATGATCAACAAGGCATTTTTGGAGTTCCTGACCGATGTTCCCAGGGAATGCGTTATGCATGACTGGTGGCTGGGGCTTTTGGCAAGTTGTTTTGGAAGGATATCCTACATTGACCGACCCCTGGTCTTATACCGGCAGCATGGAGAAAATCAGATGGGATCCAAAAGCGGTAAGGAGCAGTATGCGGCGCGGATCCGGAATCAGAATGCGGTCCGGGAAAATTACAGGAAAATGTTTGTGCAGGCACAGATGTTTTTAAAACTCTATGGAAATGAGATGTCCAGTGAGCAAAGAGCGGTTCTGGAGCATTTTATCGGACTGCCCGAAAAAAACAGGGCGGTAAAGATATATACGATTTGGAAATTCAAATTAATGAAAAGCACCCTTATACGGACGCTGGGCCAGATGCTTTCCATCTGACCGGAAAATGGAGGATAACGCATGGACAACAAAGAGGACATATTAGTGACGAGGGCTTCCATGCCTTCCTATGAAGAATTTATAGAAGAGATCAAGCCGATCTGGGAAACTGCCTGGATGACGAATATGGGAGAATTTCATGAAAAACTGATGGAGCAGTTAAAGGAGTATTTAAAGATACAGAAGCTTCTTTTGTTTGTCAATGGACATATGGCTCTTGAAATGGCGCTCCAGGCCATGAATCTATCCGGTGAGGTGATCACCACCCCATTTTCTTTCGCTTCCACCACCCATGCCATTGTAAGAAATAACTTGACTCCCGTGTTCTGCGATATCCGGGAGGAGGATTATACCATTGATCCGGATAAGATTGAAGCAATGATTACGGAAAAGACGACCGCCATTTTACCGGTTCATGTTTATGGAAATATCTGTGATGTAGATAAAATTGAAAAAATCGCGAAAAAACATAATTTAAAGGTAATTTATGATGCCGCCCATGCCTTTGGTGTAGATGTAAATGGGAGAGGGATCGGGACCTACGGAGACGCTTCCATGTTCAGCTTCCATGCCACAAAGGTGTTTAATACCATTGAAGGTGGTGCTGTGACCTTTCAGGATCCATCCCTGGAGATCTTGTTCAATTATTTAAAGAATTTCGGCATCACCGGCAAGGAAACCGTAGAATATATCGGCGGTAATGCAAAAATGAATGAGTTTCAGGCGGCTATGGGTATCTGCAACCTCCGCCATGTGAATGATAACATTGAAAAGCGCAGGCTTGTGGCAGAACGGTACCGGGAACATTTGGCGGGAGTACCGGGAATCCGCCTGATGAATCCCAAAGAAGGGATCCGCCAGAATTATGCTTATTTTCCTGTTGCCTTTGACGGCTTTTCTTTAACACGAAATGAGGTATATGACCTGCTGGCCACGCACCATGTCTTTGCGAGAAAGTATTTTTATCCTCTGATCACTGACTTTGAATGCTATCGGGAACGGTTTTCAAATGTACATCTTCCTGTGGCAAAAAAAGCGGCAGACAGCGTACTGACCCTGCCCTTATATGCAGAACTTTCCCTGGATCAGGTCGACCGCATCTGCGCCATTATTTTAGGTGCCAGATAGGAGGAAAGGAAAGAGGAAGCCCCTTACAGGGATACCCATATGCCCTGGGTAACAGAGAGGAAGGAAATTATGAATACAGCATTGGTGACTGCAATTGGGTCGTTTTCAGCAGATATCGTTATAAAAAACTTAAAAAAAGGCGGTTTCCGGGTAGTTGGCTGTGATATTTATCCGGCAGAATGGATTGCGGATTCCGGGAATGTGGCATCTTTTTACCAGGTCCCCCTTGCTACGGACGAGAAACGGTATGTGAACTCCATACTGAAGATATGCAGGGAGGAACAGGCAAAAGTGCTGATCGTTCTCACGGATGTGGAGGTAGATGTGTGGAACCGCTACAGGGACGAACTGGCCCTTGCTTCGGTGACATTATGTCTGTCATCGGAGGAAACCCTTCTTCTGTGCAGGGATAAAAGGGAGCTGTACCGTTTTCTTAAGGAAAAGGGCATAGGCAGCCCCATTCCCACGCTGGAGCTTATGGAGGCTGACGCAGAGCGCCTTTCCTATCCTGCGGTTATCAAACCTTTTAACGGAAGAAGCAGTCAGGGGCTTCGCTATATACAATCCCTTGACGAGATGAAAGGCTTTCTGGAATGCGGGGACTCTGAGGGGCTGATCGTCCAGCCCTATTATCAGGGAAGCATCATTACCGTTGACGTGGTAAGGCAGGCGGAAACAGGAGAGAGCGTTGCCGTATGCCGGAAGGAGCTTTTGCGGACCCCGAACGGAGCAGGAACCTCGGTGCTGGTGTTTCTGGATCCGGTTCTGGAAGCAACGTGCAGGGATATAGCCAATGCCCTTGGTATCAACGGATGTGTGAACTTTGAATTCATTCAGACAGAGGATGGATCGTATCATATGCTGGAGTGTAATCCTCGTTTTTCCGGCGGCGTAGAGTTTTCCTGCCTGGCAGGATACGATTGTGTTACCAACCATTTAAGATGCTTTATCGGAGAGGCCATAGAACCCTTAAAAGGAATTACGGGTATGTATATTGCGAGAAAATATGAGGAATATATTATGGGAATTAAATAGCAATTCCCATAATCGGATGGACGGGCTAGAAAGCAGCCCTTTTATCTAACCTTGCGTTGCAAGTTCAGATAACTATAATATTATGGGAATTAAATAGCAATTCCCATAATCGGATGGACGGGCTAAAAAGCAGCCCTTTTATCTAACCTTGCGTTGCAAGTGAAGATAAGTATATTACAAAAGCAGATGCAGGAAAGGGCGGAGAGGAATGAGCGGCAGTTCAGAATCAAACATAATGGCCAGCATTAATTGTGTGACCTATAACCATGGAGCTTATATCAGGCAGGCCTTGGACAGCTTTCTCATGCAGAAGACGGATTTTGAATTTGAGATTCTGGTCCATGATGATGCTTCCACCGATGGGACGGGAGATATCATAAGAGAATATGCTGAAAAATACCCGGATAAGGTGAAACCCCTTATACAGACAGAGAACCAGTATTCTCAGGGAATCGACAATATCAGCGGAGCGTTTAATTTCCCCCGGGCCAGAGGAAAATACATTTTCATGTGCGATGGAGATGATTACTGGACGACACCGGATAAGATGCAAAAGCAGGTGGATTACATGGAGGCCCATCCGGACTGCACCCTTTGTATACACAGTGCAAAAATCGAACTGGTGGGAAAGGCTCTGACAGAAAAACAGATGCGTCCTTACAGGGAGAGCCGGGTCATCACCCCGGAGGAGATCGTAGATAAGCCTTCCGGTTATGCCATGTCCTCCATGGCGTTTCCCTCCCGCCTTGTGAAAGATCTTCCGGATTATTACGTGGATTGCCCGGTGGGAGATACTCCCCTGCAGATGATGGCGGCTGAAAAAGGGTACGGCTATTACATGGATCAACCTATGAGTGCCTACCGGGTGGGAGTAGCAGGCTCCTGGACCGTGGAAGGAAAAAGCGGGAATTACGCCCAAAAGCAGAAGATTTACTGGGAGCGGATGAAAACGGTGTATGAGGAATTTAACGTTGCCACAGAGGGGCGTTTAAAGGAAGCTGCAGATAGTGCGGCAAAACGGACTTATTATCATACCATGGTCAATACCAGGCAGTTTGAGGAGATCGTGAACCCGGAATACGCCAGATATTATAAAGAATTGACACCAAGAACCAGGTTTTTTATTCAGGCTGAGTACAGGACTCCTGGAGCTTATAGGCTGTTAAGGAAGATATTCCTGGGAAAGAAACGGTAAAGCGGCAAAAATATGGGCAGGATCCGGTATAATCCGTTTCCTGCCCATGCATTTTATTATGATAAAATTATCTGCCCAGGTTATCTTGCAATATTAGGGTCCGTAGGATCCCAGGTCTGGGTTTCGGGTATGATCTGTTCAATGGCTGGTCTCTCATAAGGGCCTGGAACCGGTGATTCGTAAATCGTAACGGTAGTTCCAATAGCACAGTGATCATATACCCACTTGGCATCTCCGGAGAGGAGCCGGACGCATCCCGCTGACTGAGCAATGCTCATATAATTATAAGTCATCGGATCCAGCGTCATATTGTTAGGTTTGCTGTACAGAATGGAATGAATTAAGAAGCCCTTCCAGATACGGGTTGCGTACTGGGTAAAGATTCCGTGATTCATATCCCTCCAGCGGTACTTTTCCGGAGTCTGGTATGTCCCAAGAGGGGTATCCGGTCCGGTGGAGGTCAAAAAGGATTTTAACGGAATAATAAAACCGTTGTTCCCATCTTTGGCGAAGATGGTCATGCAGTTCATGGATTTGTTGATGCTGATGAGGAATGGTCCCTTAGCGCCGATAATTGGCTCTAAGTCAGTGAGCATTTTTCCGGATTCGTCGAAATAATATTTGTAGCCGTCAAGATACTGCCAGCCGGTCACCGGATAGGAATCCTGGAAATAGTAACGTTCATTGCCTGCCCATGCCCAGCCGGTGAAGGATGTTCCATCTCCGTTAAAGTAACGGAGGCCGCCATCGATCAGCCGCATTCCGTCTGCGACGGCGGAAATCAGAGGCTTCTCCGTGGCATAAGGGAACTGGGAATTCTTGGTGTAAAAGGCCATTCTCAGCCCGGTTATGTAATGTCCGGTTCCCATGGTTCCTGTAGTGGTCCCATTCTTCGCCCAGTCCATGGTGGTCCCGTCTTCCAACTGTGCGGTATAGTAGAGATCGAACTGGTTATTCACATAACCGGAAAACCTCATCTGTACAGCTTCGATGTTTATGTCATTGGCATAGTTGGTAGTCTGCTGTCCGTTTAAAACCCATGGAGACCAGCCGGTGCTGGAGGTATAGGTCCGATAAAGCACATTTCCAACAATGTTGGTAAGAAAGGTGGACATTCCGTGAAAGCCCTGTCCGTTATTTGTGATCCATGCATCATTAACAAATGGCTGTGACCAGTTGCTGTCACCGACCATAACGGTAGTCTGGAGACGTGGGAAATTGGCCTTTAACGCTTCCTGAGCAGCTCTGGTAGCTTCATCTACCTCGCCGTCTTCGCCGCCGCCTTCCCCTTCTTTTCCAATGTCTATACCGGCATTTGCCAAAGCGTTTTCCGCTTCATCTGTAGTTACGCCTTCCTGCGTCTGGGTGTTCGTCTGCTTCTGATCTTCAGACTGCCCGTCGCTCTGACTGATGGGGACACCATTCTTAAATCCCGGTCCATATGCTTCATCTGCCCATGCAAGGGAGGCCTGTCCGGAAACAAGAGCAGCCGTCAGGCAGAGAAGCGTCAGGCTTCGTGTCAGTTTACGCATAATTTAAAACCTCCTGAATTCTAAAAATGAAAATTATATTCCTTTATACTCTAACACAAGTAAGTTCAAAATGCTATATACGATTTACAATTATTGGGGAATATAGTACAATAAGGCGTAAATGTAAATTGGTAAGCAAGGAGAAAAGCCAGTATGTACCAGGAAAACATGAAAAAAAAGGTCCTTTCCGGTCTGTTCTGGAAAGTGATGGAAAACGGAGGTACACAGGGGATTCAGTTCCTTGTTTCGGTTCTGCTTGCAAGGATGCTGACACCGGCAGAGTCCGGGGAAGTCATGCTCATCATGATATTTATCACCATTGGAAATGTGTTTGTCCAAAGCGGTTTTAATACCTCCCTGATCCAGAAACGGACGGTGGATGAGGCCGATTATTCCTCTGCATTTTATATCAGCGGAGCCATTGCTTTTGTTTTATATGTAATTCTCTTTTTCTCGGCTCCGGCCATAGCTTCTTTTTACGGACAGCCTGTTTTTACGACCGTGCTCCGGGTCCTTTCTGTGACCCTGTTTTTTGGTGCCGTCACCTCCGTGCAGTCTGCTGTGGTTGCCAGGAATATGGAGTTTCGAAAGCTTTGTCTGGCAAGCCTTTTTGCCGCCCTTTGCTCCGGTATCATAGGCGTATTTATGGCATACAGGGGACTGGGTCTGTGGGCCCTTGTCATGCAGCAGTTTTTCTACAGTTTTTTCTTAATGGTCATGCTGGTATTTCTGGTGAAGTGGAGGCCAAGGCTTCTGTTTTCCGTTAAGAAGGCGAAGGAATTGTTCTCTTATGGCTGGAAGATACTTTGTTCCGGTCTTATAGATACAGTATTTAATAATGTTTACGGGCTAGTCATCGGGAAATTATATAATTCCGCCATGATGGGGCAATACTCAAGAGGAAACCAGTTTCCTGCTCTGATTGCAAATAATCTCGGAGCGGCGATCCAGTCGGTCATGCTTCCTGCTTTTTCGGCCTGCCAGGAGGACAAGGAGACGCTAAAGCGTATGGTGAGAAGGTCCATTGTCACCAGCTCTTACCTGGTGTTTCCCATGATGGCCGGATTGATTGCCGTAGCTGAGCCTATGGTTAAGCTGCTTTTGACGGACCGGTATTTACCCTGTGTCCCCATGCTTCGGCTGTTATGCATCGCCTATGCAACCTGGCCCCTTCATGTGGCGAATTTGCAGGCTATCAATGCCATGGGAAAAAGCGAGATATTCCTCAAACTGGAAATAATAAAGAAGGCAGTCAGTATGACTGCGCTTCTGATCAGCATTCCCTTTGGGATTTATACCATGGTTGCTTTAAGGGCAGTAACCGATTTCATCTGTACCTTTATCAATGCCTATCCCAATAAAAAGCTTTTAAACTACAGCTTTTTTGAGCAGTGGAAGGATGTACTTCCTTCTCTTCTTTTATCAGCGGTGATGTGCCTCTTCGCATACGGAGTACAATATGTAATAGAAGGAACACTCTTAACCCTGGTTGTACAGATTCTGGTAGGAGTCGTTGTTTATGCAGGGCTTTCCTGGCTGTTCCGGCTGGAGGCTTTTTTGTACCTGTGCCGTATTTCCGGGATCACAAAAGAGTAGCGGGGTGGTTTTAAGTTTACTTTTAAAGCCGGATATTGTAGAATAAAGGGACATTGCGAGGAAATAACCGGTGGGTATATGATTATACCCCAAAACCGTGGACAAATAAGAGGAAAATAAATGGAACGAAAAAATGTGGCCTGGAATATGATCGGAAGCCTGGTTTATGCCGGTTCCAGCATGATACTCACGGCTCTGGTCAACCATCTCATAGGAACGGAACAGGGAGGGATCTTTGGCTTTGCATTCAGCACATTTGGGCAGCAGATGTTTTTGGTGGCCTATTTTGGCATGAGGCCTTTGCAGAGCACGGATACAAGCCAAAGTTATACGTTTTCCGAATATCGTCTGGCCCGGTTCACCACCTGTTCCATGGCAGTCATTTTTGGAATCTGTTATATCATTTTTAATACCCTGTCTCCGTCGGCAGGCTATACGGCTCAAAAAGCACTGGTAGTATTTTTGATGGTGCTTTATAAGGTGCTGGACGGGTTTGCCGATGTGTATGAATCGGAATTTCAGAGAAACGGGCGGCTGTATCTTACAGGACAGGCCATGGCATTTAGAACCCTGTTGTCAGTGTTTTGTTTTTTAGGGACCCTTGCTGTTACAAGGGAGCTTGTATTTTCCTGCGTGGTTGCGGTCCTGTCCCAGGGAGCAGGGATCCTGCTGTTTGATAAAAGAATGGCGGAGAATGTCCCCGGAATGGTGTTTACCAGAACACCCGGCAGGCAGTGGAAGCTTTTGCAGGACAGTTTTTTGCTGTTTTTATCCGTTTTTCTGGACGGGCTTATTTTTGCCATGGCAAAATATGCGGTGGATGCCCGGATGACTTCCACGGACAACGCTGTTTTTGTGGCAATTTTTATGCCGACCTCGGTCATTAACCTGGCTGCTAACTTTGTGATCCGCCCCTTTTTGACCAAGATGTCTTATCAATGGGAGGAACGGAACTTTATAGAATTGGGGACCTGCCTAAAGAAGCTTTCCGGAATCATATTCCTTCTTACGGTCATTGCACTGGCAGGAGCCTGGGCGATTGGGGTTCCTGTACTGGGAGCCATTTCCAATGTGGAGCTTAAACCGTATAAATCCGGGCTTCTTTTCATCGTGCTGGGCGGCGGTTTCTTTGCGGTTATGAATCTGTTTTATTATGTGCTTGTTATCATGAAAAAGCAGAAGGGAATCTTTTTTGGCTATGTACCGGTCTGCATCCTTTCCTTCTTTCTCTCTTTTTGGCTGGTAGGAGTGGGAGGAATCAACGGAGCGGCCTTCTCTTATATGCTGGAAATGCTGATTCTCATGCTTTGCTTTATGGGACAGGCGATCCATATTTTTATTACTGAGGAACGTCATGCAGGCATACCGTTACGCCCCGGAAACATGGGCGGTGCAGAGGTAAAAGAGAGAATGGAGCGGAAGAAATGATGGATAAGGTACTGGTAGTAATACCTGCATACAATGAAGCTTTAAATATTGAGCGCGTGGTAGGAGATGTCATTACGAACTATCCCATGTTTGATTATGTGATCATTAACGACGGTTCTACCGATCAAACAGCAGATATCTGCAGAAAGCATGGATGGAAGATCATTGACCTGCCCATGAATCTGGGGCTTGCCGGAGCGTTCCAGACCGGGCTTAAATATGCTCACAGGCGCGGTTACCGGTATGCCATACAGTTTGACGGGGATGGGCAGCACCGGCCGGAATATATCCTTCCCATGAAAGAGAAGATGGACGAGGGCTATGATATTGTTATCGGCTCCAGATTTATGACAGGGAAGAAACCCCATACCATGCGGATGCTTGGGAGCAGGCTCTTAAGCGGCTCCATCTGGTTTACCACTGGGGTAAAGGTCAGTGACCCTACCTCTGGTATGCGCATGTTCAGCAGGAAGATGATCAAGGAATTTGCTGATGGGTTAAATTATGGTCCGGAACCTGATACGATCTCCTATTTGATCAGCCAGGGGGCAAAGGTCGCGGAAATCCCTGTGATCATGGATGAACGGATTCTGGGAGAGAGTTATTTAAATCCGGTCAATGCGGCCCGGTATATGGGAAAGATGCTGTTTTCCATATTGCTGGTACAGAGTATCCGCATTAGGGACAGGAGATAAAGGAAGGGAGAACGAACATGACAGTTTTGCTTCGCTGCGTACTGATATGCGTTTCCATATTACTTACATTTTATGTACTTAGAAGAATACGCCATTCTAAGATGAAGATTGAGGATTCCATCTTTTGGGTGATGTTTGCCCTGCTTTTGGTGGTATTCAGCTTATTCCCTCCGTTGGCTGATTTCATTTCCCGGATGGTGGGAACCTATTCCACCGCTAATTTTATCTTTACCTTCATGATATTTATCCTGCTGGTAAAGGTTTTCTTCCAGTCTGTCAAAATATCCCAGCTGGAGCGGAAGATGACGGAGCTGATCCAGATGCTTGCTCTGGACCGGGAAGATGCCAGGGAAAAGGAGGAAGGTCATCATGAAGCTCATTCTGAATAAAAAGGGATTGTGGCTTACGGCGGGAACTTGTTTATTTCTCGCCTTTCTCTTTATAAAAACCTATGAGGAAACCATTGTGGGAATCCCCTCACCGGAATTTGAGGCAGTCCGCCGCTTTTACTGGTGGATCATCGTGTTCGGATGTGGATTTCTGGCGTGTTTGGGAGCAGCTTTGTGGATAGTTAAGACTCCCTCCTTCTTATTGTATCCGGGGACCGTGGTAATTCTTGGACTGTTTTACATGCTGGTTCTGACCCCCTTTTCAACGCCCGATGAAGCGGCCCATTTTACCAGCGCTTACCGGCTCTCCAGCCAGCTTATGGGAAAACCGGCGGTGGCAGATGACTCTTTTCTTTCCCATGCAACAGAGGAGGAAAAGGAGAGGATCAGCCGGGGAGCCAATGTTCTGGTACGGAGCGGCGATGATGCTCCCGGACTTTATACCAATGTGGGACGGGCCACATATAACCTGGTTCTTAAGGAGATGTTTTCCCTTGATAACAGCCAGGGAATGACGGTCCGTTATGAAATACCGGTGAACACTACGCCTGTGGTTTACTTACCCCAGGCCCTTGGGATTTGCCTTGCCAGGCTGCTCCATCTGGGATACATCCCTTTGGTATATCTTGGCAGGCTGTTCAATCTTCTTGCTTTTGCAGGTATGGCAGCCCTGGCTGTGAGGATCATGCCATTTAAAAAAGAGCTTCTCATGGCGGTATCGTGTCTTCCCATGACCCTTCATCTGGCAGCTTCCTTTTCCTATGATACGGCCTTTATCGGTCTGTCCATGCTTTTTCTGGCCTGGTGCTTTTATTTAGCCTTTGAGAAAGAGAAAGTGACCGTAAAGGATACGGTTCTTCTGGCGCTTTTGCTGATCATTCTTGAGCCTGGAAAGATCGTTTATCTGCCGGTGGCTGGGATCTGCCTGTTTATTCCTTCTTCTAAGTTTAAGTCAAAAAGGAATTATTGGATCTCTGTCATAAGCGTTATAACTGCAGTTGTTTTGGCGGTGTTTTTGGTAAACCGTCTGGTACTATCTGCGTGGGCAACCACAACGGAAAGCTATGTGGGCTGGAGTGAAGCAGCAGGATATACGCTGCAGGATGTATGGGAACACCCCTATCGCATCTTTCAAGTATATTATGAAACTATGGTGACCCAGTTTGATTATTATCTGACTACCATGCTTGGAGGATTTCTGGGCAATTTGGACCCTAACCTGACCGTGCCCCCCTTCTGTCTCATGATTTTGTGGTATGTGCTCTTTGTCAGCGTGATAAGGAGAGAAGGGGAAGAAGCTCCGATGTCTGGCTGCCAGAAGCTTTGGATGGTCATTCTGGTGTTTTTAAGTGCCTGTCTGGTTCTTGCCTCCATGCTATTAGGCTGGACGCCACGGGAGCTTACCTATATAACGGGTGTCCAGGGAAGGTATTTTATCCCTCTGCTGCCCCTCGTGCTGTTAGTTGTATTTGATAAACGCCTGGTTATAAACATGGATTTAAGGAAAAGTGCATGGTATCTGGAATGCTTTGTGAGCATCTATGCCCTGATACGCATCTGTTCCACGGCGTGTCTGCGCTATTGATTCATACGAAGGCAACGAGCCAGATGAAAGCTCGCTTGATCTTGGCGGCTGCTTGCGGAGTATTTTACTGGAAGGTAGGAAATTGCAATGGAAGAAAAAAGGCAGGAAAAATCGGTAGATGTGATTATTCCCGTATATAGACCTGATGAAAAGCTGCAGCTTTTGCTGAAACGCCTTGGGGAACAGTCATATCCTATCCGGCGGATCATCATCATGAACACGGAACGGTCCTATTGGAAGGATGAGGAATATGGCTGGGTCCCCAATCTGGAAGTACACCATGTGACAAAAGAGGAATTTGACCATGGCGGCACCAGAAACCAGGGAGCCGGTTATTCTGAGGCAGATATTATGGTATTTATGACTGATGATGCAGTTCCGGCCGATGGGAATTTAATAGGAGCGCTGGTAAGAGGCCTTGACCAGACAGGAAAAGGCGGAGAAAAGGTGGTCATGGCCTATGGAAGGCAGCTGCCGAATCCAGACTGTGCCCTGGCGGAGCAGTATACCCGTTCCTTTAATTATCCGGAACAAAGCCGGGTGAAAACAGGCGGAGACCTAAAGGAGCTGGGAATCAAGACCTTTTTTGCCTCCAACGTCTGCTGCGCCTATGACCGGGCTGCATTTATGGAGGCCGGCAGATTTATTAAACGGACTATTTTTAATGAGGATATGATTTATGCGGGAAATGCAGTAAGACACCGGGGGCAGGCGGTAGCCTATGCAGCCGATGCAAACGTGTATCATTCTCATAATTACGGCTGCATCGCCCAGTTTAAGCGGAATTTTGATCTTGCGGTATCCCAGGCCGACCACCCGGAGGTGTTTGAGGGAATCCGCTCGGAAGGCGAGGGAATCCGTCTTGTGAAAAAGACCTGCGCCTGGCTTTTAAAGGTAAAAAAGCCATGGCTCATTCCCGGAGTAATTGTAAAGAGTGGTTTTAAATACATGGGATATCTTATGGGAAAACGGTATCGCAGCCTGCCCAAGGGGCTGGTTTTAAGCTTTACTATGAACAAGGAATATTGGAAAAAAGAAAGATAAACATTGAGAAATGCAGCCTGGTTAAAAGCCAGACTGCAATGCTGTTAAAAAATAGGCTCAACTTTGAGCCTATTTTTTATTATATGGTTATTTTAGTAGGGAGCAGTTACACCTTGTACTCTACATTTGGGTTATCATGCTGAGCATGGGTGTTCGTTATACTCAGTCCTCAAATATTGGTTCAATACACTCCATAATCAGCCCTATCCTGTCCTTAGCGTCCGGCATGAAAAGAGAAGCGATAGAAACAACCATCTTTTTCTTTGTATTGATGTAAATTACATTTCCCCCGTCTCCCAAAGCTGCATAGACAGGTTCTTTATTATCAAATATCCACCACAGGTAGCCATAAGACAGCCGATCCAATCTGATATGCTCCTTTGTGCTTTCTTCTATCCATTTTTCTGATATGATTTGTTTGTTTTCCCATTTTCCACCGTTTAGATACAATTGACCTATTTTTGCCATATCCTCAGGCGTCAGGAAAAGCCCCCAGCTTGCCGTGTTTATCCCTTGTGGATCAACGACCCAGCCGCTGGTGTTCTTATCATTCATAACGGCGATATGCTCTTCTTTATTGCGTAGTACCACATTGTGCGTAACCTTGATTCCCAGTGGAGAGAATAAATGTTCCGCAGCAAAATCAAGTACCGGCTGCCCCGTTGCTTTTACAAGAATACCTGACAAGATATGTGTACCTATGATAGGAGAATACATAAATTCTCCTGTATGTTTCTCGCCTCCCAATAAATCAAGGGCGGAATTTACCCAGTTATCGCTTGCGAAAAACTCTTCGTATGGCTCAGACTTATATTTATATGGGGCCGTCATGGTAAGCAAATTCTTAAGCGTAATGCCCTGTATTGTTTTTTCGCTTGCTTTAACAGCGTAATCCGGGAAAAAATCTAATACCTTCTGGTCTGCGCTTTTGATAAGTCCCTTATCAATGGCGATACCAATCAATGCAGAAAATACGCTCTTTGTCACCGAAAACACATGAACTGCGTTATCGGCGGTATATCCATTAAAATAGTTTTCATATAATTTTATGCCGTTTTTTTGTACAAGTATGCCCGCGATATTGCTATAGTCACTGTTAATCGTCTTTTCAATCTCTTTCATTTTTTCTTGATTCATATAATTTCCTCCTTTAAGTTGTAAAGGATATCCTTAAGATTAAGATAGGTTAATTAAAAATTAATTGCAAGACATATTTTTAAATAATTAAAAAATTAACAAATTATGATAACCTTTCTGTCAGTCCGGTAAAAATCCGGACTCTTTTCCATTTATTTTTTCCCTGTGATTTAGTATAATGGTTCTAGTGCTATATGAAAAAGGGGATAACCATGGATAACAGAAAGAAAAGCCTGCTGCTGCTGGTTCTGGGGGGATTGTCCAGTATCGTATTTCTTACGCTTCTGACCGCCTCCTTTTACGGATTCGTGTTAAAAAGAATCGGGGTAGAACATGCGGAAAATACCAGAACCTACCGATACCATTATGTCATGATCATCAATGACCTGGATTCTCAGTTCTGGAATGACGTGTACCAGAGTGTAAGGAAAGAAGCAGCCTTACACGATGCTTATGTGGAGCTTAAAGGAAGGAATCAGTCATCGGAATATAATGCTGTGGATTTTATGGACATGAGCATAGCGGCAAAGGTAGATGGGATCCTGCTGGAATTTACGGGAGAAGAGAAGCTGGAAGAGCGGATCAATGAAGCGGCTGCAAAAGGAATACCTGTGGTAACGATATTAAACGATGCTCCTGCAACGGACCGGAAAAGCTATGTTGGAATTAATTCCTATGAGCTGGGGCAGGAATACGGAAATCAGATTTTAAAGATATTACCCCAGGATTCCCGGAAGGCCAGAGTGATGATGCTCCTTCATGATAATTCCATTGACAGCAACCAGTCCCAGATTTTTAATCAGATCAACAACCGGATGGTCACTTCAAAGGAAACTGCGGACCGGATTAAGGTGGAAGAGATCAAGATTCCGTCCGGACGGGCATTTGAAGCTGAGGAAATTGTGCGTAATTTGTTTCAGAACCCCCAGGGTCCCCCGGATATTATTGTCTGCATGGATGAGGTGGATACGGAGGCCGTGTATCAGGCGGTCATCGACTATAACAGCGTAGGTAAGACTCAGGTCATCGGTTATTATAAATCAAAGGCAGCCTTAGAGGCAGTAAGAAAGGGAACGATGGCCATGACCCTTTACATTGACACCGACCAGATGGGGAAATTCAGCGTGCAGGCTCTTACCGAATCCATACATGACGGGAGGACCAATTCCTTTTACAGTGTGGACCTGCAGTTTGTAACAAAGGAAAATACGTCAGATTTCATGAGTAATTAGTGGAGCGGCTATGAAAAATAAATGGGAACACCTATGGGAAAATTTACCGATTGCCCGCAAGCTGTTTTTGGAAGTTGCGGTAACGGCAGCCACGCTTTTTGCCAGCAATTTATTCATCTACGCCCAGATCAACCAGATGGTAGAGCGTATGAATTCTGTATACATAAGCAATGTGAATCTCAATGAGCTGTCGGATGTTTTTTCCGATGTACAGAATTTCATGTACAAATACTTACAGGTAAAGGATTCCGAGTCCTTAACCGATTATTACCGGGCGGAGCAGGATTACAGGAAGCTGTTAGAGGGGCTTAATGTTACGGTAACGGATAATCAGATTCAGATCCTGGAAAAAAATATCCGCAACATGTCGGACAGTTATCTGGCTATCACGGATGAGACAGTACAGGCCAAGAGGGGGCAGAATGTAGAAAAATACAAAAGCTCCTACGAATCGGCTTTAAAGCTTTACCAGTTTATCAACCGTGACATTTCAGTCTTAAACAGCCGGCAGTTTAAAAACAATTCCGCCAGCTATCAGACTCTGCAGGCAGCCCTTCAGTATCTGGAGGTTATAAGTACTGTGATCTTAATGATCGTAATGGTCATAAGCTTGACGGTCATGATGATGATGACAAAGGATATCGTTACACCGCTCACCAATTTAGCCCATACGGCAAAGCTTGTAGGGCAGGGGAATTTCCACGTAAAGGTACCGTCCTTAGGTACCGGAGATGAACTGGGGATCGTAACAGGAACCTTTAATCAAATGGTGGACAGTTTGGACGAGTATGTGAATAAGATTAAGGAGAGCGCGGAAAAAGAGCAGGAGATGAAGGAGCGGGAGCTTTTAATGGAAAACCACTTAAAGGAAGCCCAGTTAAAGTATCTTCAGTCCCAGATCAATCCCCACTTTCTTTTTAATTCCTTGAACGCCGGCGTCCAGTTAGCCATGATGGAGGATGCAGAGAAGACTTCGGTATTTATGGAAAAGATGGCGGATTTTTTTCGCTATAATGTAAAAAAGGGTTCGAGGGATGCCACCATCCGTGAAGAGGTAGAGGCAGTGGAGAACTATGTTTATATATTGAATGTCCGTTTTGCAGGGGATATCCGGTATCATTCAAAGATCGATGAGGAGGCAATGGATTTTTCCATTCCCAGCATGATCTTACAGCCCCTGGTGGAGAATGCGGTGAACCATGGGATCCGGAATATCGAACGGCCGGGAGAAATTTATCTGACCGTGGAGAATCATGAGGAGAAAATAGAAATCCGCATCAGGGATAATGGGGCCGGACTTGAAATGGAAACTCTTGAGAGGATCCTGGCCGGTGGACAAGCCGCAGAAGGGGAGAATTCTACCGGGATCGGTATTCGCAATGTTATATCCCGGCTGGAGCTTTATTATAATGATGACGGTATTTTCCATATGTTCAGTGATGGGAAGGATAAAGGAACCACTGTGGTATTAAGGATTCCAAAAAGAGGGGGAAATGTACATGTTTCGCATACTGGTAGCTGATGATGAGGGGATCATGCTGGAATCCATCAGTCATATCATAAAGTCCAATTTCGGCAGTGATTGTGAGATCGTCTGTGTCAAAACAGGCAGGGCGGTCATTGAGCAGGCCGGCTCCTTCCGGCCGGATATTGCATTCGTGGATATTCAGATGCCTGGATTAAACGGGATCCAGGCAATCAGGGAGGTACGTAAATTCAATCCTTCCGTTGTATTCATTATCATAACAGCCTATGATAAATTTTCTTATGCCCAGGAAGCGGTGAACTTAGGAGTCATGGAGTTTATCATGAAGCCGGTCAATAAAAAGAAAATCCTGGATGTGTGCGTAAAGGCCATGCACCAGGTGGAGGAGGCCAGACAGAAGTTAAGCGATGATTTAAAGATCAGGGAAAAGCTTGAGATCGTAATTCCCATGATCGAAAGCGGGTTCATCTACAGTGTGCTTCAAGAGGATTTAGAGCTTTCTAAGAACGGATACATTGAAATGCTGGACATAAAAAGCCCTTATGGCTTTATGATTATTCTGGAATTCGGGGACAGCATTGAGGGAGGGACCATGACCAATGCCATAGGGGTCAGCGTCCGGGTGAATAAGTATTATCCCATGGTCAGAGAGATTGTTAAGGATTACTTTGATTGTGTCATGGGGCCTGCCATGGGAAACCGGCTGGTACTTTTCCTATCCTTTGAACAGGAAAAAGTACGGTATGAGGAGCGGGTGGAAATCATTACAAGGACCCGGAATATGATCCATAAGCTGGAAAGCACCACGGATATCAAATGCAGGGGAGGGATCGGTTCTGTAAAACCTCTGGAAGGGATCAGAGACTCCTATAAAGAGGCCTTAAAATCCCTGCGGGACAGCGACAGCCATGTAGTGCATATCACGGACATCCCGGCGGTGGCTGATTATGACGGAGAATATCCCCTGGACTTAGAAAACCAGTACCTTCAAAGGGGGACAAAGGCGGACCGGGAAGGAGCATTGTCCTGTGCCGGTGAATTTTTTGACTGGATGCTGGCTCATGACGGAAATGTGAGGTCCAATATTGAGGTAAAGATACTGGAGCTGGTCATGAGACTTGAGAGAAGGGCCTTTGAAGCAGGGAATGTCCGTTATGGTTTCCGTTATCGGGAGAACTACTTAGAAGAACTGATGGAAGCCCCCGATACGGATGCGCTAAGGCGCTGGTTTTTAAATAAGACAAGGGAGATATGCGAAAACATCAGCACTTCCAGGGAGAAGGAGTATGAAAATGTGGTTTCCAGGGTCAAGAGTTATATTGATGAGAATTATGCAAAGGACATTTCTCTTGACGATGCTTCCCGAATGGTTGACATAAGTCCTTATTATTTCAGTAAATTATTTAAGCAGGAGGTGGGAGAGAACTTTATCGAGTATGTAACCAGAACCAGGATTAAGAACGCCAGGCGTCTTCTGGAGGATTCCAGATACAGCATTAAGGAGGTATGTATCATGTCCGGCTACAGCGATCCCAATTATTTCAGCCGGATATTCAAAAAGTATGAAGGGATGACGCCAAGCGAATATAGGGAGAGGTAAGTGTTATGAAAATGGGTCGAGGGAGTTTGTTACTGGTGGTGATGCTCTGCTGTACCTTGGCGGCAGGCTGTGTAAATACCAAGGCAGAGGCAGAGACCGAGGTATCGGCAAAGGCCTGGGATAGGCCCTTACAGATCGGGTTAAGCATTGATTCCTTTGTGATCGAGCGGTGGATCAGGGACCGGGATGTTTTTGTATCAACCGCAAAGGAACTTGGGGCAGAGGTTAATGTACAAAATGCAAACGGGGATGTAAACGAACAGATCGAACAGATAAAGTACTTCATAAAAAAGCAGATGGATGTAATCGTAGTGGTGGCAGGGGACTGTGAAGCTTTATCCGATGTTATGAAAAAGGCAAAAGAGGCGGGGATCAAGACCATGAGCTATGACCGCCTGATCCAGAATGCGGACAGCGATATGTACATATCTTTTGACAACAGGGAGGTCGGAATACTCATGGCGGAAAGCCTGGTAAGAGACATTCCTGAGGGAGGTAAGATTTTTATGATCCAGGGTCCTGAAACGGATTATAATGTGGCATTGGTCCGGGAGGGGTTTGATTCGGTAATAAAGGGGAGAAATCTGGAAGTGGTTTATAAAAGCAACTGTGAGGGCTGGCTTTCCGAGCATGCCTTTGACTATGCCAAAGAAGCGCTGGAAGAGCATCCGGATGTGAAGGGGATCATGTGCGGAAACGACGATCTGGCAACTCAGGTTTTCCGTGCCTTATCTGAGGACAGGATGGCAGGAAGGGTCTGTCTGGTGGGCCAGGATGGGGATCTGATGGCCTGTCAGAGGATTGTGGAAGGAACCCAGAATATGACGGCTTTTAAATCCGTGGAGGAAGAGGCCAGAATCGCAGCGGAATACGCGGTGAAGCTTGGCAGGGGAGAGCCTTTGGTGGGAATTGTAACGACCATTGACGATGGAACTTATGATGTTCCAAGTCTTGAGTTAAAGCCGGTTGCAGTTACCAGGGAAAATATGGATTCCGTTATCATTCAGGGTGGATTCCATGGTAAGGAAGATGTTTACCTAAATGTGAAACAGCAGTAGTGCTTTCTTGTTGTGAAAAAGTCCTGAGCATTCAGTGCTTTTTTATTATAATCCCTCATGGGTATCTCCTGGGATGCACATTCAGTATCTGATCAAACAAGTCTTTTGGATATATATCATAATAGAATTGTTGTTATGCCACTCCTTTTAGTCATTTTACAAACAAATGGTATTGTATTAAAATAAAACTATATCAAAAATATACAAAAAAGCAAAAAGGAGAGAAAACAATCATGGCTGTAAAGTATATTCCAGAACCGTTTAGAATTAAAATGGTAGAACGAATTAAAATGTTAACTCGAGAGGAACGTATTGAAAAGATCAAAGAGGCTAAGTATAATATGTTTGGGTTAAGGGGCGAAGATGTTTATATTGACCTTTTAACCGATAGCGGAACCAATGCTATGAGTGATGACCAATGGTCAGGCGTTATGAAGGGTGATGAAGCATACGCCGGTTCATCCAGTTACTATAAATTATTTGACGCCGGTAAAGATATATTCGGTTATGATTTTATACAGCCGGTTCACCAGGGCCGCGCTGGAGAGAAGGTACTTTTTCCTATTTTCCTTTCCAAGGGCAAATATGCTATTTCCAATATGTTCTTTGATACAACAAGAGCTCATGTGGAACTAGCAGGAGCCAGAGCCATCGACTGCGTGGTAGAAGAAGCAAAAAATCCTTCTGTAAGAGCTCCCTTTAAAGGCAACATGGATGTTGTTAAATTAGAAAAGCTGATCAATGAACTGGGTGCTGAAAATGTTGGTCTTGTTGTAATGACGATTACGAACAATTCGGCAGGCGGTCAGCCTGTATCCATGGCAAATATGAGAGAGGTATCAGAAATCTGTAAGAAGTATCGTATTCCTCTTAATATTGATGCTGCCAGATACGCTGAAAATGCTTTTTTCTTAAAGCAGCGGGAAGAAGAATGCAAAGATATGTCCATTAAAGAAATTGTCAATAAAATCTTCAGTTATGGCGATATGTTTACGATGTCTGCCAAAAAGGATACCATCGTAAATATCGGCGGCCTGATTGGAATAAAGGATGACAATTCACCAATTATATTAAAAGTGAAAGCTAACTGTATTTCTTTCGAAGGATTTTTTACTTATGGTGGACTTTCCGGACGTGATCTTGAAGCCCTGGCAATTGGACTTTACGAAGGAATCGATGAAGACTTCTTAAGATACCGCATCGGCCAGATGGAATACCTGGCAGCTAAATTAGATGATGCAGGAATCGCTTACCAAGCCCCGGTTGGAGGCCATGGAGTCTTTGTAGATGCGGCAGAATTTTTCCCGCATATCCCTTATAATGAATTCCCTGCGCAGGTGCTGGCAATAGAGCTTTACAAAGAGGCTGGAATCAGAACCTGTGACATCGGTTCTTTTATGCTGGGTAACGATCCTGATACCGGAGTGCAGCTTCATTCCGAGTTTGAATTTACCCGCTTTGCGATTCCGCGCCGTGTTTATACACAGGCACATATTGACATTATGGCTGATGCATTAATCGCAATCAAGCAAAGAGCGTCGGAAATTGAGCGAGGATACCGCATCACCTGGGAGCCGCCGATTTTACGTCACTTCCAGGCATCTTTGGAACCCATCGAATATTAGATTATATCCGACACCAGGGGGTATTTACTATGCGTGATCAATGGAATAGCAGAACAGGATTTTTATTTGCAGCAATTGGGGCTGCGGTAGGATTAGGTAATTTATGGAGATTTCCGTTTCAAGCTTATAAAAATGGTGGAGGAGCATTTTTCCTTCCATACTTTGTAGCTATTATTACATGTGCCGTTCCCTTAATGATCATGGAATACACCTATGGTCGGAGAATACGTGGCGGTTCCACAAAAGCATTTGCCAAACTGAAAAAGAAGTTTGAGATTATTGGCTGGGTACAGGTTATGGTACCGATCGTAGTCATGATGTTCTACAGCACCATTATTTCCATATCCGTCGTCTTCATGATCTACTGTATCGGTCATACCTTCGGTATGGTAAACTGGATGAGCAATCCAGGCCCTTTGCTAGGTGCTATTACCGGGCAGGCCCAGAATGCCTTCGACTTTGCAAGCGGCTTCAGCTTTTATATGCTGGGCGCAGTGGTTGTCGTGTGGTTTGCCAACTGGGCCATCGTCCGGCAGGGAATTTCCGGAGGAATTGAAAAAGCCTCAAAGATATTTACTCCACTGCTCATGATTCTAATGATAATATTTATGATTAATTCCATGAGGTTAGAGGGGGCCAGTATCGGGTTAAATGCATTATTTACACCGGACTTTACTAAAATTTTAAACCCCAGTATATGGGTTGCAGCATATGCACAGGTATTTTTCTCCACCACACTAGCTGTGGGTGTTATGATTGCATACGGCTCTTATCTGGGAGAAAAACAGGATATCGTAAACAACTCGTTTATCACGGTACTTTCAAACAGCTCGTTTGATATTATTGCAGGGATTACCGTATTTTCAACCCTGGGATTTCTGGTTAATAAGCAGGGAGTTTCCTTTGACTCATTTGGAAACGGAGCCGGAGTTGCTTTTATCGCATTTCCTATCGCAATTTCAACCATGTCATCAAATATTTTGGTTCAAGGCATTTTAGGATTTTTATTCTTCTTCTGCTTATTTATAGCCGGTATTTCCTCCAGTATTTCTATGCTTGAGGCATTCAATACCGCAGCCCTGGATAAATTTAAAATTTCACGTAAAAAGCTAACAGGCATCATATCCATCGCCGGCTTTATTGGAAGTGCCACCTTTGCTACATACTGCGGATTCAACTATATTTTGGATCTTGTGGATTCTTACGTGGCAAACTATGTAATTGCGACTCTTGGACTGGTGGAAGTTATTGCAATCAGTTACATTTATGGCACGGAGAAACTCAGAGAAGATGCGAATCAGTATTCTGACTTCAAGGTCGGTAAATGGTGGGATTACTTGCTAAAATATTTTACGCCAATATTACTTGGAATTACCGTTATTTCAAATTTTGTGTCCGGTATTATGAAGATGTTTGGTATGGATTCTGTAACCTTGATGTCTAATGTTGTGTTTGGCTGGGGAACTGTTGTGCTTATGATCGGTGTTGCCATTGTGTTCTGTAAGCGTCCATGGCAAGTTGAAATTGAATAACTAAGGGGGAATTACTATGAATCCATTTGCATTGGTTATGATGATTGTTGGCTGTTCCGTTGTATGGGGTGGACTGTTCCTATGCGTTGGCATAGCCCTGACTAAAAAGCCGGATAATAAATAAGGCATAAAAATCAAAAGGGATATTGCAAAACTAACCAGGTTAGTCGGGCAATATCCCTTAGTACATATGTTAACTGTCTTTTAGAGAAGCCAATCCAAGAAAAATATTTATAAAAGGATTCTCATTGGATTTTTGGAACATGGCAACAAAATTACCAGGATCAAAATCCTTTAAATTAATCGCTTTCACATTCGGTGTTAAATGCTTGGTACAAATACTCGGTAAGAATGCCACACCAAGCCCGGATTCTACCATTAATATCTGTGATTCCAGGCTATTTGCATTAATAATATTATTGATGTTAAGACCGGCCGTCATCGTAAATTGTCTTAAGATATCCAGGGAGCAGGGACCTGAATCTTCACTTAAAGTAATTAATGTACAATCATTAAGTGAATCAGCCGATATGGTATCATACTGAGCAAGGGGATGCTTTTTATTTACAATGATATACATCGTAGAAGGGAAAACCTGCTTTACCACCGTCTCATCCTGTGATACAAAAGCGGGACTAAACGGAAGAGTGAAGACGATATCTAATTTTCCTGCCTGTAAGTATGTTATAAGGTCGTTATAGCTATATTTGGCAACCAGGACATCAATATCCGGATAAAGGGTTCGAAACTCAGAAACTACTTGTGCTATTAAAATATGCTCATAATGACCAAAGCCGATTTCTAATACTTTGGGATGCAGCTTAGCCGTTTTTTGGGTTTGGGAGATCATATCATTGTACAGATCTATTACCTTTAAAGCCTTGTTATAAAAAACTTCTCCGGCAGATGTAAGTAAAACAGTCCTGTTGTTACGTTTTAGCAAAACGACTCCCAATTCTTCTTCGATCGATGCAATCTGGCGGCTCATCGCTGTTTGCACCATGTGGTGTTCCTGGGCAGCTTTTGTAAAATTCTTATGTTTTACAACTGAAATAAAATAAGATAATTTCCTGATTTCCATTTAACCACCATATCTTTTCAATGAGACTATAAGAAAAACTTATACCATTCCTATTTTAACAAGATGTCTGAAAAATTGCAACCTTAAGTCTTAATTTCCTCTCTGTTTACAGCAATTGCTATGCCAGCATCAGTAGCATTTTCTTGACTCGAAAAAGTCCTGTGCATCCAGGGCATTTTTTTTTCTGGATTAATCAGTGCTAATGATTCGCAAACAAGTCCTGTTCTATTCGTGTTAAGATAAAACTGTCAGCAAAAACAAAAATTGGAGGAGGAAGAGAAACATGAAACGAAAATTTTTAGCGGCTGCAATGGCCCTTGCCTTAACGGCAGGAATGCTTTCCGGATGCGGGAGCTCTAAAAGTTCTGCACCGGAGAACAAAGAAACACAGACAACTGCAGCAGCCACCACAGAAGCTGCCAAAGCTGAGACCAAGGCAGAGGAAACAAAAGCAACGAAGGGGAATGGAACCTTAGTCGGAGTCGCCATGCCCACCAAGGATCTGCAGAGATGGAACCAGGATGGAACTAATATGAAGAAGGAACTGGAAGATGCCGGCTATAAGGTAGATTTACAGTATGCCAGCAATGATGTCCAGACCCAGGTATCCCAGGTGGAGAACATGATCTCCAACGGCTGCCAGATATTGGTCATTGCTTCTATTGACGGAAGCTCTTTGGGAGAGCCTTTAAGCCAGGCCAAAGCCATGGGAATTCCGGTTATTTCCTACGACCGTCTGATTATGAACTCTGATGCAGTTACATATTATGCTACCTTTGATAACTATAAAGTCGGACAAAAACAGGGTGAGTATCTGGTAGAAGCTCTGGATCTTGAGAAGGCAACGGAACCTAAGAACATCGAGCTGTTTACCGGTGATCCGGCGGATAACAACTGTAACTTCTTCTTTGGCGGAGCCATGGATGTCCTTAAAAAGTATATTGACAACGGAAAGCTTGTAGTAAAATCCGGCCAGACTGCTTTTGAGCAGGTAGCAACCGCTAACTGGGATTCAGAGAAATCCCAGAATCGTATGGATACCATTATCGCAGGTAACTATTCCGACGGAACTGTATTGGATGCAGTCCTCTGCTCCAACGACTCCACCGCTCTTGGCGTGGAGAATGCCCTTGCTTCTTCCTATACCGGAAAATACCCGGTCATCACCGGGCAGGATTGCGATATTGCCAATGTAAAGAACATGCTTCAGGGGAAACAGTCCATGAGTATCTTTAAGGATACCCGTACCCTTGCTTCTCAGGTAGTAAAAATGGTGGATTCCGTTATGCAGGGAGGAGAAGCCGAGATCAATGATACCAAATCCTATGATAACGGAACCGGAATTATCCCAACTTATCTGTGTGACCCAGTGGTTGTAACGGTTGACAACTATAAAGATATGTTAATTACTTCCGGATATTACACGGAAGACCAGTTAAAGTAATAGAAATTATTTTCTTATGAGGACGGCTTCTTACAGATAGAGAGGCCGTCCTTAAGAAATGACGGCAAGGGAGGGATATTCTTGGCAAAAATACTTTTGGAAATGAAGAGCATAACCAAGACATTTCCAGGCGTTAAGGCTCTGGATAATGTAAACCTTCAGGTAGAGGAAGGTGAGATCCATGCCCTGGTGGGTGAAAATGGAGCTGGCAAATCTACCTTGATGAACGTGCTCAGCGGCATTTATCCCTATGGCACCTATGAGGGAGATATTATTTATAACGGAGAGATCTGCAAATTTAACCGTATCAGTGACAGTGAACAAAAGGGAATCGTCATCATTCATCAGGAGCTGGCTCTTGTCCCCTATATGACGATTGCTGAAAATATGTATCTGGGAAATGAAAAGGGTAAAAGGTACGCGATCAACTGGAATGAAACCTATGGAGAGGCGGACCGGTACTTAAATACAGTGGGACTTATGGAATCTTCCCATACTTTAATTAAGGATATCAGCGTGGGAAAGCAGCAGCTGGTGGAAATTGCAAAGGCACTTGCAAAGGATGCCAGGCTTTTGATCCTGGATGAGCCTACAGCATCCTTAAATGAAGATGATTCCAAAGCGCTTCTGGAGCTTTTGTTGAAATTTAAATCAGAGGGATTAACCTCTATCATTATTTCTCATAAACTGAATGAAATTGCCTATGTGGCGGATAAGATCACAGTCATCCGCGACGGCTCAACCATAGAAACACTGGACAGGAAAAAAGATGCCATTACCGAGGACCGTATTATCAAAGGCATGGTAGGGCGGGAACTGGTGGACCGGTTTCCCAAGCGGGAAGACGTGGAAATTGGTGAAAAAGCCATGGAGGTGGAGCACTGGAATGCCTGCCATCCTCTGTATTCGGACCGGAAGGTAGTAAATGATGTCTCCTTTTATGTGAGGAAAGGAGAGGTCGTAGGAATCTGCGGCCTGATGGGCGCCGGAAGAACAGAGCTTGCCATGAGCATTTTCGGAAAGAGCTACGGTGTCAATATTTCGGGAAAGGTCCGCATCAAAGGGCAGGAAGTAGCGTTAAACTCCGTCCGGGAAGCCATACGCCATAAGCTTGCCTATGTTACCGAAGACCGGAAAGGCAATGGCCTGATCCTTGGAAATCCTATTAAGATCAACACGACCCTTGCAAATATGCAGGCAGTCAGCCGCCGCTCCATTATTGATAAGGATAAGGAATTTGCAGTTGCAGAGGATTACCGGGATAAGTTAAAGACCAAGTGCCCCTCTGTGGAACAGAATGTAGGGAACTTAAGCGGCGGAAACCAGCAGAAGGTCCTCCTTTCAAAATGGATGTTTGCAGAGCCGGATATTCTGATTTTAGATGAACCCACCAGAGGAATCGATGTGGGCGCAAAATACGAAATATACTGTATCATCAACCGCCTGGCTGCGGAAGGCAAATCTGTCATCATGATATCATCGGAGCTTCCTGAGGTACTTGGAATGTCCGACCGCATTTATATCATGAATGAGGGCCGTATGGTGGGAGAGGTCAGTGCGGCCGAGGCAACTCAGGAGAAGATTATGGCCTGTATTTTAAAATCAGATAAAGGAGAGTAGAAGATGGAGAATAAGATGAAATTATCTGAGGGATTAAAAAAATATACGATGGTGATCGTTCTGGCCGTTGTAATCTTTCTTTTCACGGTCAATACCGGAGGGAAGATGCTTCTGCCCCAGAATGTGAACAACTTGATTGCCCAAAACGCCTACGTATTTATTCTGGCAACCGGCATGCTTTTTTGCATTCTTACGGGAGGTAACATTGACTTATCCGTAGGCTCTGTGGTCTGCTTTGTAGGAGCCGTAGGCGGAAGTATGATGATCACCATGGGGATCAACCCCTATCTGACCCTGCTTGCAATGCTGATCATCGGTATGCTGGTAGGCGCATGGCAGGGCTTCTGGATCGCCTATGTACGGATCCCTCCCTTTATCGTGACTCTGGCCGGCATGCTCATGTTCCGTGGGTTGTCCAATGTGGTTTTGCAGGGAATGACCTTGTCCCCCATTCCGGATCCGTTTTTAAATCTGTTTAATACCTATGTTCCGGATCTGTTCGGGATGCAGGGCTTTAACCTGACCTGTTTTTTAGTGGGAATCATTGCCTGCCTGGTTTTTGTGGCACTGGAACTTTTAAACCGCAGAAGAAAGCTTCAAAAGGGATACAGGGTGGATCCGATTGGAGGCATGGCAATCAAGATGACTCTTATCAGTTTTGTGGTCCTGTTTGTTATGTATAAGCTGGCAAGATATAAAGGCATTCCCAATGCCCTGATCTGGGTGACTGCGATCATCGGGATTTACAGCTATATTTCTTCCAAAACTACCACAGGGCGGTATTTTTACGCTGTGGGTGGAAATGAGAAGGCAACCAGACTCTCCGGTATTGATACCAATAAGGTGTATTTCCTCGCTTATTTAAATATGGGACTGCTGGCAGCAGTGGCAGGCATGGTGACGGTTGCCCGCTTAAATTCCGCCAATCCCACAGCAGGAAACAGCTATGAAATGGATGCCATCGGTGCCTGCTTTATCGGAGGCGCTTCCGCATACGGCGGTACCGGAACTGTACCGGGAGTAATCGTGGGTGCGACCCTGATGGGCGTGCTTAACTTAGGCATGAGCATCATGGGTGTGGACCAGAACCTTCAGAAGGTGGTAAAGGGTGCGGTTCTTATGGCGGCGGTTATTTTTGATGTGGTAAGTAAGAGAAAGTCATTTATAGTTAAGCAGTAAATTGAGAAGAATTTCTCCCGAATCATTAAATTGTTGATCAGATATGGAAATATGAGTCCATAAAGAATTAAAATGCTGTTATCTTGTACAGATGTACGAGATGCAGCATTTTTTAATCTTCAATAAAAGACATTTTTCGCATTTCATTCTACCTGGATTCTCCTGAGAATGAGCGGCTTATTTTAATAAAAATCCCCCTATATATAGAAATCTGGTCAAACTTGTGGTAGAATGCTACAAGTAAAAGAATGTTTTTAAAAGATAAATACCTTAGAGGTATACGATTATGTCAAAAAAATAGACAGAAAGTGGAAAGGAACATAAATTATGGGAAAGATAAAGGTATCAACATGCGGAATAGAAGGACTTTTTGTCATTGAGCCTGCGGTATTTCACGATACCAGAGGATATTTCATGGAAACCTATAATCAGAATGATTTTAGAGAAGCCGGACTTGACATGGTTTTTGTACAGGACAACCAGTCCATGTCTACAAAAGGCGTACTGCGGGGGCTTCATTTCCAGAAGCAGTTCCCCCAGGGAAAGCTGGTAAGGGTCGTAAGAGGAAAAGTATTTGACGTTGCGGTGGATTTGCGTTCCGCTTCTGAAACTTATGGTAAATGGTTTGGGGTGGAGCTGTCTGCAGAAAACAAAAAGCAGTTCTACATTCCGGAAGGCTTTGCCCATGGATTTTTAGTTTTATCCGATGAGGCAGAATTCGCATATAAATGTACCGATTTCTATCACCCGGGTGATGAGGGCGGTATTTTATGGAGTGACCCGTCAATTGGCATTGGCTGGCCGATTGAGGAAGGTATGGAGCTGGTCATTTCTGAGAAGGATCAGAAATGGAGCGGAATCCGGGATACCTTCAAATTTTAGTGAGAGGAGAAAACCATGAATTATCTGGTTTCCTTAATAAAAGAAATTATTACAAAAAGAAAGCTTATTCTGGATCTGTCAAAGGCGGATTTTAAAAAACGGTTTGTAGGTTCCTATTTTGGAATCGCCTGGATGTTCCTGCAGCCTATGGCAACCGTGCTGGTATACTTTTTCGTATTCCAGATGGGCTTTAAAAGCGTACCTCCGGTCCCGGATTACCCTTACGTGCTTTGGCTGATTCCAGGCATTGTGCCATGGTTTTATTTCAGCGAGGTGCTGAATATGGGGACGGGCTGTCTTCAGGAATATAATTATCTGGTGAAAAAGGTGGTGTTCCGGGTAGAAATCCTTCCGGTCATTAAGATGATTTCCTGTCTGATGGTACATGGTATATTTGCAATCATCATGATCCTGGTATTTTTCTGCTACGGCTTCCTTCCAAAGGCAAGCTGGATCCAGATTTTGTATTATTCCTTTGCAAGCTCCATGCTGTCACTGGCCATTGCTTATTTTACCAGTGCCATTCATGTATTTTTCAAGGATATGGCTCAGATCATAGGGATCTTTCTGCAGTTTGGCATGTGGATGGTGCCGATTATGTGGGCGCCGGAGATGTTTCAATCAATTCCATCCTGGCTGCCGGTACTGCTTAAGCTAAATCCTTTCTATTATATTGTGGCCGGATACCGTGACAGCATGCTGACCGGAAACTGGCTGACAGAACGGCCGACCCTGGGACTTTATTTCTGGACAGTGACCATTGTCCTGATGCTTATAGGGCTGAAAGTATTTAAAAAACTGCGCCCACACTTTTCTGATGTACTATAACCTTCACGAAAGCAATGAGTAGTGCGAACTATGGCAGAAAAAGATTTTCGTTGTGCTCGCACATAAGAAAATCTTTTCCTGGCATATTTCATAGGGCGAATGCCCGTGAGCTTGGGAAACTGAAAGTTTCCCAAGCTGCACTACGGACCTGTGGGATAATTTTATGTAACATGGAGGATTCAATGTCCGTAGAATGGAACAACAAAGCAATATCTGTTAATAACGTAACAAAAATCTACAAATTATACGAAAAGCCCTCCGACCGGTTAAAGGAGGCTTTAAGCATAACCCACAAAAACTACCATAGAGATTTCTATGCCCTAAACGGCATTTCTTTTGATGTAGATAAAGGACAAACCGTAGGAATCATCGGAACCAATGGATCAGGCAAGTCCACCATACTAAAGATCATTACCGGAGTCCTCACCCCTACCTCAGGCAGTTTAGAGGTAAACGGTGTGATTTCCGCTCTTTTAGAGCTGGGGGCCGGATTTAATATGGATTATACCGGAATCGAAAACATTTACATGAATGGCACCATGATGGGCTTCTCCAAAAAAGAAATGGATGGAAAGCTTCAGGACATCTTAGACTTCGCAGACATCGGTGACTTCGTTTATCAGCCGGTAAAAACCTACTCAAGCGGTATGTTCGTCCGCCTGGCGTTTGCGCTGGCAATCAACGTGGAGCCTGAAATCCTGATCGTTGACGAGGCCCTGTCCGTTGGAGACGTGTTTTTCCAGGCCAAATGCTACCGCCGAATGGAAGATATCCGCCAGAATGGAACCACGATATTAATGGTCACTCATGATATGGGTGCAATCATCAAATACTGCGACCGTGTGGTAGTATTAAACAAAGGCAACTTTATCGCCGAAGGAGAGCCCGGAAAGATGGTAGATCTCTATAAAAAGATCCTGGCAAATCAAATGGACGATCTTGGAGAAGAACTGGAAGAAATAAGAAGCGGCATATTAAACGATTTTTCCGGAGACCAGGCTGCAATTCTGGCACAGTCTAAAAACTCCCGCCAGGAAGGCCTTATGAAGGAAAAGCTGACGATCAACCCGACCCGTACCGAATACGGTGACAAGAGAGCGGAGATTGTAGACTTTGGACTTCTGGATGAAAGAGGAAATGTAACCAACCTCCTCCTTAAAGGAGAACGTTTTACCATCAAAGAGAGGATCCATTTCCATACCCAAATCGAAACGCCCATCTTTACCTACACCATCAAAGATAAACGGGGAGCCGATTTAACCGGCACCAACACCATGTACGAGGCCTCTGATGTGCAGGCCGTGGGAAAAGGCGATGAATATGAGGTGGAATTTAACCAGAAAATGACCCTTCAGGGAGGGGAGTATCTTCTTTCCATGAGCTGCACCGGATTTGAAAACGGGGAGCATGTGGTTTACCACCGCCTGTATGACATCGCAAATATTACGGTCATTTCCAATAAAAATACAGTAGGTATTTATGATATGGAACCGGAAGTAAGCGTAAAGCTTCACCGGGCAGGAGAGTGAGGAGGAAACGTCCATGAATGATTTAAGCCCTGAACTTAAGAAGCTGTTTTTAAAATATAATGGGGATACAAAAAAGCTGCTGCAGGAGAATCCAAACCTGGATTACCTCTATGCATTATCAGATATACGTGAGAACCTTCTGGAGTGGTATGAATTTGATGAGGAGAGCTCTCTGCTTCAGGTAGGATCCGATTACGGCGCCCTGACCGGCCTATACAGCAGGCGGGTCAGAGAGGTAACCGTCCTTGACCCTGACAGTAATAATCTGTCATTCAATCGTTTGCGCAATGAAAAACAGGGAAACATCCGATATATAACCGGAGATTTAGACTCTTTTGAAGAGGAAGGCTTCGACTATGTGGTGATAGTGGGTTCCTTAAGGCCGCCATATGACAAACACATAAGAAAAGCAAAATCCCTATTAAAGCCGGAAGGAAAGCTGATCCTTTCCATATGCAACCGCCTGGGCCTTAAATATCAGGCCGGTGCGGTTCCGGATAAGGACCGTCTTTCAAGGGCAGAGGTCCTGGAGCTTTTGTGCGGAGAAGACGGAAGATCGGGGAATGCCGAATTCCATTATCCCATGCCCGACTACCGCCTGCCCATCACCCTGTATTCCGATCAATATCTGCCAGGCAAGGGAGATTTAACTCACGCCATACTGGCCTATGATTATCCGAAATATCTGAAGTTTGATTTAGGAAAGATGTTCGACGAGGTATGTGAGGGAAAGCAGTTTGAGACATTTGCCAATTCATTTTTAACCATTTGGAGCCGTCATGAAGAAAATTAACTTTGTTAAATACAATAAGACCCGCAGGGAAGCGTTCCAGATCCGCACCAGTCTGGTGGAAGAGGAAGGCTGTCCATTTGTGGAGAAGACAGCCTTAAGGCCTGAGGGTGCTGCACATATAAAATCCCTTGGTGAAAAATATAAAAGCCTTACGGCGCAAAGCCAAAAGCTTAAGGTTGCAGGGGTTTCCATAAGCCCGGATGAGAAAACCGCCCGTTTCGATTTCCTTAAAGGTCAGACCCTTTCCGAGCTGCTTGGAAGGGAGATCCGTAACGGAAAGGTTTCCGTATCCCATATGGAAGACGGGCTTTCCCTGATCCTGGGCGTGAAAGAAAACTGCATCATCCCCTTCACCATTACGGCTGAATTTGAAGAGGTGTTTGGAAAACTCGCAAAGGCAGATGAAAAAGACTGGGCGTTTAAAACCTCCAACATTGACTGCCTATTTGAGAACATCATGATGACAGAGGACGGTCCTTATCTCCTGGACTATGAATGGGTATTTTCCTTTCCGGTCCCAGTCACTTTTATAAAGTTCCGGGTTCTTTATTACTTTTATGAGCAGTATAAAAGTCTTTTGTCCTATGGCTCCATGGAAGCCTTTATGGAAGAGTTCGGCGTGGAGGCAGAGCGTATTGCAACGTATGAGGAGATGGAACGCTGTTTTCAGGATTATGTCCACGGAGAGAACCAGCAGATCTATCTGGTCAATTATATGCAGGAAACCCATGCCCTGCCTGAGGATATGTATAGCCTATCCCAGGTAATCGATGAGACAAAGGAACGCCTTTCCCAGATGGAAATGGAGATACGGGAAAAGGATGTGCTCATCACCAGGCAGCAGGAAGAAAAGCGCCTGACTGACAATCATGTGACCAACCAGGAGATGATCATACAGACCCTGCGGACGGATTGTGACGATATGAGAGAGATGATCACCTGGCTTCAGGGGCACGAGGCATTAACCTTCCGTGCCAGAAGAAAGCTAGGAAGAATCTTTAACGAAAGGTTCCCCAAAGGGACAAGAAAGCGGAAGCTGCTGTTTTATGCCAAGGACACGGTATTTCATCCGCTGAAATCTTTCCGCCTCTATACAACAGAGGAAGGGAGGAATCTGATCGAAGGAGATATGAAGATTGGAGATGCCTACCGTACCCATGGAAAGCTCCGTTTTATTAAAGAGGGCCATCCCATGGTATCCATCGTCATCCCGGTCTACAATCAGATCCATTATACCTATGCCTGTCTTGCATCTATTCTGGAACATACCAGGGACGTGGTGTATGAGGTTATCATAGCAGACGATGTTTCTACAGATGCAACGGCTGAACTTTCAAAATTTACGGAAAACGTGATCATATGCCGCAATGAAACCAATCAGGGATTTTTGCGGAACTGCAACCAGGCAGCCAAAGCTGCCAGGGGAAAATATGTCATGTTCCTTAACAATGACACCCAGGTAACAGAAGGGTGGCTAAGCAGCCTGGTGAACTTAATCGAATCAGACCCAACCATCGGCATGGTAGGGTCCAAGCTGGTTTATCCTGATGGACGCCTGCAGGAAGCAGGGGGGATCATCTTCCGTGACGGTTCCGGCTGGAATTACGGACGCCTTGATGATCCGGACAAGCCGGAATACAACTATGTAAAAGATGTGGACTATATATCCGGAGCCGCCATCCTTCTTTCCAGTGACTTATGGAAGCGGATCGGCGGATTTGACGACCGGTTTGCCCCTGCCTATTGTGAGGATTCTGACCTTGCCTTTGAGGTGCGCAAAGCGGGCCTTCGGGTGGTTTACCAGCCTTTATCCAAGGTCATTCATTTTGAGGGTATTTCCAACGGAACGGATGTCAATGGCTCAGGCCTTAAACGGTACCAGGTGGAAAATGGCCTTAAGTTAAGGGAAAAATGGGCAGCTGAATTCAAACTGCAAAGTGAAAATGACGGGAATCCTGATGTATTCCGGGCCAGGGAGAGAAGCCAGGGCAAGGACATCATTCTGGTAGTGGATCATTATGTTCCCACCTATGACCGGGATGCCGGTTCCAAGACCACCTTCCAGTATTTGAAAATGTTTTTGGAAAAGGGCTACGTTGTAAAGTTCCTGGGAGATAATTTCCTTCATGAGGAACCTTATTCCACCGCTTTGCAGCAGATGGGAATTGAGATTCTTTACGGAAAGGAATTCCAGGTAAAAATCTGGGACTGGTTAAAGGAGCATGGAGACGATATCAAGGTAGCTTATTTAAACCGTCCCCATATTGCTGCAAAGTATGTAGATTTTATCAAAGATAAGACAAACATTAAGATGATCTATTATGGGCATGATCTACACTTCTTGAGGGAAGGCCGGGAGTATGAGTTGACCGGAGATCCTAAGAAAAGGGAATCCTCTGAATACTGGAGGTCCGTGGAGCTTCGCCTGATGAGAAAGGCTGCGGTATCCTATTATCCATCCTATGTGGAACGGGAGGCCATTCATGAGATAGAGCCGACCATCCATGTAAAAGCCATTGTGGCCTATGTTTACGAAAAGTTCTTAAACCACATTCCTGATAACTTTGAAAAGAGGGAAGGGCTCTTGTTTGTAGGAGGATTTGCCCATCCCCCTAACGCAGATGCAGTTTTGTGGTTTGCACAGGAAATATTCCCTCTGATCCGGGAAAAGCTTCCCATTGATTTCTATATTGTAGGTTCCAAGGTGACGGATGAAATCAAGGCTTTGGAGCAGCCGGGCAGCGGAATCATTGTAAAGGGATTCGTATCTGAAGAGGAACTGACAAGGCTCTATTCAAGCTGCCGGGTAGTCGTAGTGCCTTTGCGTTACGGCGCAGGAGTTAAGGGAAAAGTCATCGAAGCCCTATATAACGGCGCTCCGGTGGTCACCACCTCCATCGGTGCAGAGGGAATCCCGGAGGCAGATAAGGTTATGGTTGTGAGAGATGAGCCGGCTGCCTTTGCAGGGGATGTTATTTCCCTGTATCAGGATACGGAACGATGCAGGCAGATGTGCATGGAAACCCAGAATTATATCCGCAGCTATCATAGTATAGATGCTGCCTGGAACATAATCGGAGAAGATTTTTAAACGGCAAACAGGTAAACCCGTCCCGGTATGACCGGGCGCGGTGCCATGCCGTTTTAAGCCTTTGGCTGTGCCGGACGGCAGATTGTAAGGGCGTACTTGAAAAGAGAAAGGAACTATGGTGAAAGTAAGGGGAAAGGAAGAGGATCGCATGGAAGAGAAAAAAATAGACCGGCTTCTGTTCTGGGATATTTTAAAGGGGATCGGAATCGTATCCATTGTGTTTGGTCATTCACAGAACCTAGGGATTGCCATTCGGACGGTGTATTATTACCATCTGGCCATATTCTTTTTCATTTCAGGATACTTCTATAATGAAGAGCGTTACGGGGATGCCCCCTTTGACTTTTTTGCAAGGCGGTTAAAGAATATGTGGGTGCCCTATTTCTGTTATGGAGGCCTGTTCGTTTTACTACATAACCTGCTTTCAAAGTATCTGCTTTTTCTGTCTGATGCGAACTACGGCAAAAAGGAGATGATCCTTGCCATGGCAAATACCCTGTTCTTACGATGCCCGGAAGGACCGTCAGGAGCGATGTGGTTCGTGCCTCTTATACTGGGGGCAGGAACAGGCTTTTCGGTCATTCTCTGGTTCTGCAGGAACTATCTTCCGGATTCTTTCCGGCCATGGGCAGCAGCGGCTCTCTGTGTTGGAGCAGGACTTTTTGGCGCAGTCCTCATCCGAAGAGAGATTTTCTTAAACTACCACCTTCAGACAGCCCTATTGGTGATTCCGGTTTACTATGGTGGATATGCTGTGCGGACATGGAAGATTTCTGTTGAAAAATATGTAACATGGTATGGTGCTGCTTTGTGCGCAGGGATTTTCTATTATTTCCTGATGTTTACAGAGGAAAGTGTGGAGCTGTCCGCCAATCAGATACCAGGAGGAATCAACTTTTATATCATTTCTGCAGCCGGTATTTATCTCTGCTGCTATGCAGCCAGGTGTTTGCAGAAGGCTCCGATCGCAGGGAAGACTGCGGCCTTGCTTGGAAAATATTCTTTTGACATCATGGCTCTGCATTTTCTGGCATTTAAGGTCTGCGACCGGATTTATGCCCAGATGATACTGGAGCCTGCAGAAAATCAGGGAGGCTTCCCTCATTCCTATCCGGAACTTCATGTTCTGTATCTTGTTATGGGAATTGCCCTTCCGGTCTTATTTGCAATTGGGGCAAGAAAGGTCATTCATGGCCTGGGAGGCATGCTTCGGTCCCGGTCAGGGAATCCGGGGAAATGATCTTCCTGGATTGTTCTAAAGGATATATGATATACTAACCACGAAAGCAATGAGCAGTGCGAAATAAGGCTGGGAAAGATTATCTTTGTACTTGTACATAATAAAAAATCTCATCACTGCGGACTTATGTTATAATAACCATAAGAAATAATATCAGGAGGGTACAGTTATGCAGGCAGTTTTACTGGCAGGCGGCCTGGGCACACGGCTCCGTTCCGTAGTAAGCGACAGACCAAAGCCTATGGCCCTGATCGGGGATAAGCCATTTATGGAATATGTAGTATTGGAACTGGTCCGCTATGGAGTGACGGAGATAATTTTCGCCGTGGGCTATAAAGGCTCGATGGTAGAAGAATATTTTAAAGACGGATCCAAATGGGGGATCCGGGTTTCTTATGCTTATGAAGAAGAGTTGTTAGGAACCGCAGGAGCCATTAAAAATGCAGGATCTCAAATACATTCAGACCGATTCTTAGTACTAAATGCTGATACTTTTTACCGGATTGATTACAACAAGCTTATGGAACTTGGCAAAGAACGGGATTTAGACATGGCCCTGGTACTCCGGGAGGTGCCAGATGTGTCCCGTTACGGACAGGCTGTTTTGGAAGACGGCTGGCTTTCTGCCTTTAATGAGAAGACTAAAGAAAAACGCCGGGGAACCATAAACGGCGGCATTTATTTACTCAGGCGCAATCTGCTTGATGAGATTCCTGAAGGAAAGGTGTCCCTGGAACAGGTAATGATTCCAAAGTGGCTTTCAGAAGGGAAAAAGCTGGGCGGCCTTGTAAGCAGCGGGTATTTCATTGATATAGGAATTCCGGAGGATTATTACCGGTTTGCAGAAGATGTAGGGAAAGGAGAGTTGAACTTATGGTAATCAGAGGACGTGCTCCCCTGCGGGTGAGCTTTGGCGGAGGAGGAACCGATGTAGCTCCCTTCTGTGTGGAGCAGGGAGGAGCCATCATCGGCAGCACCATCAATAAGTACGCATACTGCTCCATCGTACCAAGGGATGATGATCAGATCATCGTTCATTCTCTGGACTTTGATATGACGGTAAAGTACAACACGAATGAAAATTATGTATATGACGGACGCCTGGATCTGGTGACGGCGGCATTAAAGGCAATGGATATCAAGCAGGGCTGTGAGGTGTACTTACAGTGCGATGCTCCTCCCGGATCGGGCCTTGGTACATCCTCCACCGTTATGGTGGCCTTATTAACGGCCATGGCCAAATGGAAAGGCGTGGAAATGGACAGCTATGCCATGGCAGACTTAGCCTATCAGGTGGAGAGAGAGGATTTAAAAATCGACGGCGGCTATCAGGACCAGTATGCTGCTACTTTTGGAGGCTTTAACTTCATCGAGTTCCACGGCCGCAACAATGTGGTGGTTAACCCTCTCCGCATAAAAAAAGAGATTATCCATGAGCTGCAGTATAATCTGCTTCTTTGCTATACAGGAAACATCCATGTATCCGCCAACATCATAAAAGACCAGGTGAAAAACTACGAAAAGAAGGATCCATTCGATGCGATGTGTGAGGTAAAGGCACTTTCTTATGCCATGAAGGATGAACTGTTAAAAGGTAACCTTTACAGCTTTGGAAAGCTTCTGGATTATGGCTGGAAGAGCAAGAAGCGCATGAGCAGCAAGATCTCCACTCCCCATATTGACGAGCTTTATGAGGAGGCATTAAAGGCAGGTGCTCTGGGCGGAAAGCTTTTAGGAGCCGGCGGAGGAGGATTCCTTCTGGTGTACTGTCCCTATAACGTCCGTCATAAGGTGGCCGCACGTATGGAAGCAGCCGGAGGACAGCTTACGGACTGGAACTTTGAACTTCGGGGCGCTCAGGCGTGGGTCACAGACGAAAAACGCTGGGATTACCAGGAGGTCCGGGTTGCTATACCAGGAGGCGAATATCACTTTCAAGTGTAGACCTAAAAAGTCTTAATGCAGATTCTCGCGCCGGAGCACGGCTGCTATGGCAATCCTATTACATTAGTGGGCTACATGCATTGATAGCGGAGCGCCTGTCAGTTAAAAAGAGCGGAAAAAGGAGGGGGAAACCATGGACAGAATCGTATTTTTAGACCGGGATGGAACCATCAACGAAGAAGTAGAATACCTGCACCGGCCTAAGGACCTGGTGATCCTTCCAGGAGTGCCGGAAGCCTTAAGGCGGCTTAGGGAGCAGGGATTTAAGCTTGTGGTAGTCACCAACCAGGCCGGAGTGGCAAGGGGATATTATGGGGAAGAGGATGTGAGAGCTCTCCATGAATATTTAAACAGCCTTCTTACAAAAGAAGGAGCCCAGATAGACCGCTTTTATTACTGCCCCCACCATCCGGTTCATGGGATCGGAAAATACCGGGTGGAATGTCACTGCCGGAAGCCGGAAACAGGGATGTTTGAAATGGCAGAGACAAGCTTTCAGGTGGACAAGTCCCATTCATATATGATCGGAGATAAGCTTCTGGATACAGAAGCTGGAAAAAGATATGGAGTGAACACGATATTAGTAGGGACCGGATATGGAAAAGAATTATACGGCAATCTGACCCAGTCAGAGAAAAGGAATTCTTTTGACTTCTATGCCCCTGCCATGAAAGAAGCTGCAGACTGGATACTGAACAGAGAAGGAGTGTGAGAAACATGGAACCTATGAACTATTTAGAAGAGCTGATCGAACGCTATCCTGTGCTGGCTGGCGTAAAGCCTCAGATCAGGGAAGCTTACGAGATCCTGGAATCATGTTATGAAAACGGCGGTAAGCTGCTGATCGCAGGAAACGGCGGCAGCTGTGCGGATGCTGAGCACATTGTAGGAGAATTGATGAAGGGTTTTGTAAAACGCCGTCCTGTATCAGAAGATTTTGCCGCAAAGCTCTTAGAGGCAGACCAAGTTCTTGGTAAGGAGCTTGGGGATAAGCTTCAGGGTGGGCTTCCGGCCATTGCCTTAACCGGTCATCCCAGCCTTTCCACAGCATTTTTAAACGATGTGGACGGGGAAATGATCTACGCCCAGCAGACGTATGGATACGGAAAGAAGGGGGATGTATTTTTAGGAATATCCACCTCAGGTAATGCGAAGAATGTTATGTATGCCGTAACAGCGGCAAAGGCCATTGGCATAAAAACCATAGGTCTTTCCGGGAAAGACGGAGGGCTTTTAAAGATGGCAGCGGATGTGACGGTAGTGGTTCCGGAAACAGAGACATTTAAAATTCAGGAACTCCACCTACCGGTTTACCATACCCTCTGCCTGATGTTAGAGGAACGATTCTTTTAAGCGTGAATTAAAATAAGAAAGGGGCTAAAGATGAAAGATAAAAAGTGGAAAGCTGAGTGGAAGGAAGAGATCATCGCAGCCGCGCTTTTGCTGGGATTTGCTTTTTTCATAAACAGAGGGATAGAGATAAAAGGGCTTTATATGGATGATTTATATCTTTGGTCCTGTTACGGAGAGCAGTCTTTCCGTGAATTTGTATTCCCTCTGGGAAGCACCCGGTTCCGTTTTGTCTATTATCTGGCGGCCTGGCTGGAACTGATGGTCTTCGCAAACCACATCGGCTGGTTCGTACCTTTTAATATCCTTTTAAACAGCTGTATCGCCTATACGGTTTACCGGTTTGGAAAGCGTTTGTCAGGCAGGCGGGTCATTGGCTTTTTGTGCGGGATTTTATACCTGCTCTCCCGGATGTCTTATTACCAGATCAGCCAGGTATACGGACTGATGGAAAGCATAGCGCTGTGGGCGGCTATCGGCATTTTCTACTGTCTCTACCGTTATCTCTCCGGTGAAGAGGAGAGAAGGTGGCTTGTACCGGCTGCAACGGCAATGTATTTCTCTGTCTGCTTCATTCATGAACGCTATATGGTGCTTCTGCCCTTATTTTATGCCGCGTTTCTCATGAAAAAGGAGAGGAGTCTAAAGCCGTGGCTTAGCATTACCGGGTCGTTCCTGGTGGTTCAGGCGATCCGCTTTCTTACCATCGGAAGTATTTCTCCGGCAGGGACAGGCGGAACGGATGTGGCGGATACCTTCCATCTTTCGGAAACCATCCGGTATGCCTTAAGCCAGGTGCTTTACTTATTTGGAATCAATGCAGGCCCTGATCATTTAAATGGACTTAGCTGGGGAAGATCGCCTTACTGGGTTCATGTTCTTGTAGTGTTTGCAGATTTCTTTCTCCTTATTATGACCGTGATTTTTCTTGTAACAGTTATACGGGAACGGAAGCAGCTTAAAAAACGTCTTCCTGTAATCTGCTTGTTTCTTTTATTTATCGCCCTGTGCATCGGCTCTTCAAGCGTCACCATAAGGGTGGAGACCCGGTGGATCTATGTTTCCATGACAGCGGCGTGGCTATTTGTAGCTTACATGTGCGGTGTGGTAAAGCGTACCAGGCCTCTGATATACTGCGGTCTGTTTCTGCTTTACGGCATTCTCATGCTTCCGGTAGAAAGTTTTTACCGGGGGAAATACGAGAATCTTTATTACTGGTCCTCCCAGCTTAGGTACAATTCCCTGGCAGAAGAGACTTTCGGGAAATATAAGGCTGAGATATTCGGAAAGAAAATTTACATCATCGGCAATTCCTACGAGATGAGCGATTTTACTGCCAGGACCTTTTTCAAAACCTTTGATAAAGAACGGCTGGCAGAAGGAACCGAAGTTACTTTTATTGAATCCATCCACGATATCGGCCTGGTAACTCCAAACATGCTGATACTGAGGGAAGACCCGGCCCATAACGCATTTCAGGATGTAACGGAATTTGTCCGGAACTTAAAATTTGAGCCGGTCTATGGCTGTTATGGGGACGGTTGGCTGGATGAAAGCGCTAAAGTCCGGATCATGGCAGGGAAAGAAGGCAAGATCGGATTTAAATTCTATTATCCCGGCGTTATTACCGGCCTGGAACAGATTACTGTGACCATAAATGGAACAGAAAACCAGGTCATTCCCATTACTTCCAATACGGTAACAGCTGAAATTGACACGACAGCCTTTCAGGTTACGGAGCTTACGTTTGAAAGCAACTTTTACTACGAAAATGCATCGGAGCAAAGAGGAGAAAAGCACCTCTCCGTCGTTGCTTCCATAACCGCAAATTAAGGGCATAGGAGAAACGCATGAATAGAAAGTATCTGTACGGCCTGTTTCCCCTTTTGGGGACTGTTTTTGGCCTCTGGTATATCTTTACGGCAACCTGTGACGGAATCTATACCGATTACGTCCGCCTTGTAAACAGTTATCTGCCTGACGTATGGAATCCGGCTAAGTTCTTTGTGCCGGATGTCCTGACCAGGATTCCGGTCAATTATCTGGGAAGGATCCTTAATGTATCACTTTTCGGATACAACACCATGTTTGACCGTGTGTTAGGCGTCCTGGCCCTTGGACTTTCCGGCTTGGCCCTGGGAAGCTACTGCTGCCGCAGGAAGGTTTCTCCTGGCTGGTTTGGGGCTTTAATGATCGTACTTTTCAGCCTTAATAAGTGGGAAATGCTGACCAATGGAAGCGGTTGGGCCCATTTTCTGTCTTTTGCCTGCTTCTATTATCATTATGAGGTGATGGACCGGGTATGGAGCAGACAGGAAAAGAAATATGACAGGGTAAAGCTCATGCTTCTTCCGTTTTTTACAACGCTTTTGGTGGCAGGCCCCTACTGTGCAATCTATTCGGTGACGGTAATAATAGCCTGCGGTCTCATGTTCCTGTTAAAAAAGGGCGATTCGAGAAAGGACTGGGGGTTATACGGCCTCTGTGCACTGATTCCTCTTCTCCTTTATTTGTGGAGCAATGCCTATGCGGTGGAAGACCATGCGGCCCCGGCGACCGTGCCTCTTCTTGTCCAGCTGAGAGATACACCCGGTTTTTTTGTCCGCTTTTTCGTAAAGTCTTTTTCCTCCATGGTCATAGAAGGGGAGCAGGCTGAGTACATCTTTCGGACCAATACACCGTTTTTGATCCTTGGTTTTCTGGTTATCCTGCTGTATCTGTTTGCGCTATGGTTAAATCTGCGGTACCGCCTGTATGAGAAGACGGTTCTGCCTGCCATTCTCATAATATCGGGTGGACTGAACCACGTGCTCATTCTCTTGTCCAGGTGGATATTCCTTCAGGAAAATTACGGCTTAAGCTCAAGATATGCCCTTCAGTTCCAGTCCGGGATCCTTGGGATCTTGCTGACCTTTGCTTTATTATCGAAGCAGTGGAAGAGTAAGGGTAAGACTTTCCTTAGGATCGCTGCCTGCGGGGCCTGTGTGATGTTTCTGGCAGGAAACTGCTACACCACATATACAGAGATAAAAAAGGCCCCTAACCGCAGAGACAGCTTTGAAGGAATGGCGGTGTTAGCATTAAACTTTGAATCAGTCACGGATGATGAACTGCGGGCCGGTTTTGAATACAGAACCAGCCGGTCTGACAGTGGGGCCAAGGTGCGGAGTGCGCTTACGATATTAAAGGAAAACGGATACAGTGTATTCCGGAATGATCTTAAACGGTAACTGATCCGGTAGCTACATCAGTATACAAAATGACAGACGGGGGTTTTTATGGGTCGATTGCAGAAACATAAATATGGAGTCCTGCTGTTTATGGTATTTTCAGCGGCAGGGATCCTGTATTCTCTGAATCAGATTTTAAACCAGGAAGTTTTTCAGTGGATTATGAACCAGAGGGAATATAAGACCATGATGGCAGAGACGGCAGAGCTGTTTGCTGCCTTCTGTTTGACAGGGTTTTTATTCCCTAAGAACATACAGAAACTTGTGGCGGCGGTCCTTATTACGGCCGTCTTTTTGTGGGCGCATGTGGCCTTTGTCCCGGTGCTTGTATCCGGTCTTTATCTGGCTTATATCCTGTTTTTTGGACGTTTTCTCCGGGTATCCTTATGGAAACTTCCAAAGGATGACGGGGTGGCATCTGACTTTCTTACCGGTGCTGTCTTTCTCATCGTTATCTTTTGCTTCATGTCGGCTGTTGGCATTGGCGCTATCGGTCATCTGACCGTGTTTGTCTTTATCAGCGGCGGGATCCTGCTTCTTGTCGGAAGGTCCAGTCTGGGAGGCGAAGGGAATGGGTCTGGTTTGGCTTTCAGCTGCAAAGAGATTTTTTTACTGGCATTTCTCCTGACCATGGTGTGCCTCCAGGCGGGGCGGCTTAACATTGCCGTGGATTACGACAGCCTGTGGTATGGGGTCAGGTCCCGGTATATCCTGGACAATGGACATGGGATTTATGAAAATCTGGGAACCATAGGGATCGTCTACACCTACTCCAAAGGCTTTGAGGTTTTAACTCTGCCCCTGTCCCAGCTTCCTTCCTATAGCTTTGTGACCTCAATCAATCTGTGGCTGTCTCTGGGAGTCCTTCTTATGGGTTACAAAATCGGACGGTTTTATATGAAGCGGGAGCAGGCGGTCTTTTTGGCAGCCCTGTTGTCAGGAGTTCCAGGTATAATGAATATGGCAGTCACAGCCAAAAGCGATATCATTACGCTGCTTGTTCAGGAGATCATGTTGTATTACCTGCTGTGCTATATAAAAGCGGGGCAAAAGTCCTGGCGTTATCTGGGCTACGGCACAGCGGCCTTTTTTCTCAGTCTGACTTTAAAACCAACGGCTCTGATCTTTTCCACCGCTGTCTTTGGAATGGGATTTTTATATCTGTTAGGGAAGTTTTTGCTTCCCAAATTCGGAGCGGAAGGGGGAAATACCGGTGGGTTGGCAGTTGTGGCAGGCGCACTTTTGGCTTTAGGAGGTATCTGGGCAAGAACTCAGGTATTAACAGGTCTTCCCCTTACCTCGGTGTTCTCCTCCCTTCTTACAAGGATAGGATTTCATCTAAAATATCCGTTCATGGTTAATACCATACCCAATTCCGGCTCCGGAATGTCCCTAAAGGAAAGGACCGTACACCTGGCAAACCGGCTTCATGGATTTTTCTTTTGCCCTGTAGGAGAGGATATGGATCATGTGATCCTCGCCTGGGGTGGATTCCTGCTGTACTTTCTTCTCTTATTGTGGATTGTAAGCTGTTTTTACGGCAAGAATGTGGATAGAGGGAAAAAATCTCAGCTGTCCGTTTTCTTAAAAGTCATCTATGTACCGTTTTTGGTGGTCAATCTTATCAGTTTAGGTATGCTGACCCAGGTTGACGGGAATTATTTCATGCTGTTCTATGTACTTACAGCGGTCTATGTCTTAAAGGCAGCGGTTGAAACAGGGGAAAAGACTGTCTGGCGGGGAGGCGTAGGAGCCGGAGTCTGGGTCCTTATGTTTGCTGTGTTTTTTACAGCCATGACCAGCTGGAATTGGAGCCTTGGCTTTACACCTGTGTCATTTCGTCATAAAGGCTATTATAACCATCAGGAAGCCGCCAGACAGGACATGGTATCAAAGGGAAATGGAGAGGTATGGGATATCCTTGCTGCCGACCCGGAAACCCGTCTCATTGCCATTGGAGACCATCCGGATGTACTGGCATTCCCATGTAACGTTCAGTCTTATGATGATATAACCGGGGTATGGGGAAATGTGGCCCTGGTAAAGAAAATGGATTATTTCGTGGAATTTATGGATTATGCAAAATCAGATTATGTTTATGTCCAGGCAGGCTATACGGGAGAAGAGAACCGTTCCTATACCCTGGTCAGGGATTTGATCGAATGGGGAAAACTGGTACCTGTGTGTTATGATAATGGAAACCTTTTGGCTGCGGTAGAGGTGAATGGGGATTACAGCGAAAAATCAGCACGGGCATTGACAGAATTTGAACAATGTTATATAAAAAAGAAAGCAAATGATAATCAATAGCATATCCACTTGATTCATAGGAGGCACATATGGGAAAAACAATATCGGTCGTGGTATCATGCTACAACGAGGAACTGGCACTTGACCAGTTCTATCAGGAAACGGCCAGAATTTTAAATAAACTTAACTGGGACTATGAACTGATTTTTGTCAATGACGGAAGCCAGGATGGCACCATGA